>CALKIW010000041.1 GCA_937995875.1 uncultured Bacteroidales bacterium | reverse complement strand
AAATAGTTTTCTAAACGCATTGCGACTAAGGCTCAACCGCACTGCGTCTAAGCCTTCAACGTGGGTCCGTTACGCCCAAACGGCCGTGCGACTAAGCCTTAAACGCAATGCCACAAAGGCCTCATCGCATCGGCTGCCCGAATTTTCGATGCGAAAATCGGGCTGCAAGACGCAAAAAGGGACTTCGGAATTTCTATTTCGTCATTAAATTCAGACCGTTTCACAGTGAAGTTTTCATGACATTTTCATGGGTCTGCGCCACAGTCAGCACTTTGCCCAAGCGTCTAAATATCACAGAAATAAATTTTTGGAAATACACAATGATCACTGTTGCTTTTTAGGTTTAAAATTAGAATATTATGCTTTTTTGTTGTACCTTTGCACCAAATTTCACAAAATCAATTAAGGTAAGAAGCATAAATGATTACACTGACAAATCTCGCCATCCAATTTGGCAAGAGAGTGCTTTATAAAGATGTGAACGTGAAGTTCACGCGTGGGAACATCTACGGGGTCATCGGGGCCAACGGAGCGGGCAAATCGACCCTCCTCCGCGCTATCAGCGGCGACCTCGAACCCAGCAAGGGAACAGTGGAGATGGGGCCGGGCGAACGCCTGTCCGTATTGGAACAAGACCACTTTAAGCACGACGCTTTCACCGTGATGGACACGGTGCTCATGGGGCACGAAACTCTGTGGAGCAACATGAAAGAGCGCGAGGCACTGTATGCAAAGGCCGAAATGACTGAGGAGGATGGCAACCGCGCTGCCGAACTGGAAGAGAAGTTTGCCGAGATGAACGGTTGGGAGGCAGAGAGCGACGCCGCACAGCTGTTGCAAAACCTCGGTGTGCAGGAGCCTCTGCACCAAAAAATCATGGGCGAGCTGTCGAACAACGTGAAAGTGCGCGTGATGTTGGCCAAGGCGCTCTTTGGCAAACCCGACAACCTGCTGCTCGACGAGCCGACCAACGACTTGGACCTTGAGACTGTGGAGTGGCTGGAGGACTATCTGGGGAATATCGACGAGACACAGACCGTGCTTGTGGTGAGCCACGACCGTCACTTCCTCGACGCCGTGAGCACGCAGACCATCGACATCGACTTTGGCAAAGTGACCGTATTCTCAGGCAACTACAGTTTCTGGTACGAGAGTTCGCAGTTGGCGCTGCGCCAAGCTCAAAACCAAAAGATGAAGGCTGAGGAAAAGAAGAAACAACTTGAGGAATTTATCCGCCGTTTCTCTGCCAATGTGGCAAAAAGCCGTCAGACCACCTCGCGCAAGAAGATGTTGGAGAAACTGAACGTTGAGGAGATTCGGCCCTCAAGCCGTAAATATCCGGGCATCATTTTCCAAATGGAGCGTGAGCCGGGCAACCAGATATTGGAAGTGGAAGACTTGAAGGCTGTCGATGCGGACGGAACAGTGCTGTTCGACCACGTGAGTTTCAATATAGAGAAAGGTCAGAAAGTGGTGTTCCTGAGCCACACGCCCAAGGCCATGACCGCGCTCTTTGAAATTATCAACGGCAACCGAGAGGCCGACGGCGGCACCTATAAGTGGGGTGTGACCATCACGACGGCCTATCTGCCACTCGACAACACCAGCTTCTTTGAAAGCGACCTTAACCTCGTGGACTGGCTCAGCCAGTATGGACCGGGCAACGAGGTGGCCATGAAGGCCTATCTGGGCAGAATGTTGTTCCGTCAGGAAGAGGTGGAAAAGTGTGTCAATGTGCTCTCCGGAGGTGAGAAGATGCGTTGTATGATAGCCAGAATGCAGCTGCAAAACGCCAACTGTCTGATTCTCGACACGCCAACCAACCACCTTGACTTGGAAAGTATTCAGGCATTCAACAACAATCTGATGCAGTTTAAGGGCAACATCCTGTTCGCCAGCCACGACCACGAGTTCATTCGGACCGTGTCTAACCGAATCATAGAACTGACGCCAAAGGGCACCATCGACAAGCTCATGCCCTACGACGAATACATCTATGATGAGCAGATAAAAGAACAGAAAGCACAGATGTACAACTGATAAAAGCTTGCCATTATCTACCACGCGTAAATAATGGCATGTTTTTTGCTCAACAACTAAGCGTAAAACATATCATCATGAAGAAAAATAATAAAGATAAGGTAAACCGGGAGATGGAAGAAAACAACATCCCCATAGACAATGACGTTCAGACGGAGGAAACTCAGGACGAAACAACGGTGAACAACGAGACTGCAGAAGCTGAGGACGAAACCGAAGCTGCTGAAACCGAAGCCGAAAACGACGTGGAGAAAGACCCGCTGGAGGAGGCTCAAAGCCAGATTGCAGCCCTCAAGGACCAACTGTTGAGGACCATTGCCGAGTTCGAGAACTATAAAAAGAGGACCATCAAGGAAAAGATGGAGCTGATACAGAACGGCGGAGCCAAGACCGTGACCGCCATTCTTCCCATTCTCGACGACTTTGAACGTGCCGTTGCCGACGAGAGTGAAGACGCGGCCGCCATCAAGGAGGGCACGCGCATGATATTCAACAAATTCGTGAAGTCGCTGGAAAGCATCGGCGTGAAGCAAATCGAAACCGAAGGACAGGACTTTGATACCGACTACCACGAAGCAGTGGCAATGGTGCCGGGCATGGGAGACGACAAGAAAGGCAAAGTCATTGACTGCGTTCAGACTGGCTATACCATGAACGACAAGGTGATACGCCACGCGAAAGTAGCCGTCGGCCAGTAAGATACAGGCCTTGCCCAAAGCGCATGCGTGGGAGGCGAAGGTTTCCCATTCATGGATGTTACTAACAATTATTTTCTCAACAAGACAATAGCAAATGGCAGAGAAAAGAGATTACTACGAGGTGCTCGGAATTGATAAGAACGCGTCGGAAGACGAAATCAAGAAAGCCTATCGCAAGATGGCCATCAAATATCACCCCGACCGCAACCCCAATAACAAAGAAGCAGAAGAAAAATTCAAGGAGGCTGCAGAAGCATACGAGGTGCTGCACGACCCCCAGAAACGTCAGCAATACGACCAATTCGGTTTCAACGGACCACAGGGCGGATTCGGAGGTTTCGGGAGCGGTGGCATGGATATGGACGATATATTCTCCATGTTCGGCGACATCTTCGGTGGGCATGGTGCCGGATTTGGAGGATTCGGCGGATTTGGAGGAAGTCAGGAAGGAGGTCGGAAGCGGACCTATCGTGGAAGTGACCTTCGCCTGAAAGTAAGACTCTCTCTCCAAGACGTGGCCAGCGGCGTTACCAAGAAATTCAAAGTGCGCAAAGATGTTGTGTGCAACCACTGTCACGGCACGGGAGCCGAAGGAAGCGCCAACCCGGAGACGTGTCCGACGTGTCATGGAGCGGGTATGGTCAATCGAACGGTGCGTTCGGTGTTCGGCATGATGACCACCCAGAGCGAGTGCCCCACCTGTCACGGCGAAGGCACTATCATCAAGAACAAATGTAATGTATGTGGTGGCACCGGCACCGTGAAGGGAGAAGAAGTGGTGGAAATCAACATTCCCGCAGGTGTAGAAGAAGGGATGGTGATCAACGTGAACGGCAAAGGAAACGCAGGACCCAGAAATGGTATCAACGGCGATATTCAGGTAATTGTCGAGGAAGAGCCCAATGACACCTTTGTACGCGACCATCAGGACGTGATCTACAACCTTCTGTTGGACTTCCCCACCGCGACACTCGGTGGAAGTGTGGAGATTCCCACCATCGACAACAAGCGCGTGAGAATGAAAGTAGAGCCCGGAACACAACCGGGAAAGAGTGTGCGTCTCAGAGGAAAAGGACTGCCGGCCGTTCAAGGCTACGGAAGGGGCATGGGAGACCTCATTGTTAATATGAGCGTGTATGTGCCCAAAACGCTGTCGAAAGAAGAACGAAACGCGATAGAATCGCTCAAGGGCAGCAGCAACTTCGAGGGAGACAGCAACACGAAACGGAGTATTTTTAACAAATTCAAAAACTACTTCAACTAAATCCATAAAGATGATGATGTTCAGGAACAAGATTTCGACATCATCATCTTCGTTTCCATGACCTTTATCATTTCTAAACCATGGCAACCTATCAAGATACCGTAACTTATTTGTTCAACAGTTATCCCGTCTTCGAACACGTCGGCGGGAGTGCCTATAAAGAAGGATTGGGCAACACCATCGCCCTCGATGAACACTTCGGGCATCCCCATAAAGCCTATAAAACCATACATATTGCCGGAACCAACGGGAAGGGATCGTGTTCCCACAGCATAGCTGCCATACTGCAAGAGGCAGGCTATAAAGTTGGGCTTTACACCTCACCCCACCTTGTGGACTTCCGCGAGCGGATACGCGTAAACGGCAAATGCATCAGCGAGGAAAGGGTGATAGACTTTGTGGAAAAGGGGAAAGACTTCTTCGAGCCTTTGCATCCCTCGTTCTTCGAGCTAACCACCGCGCTGGCTCTGCTGTATTTCAAGGAGCAGCAAGTGGACATTGCCGTCATTGAAGTGGGGCTTGGCGGACGTCTGGACTGCACTAACATCATCTCCCCCATTCTTTCTGTCATCACCAACATCAGCTTTGACCACACCCAATTCTTGGGTAACACATTGGCGAAAATTGCCGGAGAGAAAGCCGGAATCATCAAGGAGAACACGCCGGTAGTAATCGGCGAAGCAACGGATGAGACCCGACCGGTGTTTGAAAAAACCGCAAAACAACATCATTCACTCATCTGTTTTGCCGAAGATATGCCCGAAATTTTGGAATCAGAAGCCGTCAATACAGGCGGCCGACATTACCACACACGGCACTTCGGTGAACTTTACGGCGAGCTTGGGGGCGATTACCAAGTGAGAAATACCAATACCGTACTCACCGCCATACGCATTTTGCAGGGCGACGGAGACGGGCGGGCTCTTCTGCTCCGCATTTCTTCCACTGCCATCAAAAACGGATTGGCGCGCGTTTCCGCCCTCACAGGCCTGATGGGACGATGGCAAATAGTAAGGAATCGGCCGAAAACGGTATGCGATACCGGCCACAATGTTGGAGGATGGGCCTTTCTGTCCAAGCAAATCCTTGCCCAATCCTGCAAACATCTCAGAATTGTATTCGGTATGGTCGATGACAAAGACATCGACCACGTGATGGCTATGCTTCCCCAGAAAGCACGGTATTATTGGACTCAAGCATCGTCCAAACGTGCCATACCCGCTGAAAAGGTCATGCAGCTCGGCCAAAAACACCATTTGCAGGGAAATTGTTATCCCACCGTGGCTCAGGCTTATCAACAAGCGCAACGCGATGCCGATGAACAAGATTTCATATTTGTAGGTGGCTCAAGCTACATTGTTGCGGATTTGCTGACTTTAAATGATTTTTAACACAAACGTCCTCACTTTTTCTACATATTGGTTTGTAATTATCGTTTTATTTTGTTTACTTTGCAGAAAGGATTTATATAACTAAAAACTTGCTTTTATGAATAACACAACTGACACAGAAAACATCTGTGGTCTGAAACGTGAGGACTTTCAGACCACAGTGGACGGTAAAAAGACTGACCTATTTATTTTGAAGAATAGCCAAGGAAATGAAGTTGCCATTACCAATTATGGAGGTGCCTTAGTTGCAATAATGGTCCCCGACAAGGACGGTAAGAGAGCAAACGTAATTCAAGGACACGACAATATTCAAGACGCTATCAACTCTCCGGAGCCTTATCTCTCCACACTGATCGGACGATACGGCAACCGCATAGCTAAGGGCAGGTTTACCCTGCACGGCAAGGAATACGCAGTGCCTGTAAACAACGGCCCCAACGCCCTGCACGGCGGACTGAGGGGTTTCAACGCCAGGGTGTGGGATCCGGAACTGATGAATGACCACACACTTGTGTTGCATTACATTGCCGCCTATGGAGAAGAAGGATATTCCGGCGAATTGAAGACCACCGTTGTCTATACATGGACCGACGACAATGAGCTGCAAATAGACTATCTGGCATGTACCAACAAGAAAACCGTTATTAACCTCACAAGTCACGGTTTCTTCTCGCTTTCGGGTATAGCAAATCCCACTCCCACCATTGAAAACCTTATTTGCGAAATCAACGCAGACTTCTACCTGCCCATTGACGACACATCAATTCCAACGGGAGAGATTCGATTTGTGGAAGGCACTCCATTCGATTTCCGCAAACCCAAGGAAGTGGGCAAAGATATTGACGCAGACCATGAGCAAATCAAGCATGGCGCTGGCTATGACCACTGCTTTGTGCTGAACAAAAGAGAAGAAGGCGAGTTGAGTTTCGCTGCAAGAGTTGTCGAGCCGATAAGCGGCAGAATGATGGAGGTGTACACCACAGAGCCCGGTGTACAGCTCTACACAGACAACTGGGCCGATGGTTACAAGGGCCAGAACGGTGCCACATTCCCACGTCGTTCAGCCATTTGTTTCGAATGTCAGCACTTCCCTGACTCGCCCAACCGCCCCTACTTCCCATCCGTAGTTCTGAAACCGGAACAACAATACCAACAAAAGACTATCTACCGTTTTGGTATTCGATAAGCGCATAAGAGAGAGACAGGCAGTATGTTGTGAAACAGCTGCAGCCTGTCTCTCTCTTATCACTTTCTATTAGGAATGAATCTTTAACTATAATTAAAAAATGGGACAAAACCTAACAAACCAAAGACCGAACTATACGTTCGCTCTTGTCGTAATGTTCATTGTATGCTTCCTCATCGGATTTATAACTACAATGAACAACTCTATGATTGCCTTCTGCTCCAAGGCCTTCGATCTATCGGCCCAACAAGGCCAGTATGTCAATACAGCATTCTATGGAGCCTATCTGCTTAGCGTTCCCTTCGCCATGTTGATGAACAAGATTGGCTACAAAGGAACGCTTCTATTGGGCCTTGCCGTTGCCGGCATCGGCTTTGTCATCAATTCTATCGGTATCAACTCTGCCATTGCAAGTCAGGCCAACGTCTATACCGTGTTCCTGGCCAGTATGTGTCTCGTTGCCTGTGGTGTTGTGATGCTCCAGAATGTGGCCAACCCTTATGTCATGGTATTAGGAAGTCCGGAGAAGGGTGCCTTCCGAATGACACTGAGCCAAGCCCTCAACTCTGTAGCGACAACGCTTGCTCCATTGTTCATCACCTATGTAATTATCAAGGGACAGGCTCCGGAGCCAAGTGCCGTTCCCGGTCCTTTCCTCGGTCTGGGTATTTTCACGCTGGTTATATGCGGTATTTTAGTATTCATGAAGCTGCCGAAGATCGACGAGCGTGAACAGGCAGAGGCTTCCGGTAAACCGCGCGAATACAAAAGTAGCGTCTACAAATATCCGCATGTATGGTTGGGCGCACTGGCCATATTCATGTATATGGGTGTAGAGATTGGTGTTCCATCGATGTTGCCTTATAAGTTCAAGGCAATGCCCGAATATGCCGAAAACTATGCAGCCGTAGCCACTTCGTTCCTCGCATTCTATTGGGGCGGTATGATGGTCGGCCGTTTCCTCGGCGCCGCCATTCTCGCGAAGTTTGAGCCGAGAAAACTCTTGTCCGCATGCTTGATATTGGGTGCCGCCTGCATTGGACTCTCCATTGTACTTCCCGGCATGACAGGCATCTACGCCATGCTCGCAGCCGGTTTGTTCCATTCTGTCATGTGGCCTCTGATTTTCAATCTCGGCCTACAGGAACTCGGTCCGCATACCAAGACGGCTACAGGCATTATCAACACTGGTGTGATTGGTGCAGCCATCCTGATGCCTCTGATGGGTATCATCGTTGACCTTACGGGCGTTATCGCCGCCACCCTTTGCCTGTTCATATTCTATGCCTACATCATCTGGTTCTGCAACTGGGGATCCAAGGTTGGGCTGAGCAAATAAACATTGACGACTTATAAACCTTTTAAAATATTATAACTATGGATATAGAATTTGTAAGAAGCCGATTTATCAAGCACTTTGATGGTAAGACCGGAAATATTTACGCATCTCCCGGACGTATCAACCTCATCGGTGAACACACCGATTATAATGGGGGATTTGTGTTCCCGGGAGCTGTTGAGCAGGGCATCATGGCCGAAGTGCGTCCCAACGGACAGAAAACTTGCAACGTCTACGCCATCGACCTCAAAGACAAGGTGAACTTTGACATCAACGACCCCAAAGGTCCCTCTGCAACGTGGGCACGATACATCTACGGCGTTGTGCAGGAGATGAAAGCGCTCGGCGTAGACGTCAAACCTTTCAATGCCGCCTTTGCCGGTGACGTTCCATTGGGTGCAGGTATGTCTTCAAGCGCAGCCTTGGAGAGCTGTTTTGCCTATGCGCTGAACGATCTCTTTGGCGACAACAAGGTGTCGAAGTGGGATATGGTGCTTGCCGGACAGGCCACAGAACACAAATATGTTGGCGTGAACTGCGGTATCATGGACCAATTTGCATCGGTATTCGGCCAGAAAGGCAAGCTGATGCGCCTCGACTGCCGAAGCCGCGAGTTTGAATATTATCCCTGGGAGCCGAAGGGCTACAAGCTCGTGTTGCTCAACTCCAAAGTGAAGCATGAGTTGGTTGGCTCTCCCTACAACGACCGCCGCAATTCCTGCGAAAATGTAGTGAAAGCTCTCAACGAACATTTCCCCGACAAGAAGTTTGAAACCCTGCGCGATGCCGACTGGGACGAACTCGACGCGGTAAAGGCAAAGGTGAGTCAGGAAGACTACACGCGGGCACACTTCGTTCTCGGAGAGAAAGATCGCGTACTTGCAGTTTGCGAAGCGTTGGTAAAGGGCGACTACGAAACGGTGGGCAAGAAGATGTATGAGACCCATCACGGCCTGAGCAAAGAATACGAGGTGAGCTGCGAAGAGCTCGACTACCTCAACGACCTTGCCAAGGAAAACGGTGTTTGCGGAAGCCGTATCATGGGCGGAGGCTTCGGCGGATGCACCATCAACCTTGTAAAAGAAGACCTCTACGACAAGTTCATTGCCGACGCCAAGGAGAAGTTTAATGCCAAGTATGGTCACGAGCCACAGGTCATCGACGTAGTGATCGGTGACGGCGCACGCAAGATTTGCTAAAGCGCCATAAGCTCTCAAGACTATTCTTCGGGATTGAGTATATGCAATGCCCCGCTGTTCCATTCGGATCAGCGGGGCATTTTACATTGTATGCGCAATGGATTATTTTCCCAGTTTCAGGTTTTCCACATCGATAGAGCCTGTTCCCCTGACGGTCTTTTGCAGACTTTTCAAGTTTCCCGACAGCTTGATGTCGCCGGCACCCTGAAGTTTACACACAGCACTGCCACTATTGATAAAATCAATATCAATATCCCCTACGCCCTTGAGGTTAAGCACAGAGCGTTGAGCCGTCAAGCCGTCGATATCAATATCTCCCGTCCCCGTCAAGGTGATGTAGGCCTCATCACATATAACGCGATGGAACTCTATATCTCCGACACCTTTTAAATAGACATTCAGTGTGTCGGTATCGAGCATATCCTCCACCTCAAAGTCGCCGGCACCCTCCATGTGTATGCCGATAAGGTCCGGCGATGTGACGTAAATCACCGGTGTCTGCTTGCGTCGGTTGAGCGAAATGTTCAACTTTCCGCTCTTCGACCTGATGCTCAGTTTTCTGCCATCGAACTCTGTAAGGATACGATTTACTTGTTCCTCGTCTCCAACAATCTTTACTCCAAAAGAATCTCCCTGTTTGTATTTCACATCGCATAATCCCTTTATTTCAATATGGTCGAACGGATGTGCCGAACGCACACTCGTGATTTCCCGTTCCGGATTACGATTTGCGCGAACAGAGCAGGAACTCAGAAGAACAACTCCCAATAGTAATAAGAATAGTTTTTTCATCATATTACAGTTTTAATTTCTATGCCTATTTGACGCAATCGATAATCATAAAGTTGCATATCAGTTCTCTTTGACACCAAAATATCCATATTTTCCTATCATTTTTAGGGCAAGCCATTCAACCACCCCATTACCGCTCACCAGCCATATTCATCACTTCTCAACCCTACGCTGTAGTTCAAACTGCCAAGCTGCATTGATTCAGAAGAAACATTCGCCAATCTCTTGCAGTGCTACCCACGCCCTATTTCGCCGAGTTTCACCATATAGTTTTGTCATAAATTACTACTGTTTTTTAACAATTATTATATCGTCATTCAGCGCAAAAAGGGCTATGCTTCTGCCTCTAAAATCAATTCGTACAGCACTAAAATCGTCCTGTATGTAGGATTAGTTTTCCACCATACTATGGCAAAGCCTTAGTCGCAATAGGCTTAGGCTCTAACGGCACTGTGAAAGAAGCCTAACCGCAAGACGGTTAGGGCTTTGTCGCACAGCCGTTAGATATGCAACCGCGAATGACCACATAGAGGACATCAAGGCATTGTTCCAGAAGATGCTGGCTATCAACAAACTACAAATTTCGCAAATTTTGCGAATTTTCAGATAAAAGCATTGGAAGTTTTGAATACGCAAAATTTAAAGAGCTAATTGTAAAGAAAACTTGCACGAATAATCAACAGGCTACGAATTGCACAACATTTGCTGATTTTGGACGGAAAATAACCTTTTTTGGGATAAATGATATTTAAAGGAAAGTTTGCTCGCAATAGGTGCCGTAACGCTACATCTGAGTGAAATATATCCTTCTTTGTATCGCCATGTGCAATAAGAGTATTTCCAAGAGTAGATTCTCGAAAGTTTTGCCTAATTTTGCAGATGAACTTTTGATGACATCTCTGCATATTTCCGCATATTGGTTAAGTGGATCTGAAGTCATTTACTTGATGTTTTCTCTACTATAAAATTGCTGATAATCAGCCATTTGTCCATATTTTATTAGTTATATATAGTTAATGAACTCATCTTCAAACGATTATATTAGAATTAACGGAGTATTGATATTAATTCCTTCTTCATAAAAGAAAAAACACAATGGATTTTTATAGGTGCAATCTACATAAATCTTGAACTATATTCTGGTTGAATAAAAAAGTTTTAAGCATGAAGTTTATACCACTTATCATTTCATTATTATTAGTTCTTCCTGTTAAGTCACAGACAGTAAGAGTATACCTTGATATTGCAAAAATTAATCAGCAGGAGTTCTTGCGGAAGAAACCTCAGTCAGCAAGTTATCAACAGGAAGCTATTGGTGTTTCAAAAAAAGAAAAAGAGAAATTAATATCCTTGACACGACCACTTGTTGACAAAGATATGGTTGATGCTTTTAACGAAGAAGGACTTGGCTTCGCCGATTTTAAGTATTACCCTCAAGACAAAATCTATGAAGCGGTATTTTCAGAACCAATATACATGTATTCATTTCTCTTCAGCAAAGATAATTCTGAGTTTTTAGGAAAAGTACATCATGGGGACAGTTTCTCACGATCTGGGTATTGGGCCTCCTTGGAAAACCAAGATAGTGACTTTGGAACAGAATTACACCTATATAGATTTACAGATGATACTATAGGAGAAGTTGTGTCTTATAGCACCCACGAATGGATTGCTAACGAGCTGTTTTGGGCAAGTGATACGACGCTCTATGCTTCTGGGAAAATTTCTGATGAGGATACGATTCCTACATTGTTCTATAAATTTACACTAACCCATAAATCTTTTAATACTACCCCATCTAAAGCACCACAGAAGATTGCTTTTTCACTGTCCGAACAAAAAATTGTCAATATCCTACAAGTAGACAAAACATGGGAGAAAAACCTTGAGAACGATGTTGAATGCAATCAATATCATAAGGTTAAGATCGGCAATAATCAACAGGGTGGCAAATGGGTGGACGAAAGAAATATCTACAGAGTGGTCGATTTAGATTTTACTCATCCAGTCACTCTTGACAGCCTTACACTTCTGACAACCATGAATTACGAAAACAGCTATTCTAAAGACCACCTAACTCCATGTCAGCCACATCTTCCACTTGTTCTTATAGAAGGCAACTCTGCACATTTAATACCAGCAGAACCTTTCTACTATCAATCTGGTGAGCAAATCTATGGTTTAGATTTTCCATTACTGCAATTAAACCATGATTTCGGTTGCAGTGATTATATGGAGGGGCTCACGAAAGATAAAGATGGTCTTCTGCTAAGAATAAACAGATATTATCAAGAAGGGTATGCTGACATTGTCTATAGAATAACGAAATCTGATGATGGAGAATATTCTGCTAAAGTCATCTCATATACCAGATATTTAGAGGACGATATTTGGTAATATTGAAATAATGTATAGTCTCTCATATCGCCATCAGGATATTTCAGAATGGAGCAAGGATGGACATAGCGTTGTTGGGCTGGATATTGCTTTCCGCCAAGCAGACTTACCGAGCAAAAAGATACGAACAATATTGAAAATATACAGATATGTTTGTTATACTTCCACCTTTTTAGTAAATTTGCAGTAATTTGAGTAGATTATAACTTTTAAAGAATATTAGCTGGAGACTTGTAGATGAACACAGTATATCGGGTGGGCCTTGATGTGGGGTCTACCACTGCAAAGATTGCCGTCCTCGACAACGATGACAACCTAATTTATTCACGATTTGAACGCCACAATGCCAAGGTGACCGAACTCGTGACCGATTATTTCAGGGAGATCGAAGCACGGTTGGGCAACTGCCGGCTGCGACTCTGCGTCACAGGCTCGGTGGGAATGCACACGGCAGAACTCTTGAACACCGAATTTGTTCAAGAAGTGGTGGCAGCCACAGTCTTTGCCCGAAACCGGTTTCCGCAAGCCAAAACGCTCATCGACATTGGCGGAGAAGACGCCAAAGTCGTTTTTTTCAATGGCAAAAGCATGGAACTCCGCATGAACGGCAACTGCGCCGGCGGAACAGGTGCGTTTATCGACCAGATGTCGGTGCTCATGGGCTGCAGCAACGCGAGGATGAACGAGTTGGCCGAAGCCTCTACCCACATCTACCCTATGGCTGCAAGGTGTGGCGTTTTTGCCAAGACCGACATTCAAAACCTCATGTCACGCAACCTCCCGGAGAGTGACATTGCGGCAAGTATATTCCATAGCATCGCCGTCCAGACGGTGACAACGCTAAGTCGGGGACGCGAGTTCACGCCCCCCATACTCTTATGCGGAGGCCCGCTCACCTTCCTGCCATCGCTGCGACAGGCGGTTTCCAACTTTCTGAACATTCCCATCGACGATTTCATCGTGTTGAAAGAGGGCAACCTTATACCCGCCATAGGATGCGCCATACGCTCCGAAGAAACAGCGGTTATCAGTCTTGCTGAAACTCAGAAACGCCTGAAAACCAACATCAGGAAAACGACAACAGAGCGTGCCAAGGCAACGGCGTGCCACGCCGGCGGCTCCACTTCATGCACGACAGACCGCCAGCGGCAAACCGATACAGAGGAAGCGTTGCCCCCACTGTTTGAGAACAAAGCAGCATACGACAAATGGGTGGCAGACAAGGAGCAATATGCAGCTACCGTATATCCCATGAAACCCGGCACGGAGAACATTGTGATTGGTATCGACTCGGGGTCCACAACAACCAAAATAGTTGCTGCCAGAGCGAAGGGCGAAGAAAAAGGGCAAATCGTTTTCAAAGACTACTCCATGAATCTCGGCAACCCCATCAAGGCGGTGAGCGAAGGGTTGCAGCGTTTGCAGGCCGCAGCCGATGAAGCAGGAGCCGAACTTCGCGTGCTGGGGTCGTGCTCCACCGGCTATGGCGAAGAGCTCATCAAGGCCGCTTTCAACCTTGACGGTAGCATCATCGAGACGATGGCTCACTATCGGGCAGCTGCCAAGCTGATACCTGACGTGTCGTTCATACTCGACATTGGCGGACAAGACATGAAGGCTATCTTCGTAGAAGATGGCACTGTGGTGCGCATGGAACTCAACGAGGCCTGTTCGTCGGGATGCGGAACTTTCATCCAGTCGTTTGCCCAAAACCTCGGATATGATGTGCAAGACTTTGCCGGCATGGCCTGCCAAGCCACCAGCCCGTGCGATTTGGGCACGCGCTGCACCGTGTTTATGAACTCGAAGGTAAAACAGGTGATGCGCGAAGGAGCCTCTGTGGCCGACATAGCCTGCGGTCTGTCGTACTCCGTTGTGCGCAACTGTCTCTACAAAGTATTGAAACTACATGGCAACGATAATCTCGGAAACAAGATTGTGGTGCAGGGCGGAACGATGAAGAACGACTCCGTAGTGCGCGCTTTCGAGCTGCTGACAGATACCCATGTGGCTCGAAGCAATATGCCGGAGATGATGGGAGCCTACGGCTGCGCGCTGAATGCCATCAACGAGCTGTCGCGCCAAGCATCTGCGAGAGCCGCAACGATTGATGACCTGCTGGACATGGCAGCCTACGACACCCGACTGCTCAACTGCAAGGGGTGCGAGAACAACTGTTTTATAACCAAATACAAGTTTGCCGGAGGGCGCGATTTCTACTCAGGCAACAAGTGCGAACGCATCTTTAACAGCAAGGGAAAAGACGAATACAAAGGAGAAAACATCTACAATTATAAATACCACCTGCTCTTTGACAGAGAGGTGATGACCGAAACGGAGCATGAAAAGATAGTCGGTATTCCGCGCATCCTGAACATGTATGAGGAATATCCGTTCTGGCATGCCCTTTTCACGACCGCCGGTTTCCGCGTCATGCTCAGCAGCGAGTCGGTGTTCCGTCGCTACGAAGGTGCTCTCGGCAGCGTGATGAGCGACAATATATGTTTCCCGGCCAAACTCGTTCATTCGCATATCAAGGAGCTTGACGAGAAAATATCGGCTTTATCCGATCCCAAATCGGGCTTTATATTCATGCCCTACGTGGTGTTTGAGCATCAGGACGACCGTCGGAGTATCAACAGCTACAACTGTCCCATTGTGACAGCATACTCGGATGTGGTCAAAAGCGCCATGACACCCAAGGCACGCATAGACTCGCCCGTAATCAATTTCCGCGACGAAAAGCTGCTGAAAAAACAAGTGGCAGACTACCTGAAAGGACTGGGAGTGGACAAAAAGACCATCCGCCAAGCCTACAATGCCGCCCATCTGGCGCAAAATCTATATCGCCATCAAATCAAAGAGAAGGCCGAAGACATACTGGCCGACAGCCGAGAGCGAGGCTTGCTGACCATCTTGCTGGCCGGCCGACCCTATCATACGGACCCCCTGATTCAGCATAAACTCTCGGAAATGATTGCCTCGCTGGGCGTTAATGTCATTTCGGAAGACATCGTGCGCAACGATATGGACACAGGTACGGGCGACACCTACCTTGTGCGCCAGTGGGCCTATATGAACAGGATCATCAAATCAGGACAATGGTGTGCCGAGCAACCCAACGACATACACTTCGTTCAGATGACCTCATTCGGTTGTGGACCCGACTCTTTTATCCAAGATGAGATTCGCACCATCATGAGAGAGCACGGCAAGCCGTTTACATTATTGAAGATTGACGACGTGAGCAATATCGGCAGCCTGAAGCTGCGTGTGCGCTCTCTCATCGAATCACTTCAGGGTAACACCACGCCCACTGCGGTTTCCGGTGATGGGCAAAACGGGAATCCGCAACAGGAACCTGCCGACGGCGACAGCTCCACAACCCTCCCGCCCATCTCCCGACACATTTTAGCCCCCTATTTTACGGAATATCTCACTCCGCTGCTTCCGTCTATATGCCGTCTCTTCGGCTGGGATGTGGAAGTTTTACCGCCAAGCGACGCGGAGAGTGCAGAATACGGGCTGAAATATGCCAACAACGAGGTGTGTTATCCGGCCACGCTCATTGTGGGCGATTTTGTAAAGGCCCTGCGTTCGGGAAAGTATGATACCGACAAGATTTCATTAGTCATGAGCCAAACCGGAGGCCAATGTCGCGCCACCAACTATGCCGCGCTCATCCGTCGGGCAATGGATGCCAATGGATTTGAACAAGTGCCGCTCATCACGTTGGGCGTGGCAACCAGTGCGGAGGAGGAAGACAAAAACCAAGACGGAGCACTCAATGTGCCTTGGTTGAAGTTTGCACCCATCATCGTGACCATGTTCCTGTATGGCGATACCATCTCAAAGATGTATCATGCAGCCGTAGTGCGATTGAAGAAAGATGCCTATGCTGTCAGCGGAAAAGATACTAACCCGGCCAAAGTGCTGCGCGACAAGTATTTGCGGTTGGCTTCAGAGCCGCTCCTGAAGAACAGTCCCAAAGGACTGATGGACCTCATCGCCCAAGCGGCTGAGGAGTTTGACAACATCACCGAAGACCGCGACCTCCCCGCAGTGGGCATCGTGGGCGAGATATTCCTGAAGTTTAATCCCTTTGCCCATCAGTTTATTGCCGAGAAAATTATAGACAAAGGCTACGAGGTTGTACCCGCACTGCTCTCTCCTTTCTTCCTGCAAAACTTTGTAAACGTCATTGTTGAGAAACACATGGGATTGCGTTGCAGCAATGTGCCCGACTTCCTCGTCAAGAGTATCTATAGCCTGATATGGCGCAGGGAGAAGAAAATCAATAAGATTGCTTCTCGTTTCCGCTATTTTCGACCATTCACCAACATCTTCGAAGAAGCCAAAGATGTAAACGGGGTGGTTTCTCTGGCCGCTCAGTTTGGCGAAGGATGGCTTTTGCCCAGTGAAATTATCAGCATGGTAAAACAAGGTGTCTACAACGTGGCCAGCTTGCAACCCTTTGGCTGCATAGCCAATCACATTGTGTCTAAGGGTATAGAAAAGAAGCTGAAAAAACTTTACCCGAAGCTCAATTTGGTGTCGCTCGACTTCGATTCGGGCGTGTCTTCTGTTAATGTTACCAATCGGTTGCTGCTCTTTTTGGACAGTATCGCCGTATAACAACAATGACACGCCACACTGTCGCCGATGGTATGCCTTCTTAACACTAATGGTATGCCTTCTTAACGCCAATAGTATGCCGGATGAATGGCAATAGTTCGCCACGTAGAGTGCAGCATGTAAAAAATTCCGTGCAATCTGTTTTTCATTTGCACGGAATTTAGTACCTTTGCGTTCGAAAATACTGATACACAGAGATGATTGCTCACAAAACGACACTCATGCTTACCGACACGGTCGAAAAGCTTTCGGAGCCGGAATCCTTGAAAGGATTGTTTCGACAGCATCGTGACGGTTACCCTCTCCCTTCGGGCAAAGTGCTTGAACAGATTATTCAACTGGCACGCGCCATTCTTTTCCCCGGCTATTTCGGAAAATCACGAGTTTACATTTCAACCATCCAATACCAAATCGGTGTGGATGTGGAAAACCTGTACACCCTGTTGTCTGAACAGATCCTATCCGGGTTGGGCTATTCCAGTGAGGGGAAAGACCAGAAGTTCCTTCGTGCACAAAAAGCAAAGGCCAAAGAGCTGGCCGCAAAGTTCATCAAGAGGCTTCCCGAACTGCGGCGCGCCTTGGGAACCGATGTGAGTGCCGCCTACAAAGGCGACCCCGCAGCCAAAAGCTATGGCGAAATCATCTCTTGCTATCCCATTATCAAAGCACTGACCAACTACCGGTTAGCACACGAGCTTTTTCTACTCGATGTTCCTCTTATTCCGCGAATGATGACCGAAATGGCCCATTCCGAAACAGGCATAGATATACATCCCGGTGCAACCATCGGCAACTACTTCACCATTGATCACGGTACGGGTGTTGTGATTGGCGAGACCTGTATCATCGGCAACAACGTGAAACTGTATCAGGGGGTGACACTCGGTGCCAAGAGCTTCCCGGTAGACGAAAATTCCAACCCCATCAAAGGCATTCCTCGCCACCCGATCATCGAAGACGACGTGGTGATCTACGCCAATGCAACGGTGTTGGGACGCATCACCATCGGTCAGGGATGCGTGGTGGGCGCCAACACGTGGGTTATGGAAGACATGGCGCCACAGACAAGGATATACAACAAAGCGTAAAAGCAAAAACATAAAACAGCAATTCAACGACAATGGAATTTGAACTCATCGCCAAAACATTCATGGGCTTAGAGCAGGTTTTGGCACAAGAGCTCACCCAAATGGGTGCAAACAATGTACAGATTGGTAGACGCATGGTTTCGTTTACCGGTGACAAGGAGATGATATATCGTGCCAACTTCCAGTTGCACACCGCCATCCGTATTCTCAAACCTATCAAACATTTCAAGGCTCGCTCGGCAGAGGAAGTGTATGAGGAAATCCAAAAGATTGATTGGAGTGAGTATATTCTCAAGGGAAAGACCTTCTCGGTAGACTCGGTAGTGTATTCGGAGGAGTTCAGAAACTCACGCTTCGTCACCTACAAAGTAAAAGACGCCATTGTCGATCAGTTTCGCGAGAAGCACGGCACACGCCCAAACATCTCCGTGAGCAACCCCGACATCCGGCTACACATTCATATTGCCGATAACGACGCAACCCTTTGTCTCGACTCCAGCGGCGAAAGCCTGCACCGGCGGGGCTACCGTCAGGAAAGCGTGGAGGCTCCATTGAACGAGGTTTTGGCTGCCGGCATGATTTTGATGAGTGGCTGGAAGGCCGACACCGACTTCATAGACCCCATGTGTGGATCGGGTACCTTAGCCATCGAAGCGGCTCTTATTGCCCGCAATATCTCTCCCGGCGTATTCCGAAAAGAATTTGCTTTTGAGAAATGGAACGACTTTGACCAAGACCTTTTCGATACCATATACAACGATGACACGCAGGAACGTGAGTTCGAGCACCACATCTACGGCTACGATATCGACATGAAGGCCGTGAATACAGCCCGTTTGAATGTGAAAGCGGCTGGCCTTTCCAAAGAAGTTACCATAGAGCAGCAAGACTTCAAAGACTTCGCGAGGCCGGCCAACAAGAGCATTATCATCACCAATCCCCCATACGGAGAACGTATCTCCACACCTAATCTTCTGGCCACTTACAGGATCATCGGTGAGCGATTGAAGCACGAATTTGGTGGCAACGACGCTTGGATCTTGAGCTATCGCGAAGAATGTTTCGAGCAAATCGGACTGAAACCAAGCATCAAGATACCACTTTTCAATGGCAGTCTGGAGTGCGAATTTCGAAAATACACCCTTTTTGACGGCAAGATGAAAGAGTTCCGACAGGAAGGCGGCATCGTAAAGTCTGAAGAAGAAAAGCAAGAAATGGCTCAGAAACATCGCTTTAAGAAAAATCGCGAGTTCAAGGAGAGACTCGAAGCAGAGGCTGCCAACGAAGAAGGAGATATCCGTTCGTTCCAGTTCCACTCCCTTTCAAACGACCGTCCTTCCTACAACCGTAACAACCGCGAAGACGGAAGAGACCGTTTCAACCGAGGTGAAGAAGACAAATTTGGATATGGAAGAAGAAACAAGTTTGATGCAAGCAAGAGAAATTTTAAAAACAACAAGCGAGATTTCAAAGGCCGACGCAGAGGCGTGAGAGATGATTACGAAGACCATGACGACTTCCGCCCACGTCGCAGGGACAATGGTTTTAAGCCTCGCAGAGGTCGAGACGATAAAGACGGAAACCGGCGGAGGGATAAGCAATATGATAGAAAAAACTCGTTTGACAATTTTGACAATGAAGATTAACGGTTGGCTCGTCACTGGGGCTATAGTTATGGCAAGTATGATAGGGCTTTCTGAACAGGCCAACGCACAGGAAACGCTGAAGGAGTTTTCCTTGGAGGACCTGAATTACGGCGGTAACAACTATCACAACATGACCGCCAAGAATCGCTTCACCACATGGTGGGGCGATGAATTGGTACACCTCAACCTTGACAAATGCTATATTGTTGACAAAAAAACGGGCAAGGAAACCGTGCTTTTCACCCTTGAAGAAGCCAACAAATGGTTAGGAAAGCACAAGGATAACGACATACGATCGCTTTATTATGTTACTTTTCCTTATGCCGATAAGCCCATCGCCTTGTTCCAACAGGGTAATCAACATCTTCTGTTAAACTTCAAAAAGCATCAAACAGAATGGGCATCGGAGTCTCAAAACATATCCTTATTAGAATGGAATGCCGAGTCGAGGGTCTCCGCCTATATTGGCGAGGACGGACATAATCTGTTTGTTCGCAATGCCGATGGCAGCAGCAAGCAACTCACAACAGACGGCTCTGCAGACATCGTTTACGGCAGAAGCGTTCACCGCGACGAGTTCGGCTACAGCAAAGGAACCTTTTGGAGCCCCGACGGACAGAAACTACTGTTCACCCGTATGGACCAAAGCATGGTAACTTCATTTCCTTTGGTAAACATCCCCACACCCGACTACAATCCCCACGAAGGCCAAAGCCGCATCGCAACGCCGGCTCCGGAGAAGTATCCTATGGCCGGAGAGCCTATGCACGAGGTTACCATCGGCATATACAACCTGCAGAACGGCAACACCATCTACCTGAAAGCAGGCGACCCCACCGACCGATATTTCACCAATCCGGCATGGAGTCCCGATGCGAAAACAGTGTATCTGTTTGAGCTTAACCGCGACCAGAACGACTGCCGATTAGTGAGTTATGATGCCGAAACGGGCGAAAAGATTGCCGAGCTCTATCGCGAGACCCACGCTAAATATGTCGAGCCCCTGCATCCCATCGTTTTTCTGCCTTGGGACGACAGCAAGTTTGTGATGCAGAGTCAGCGAGACGGTTACAACCATCTGTACCTGTTCGACAAAGACGGCAACCAAATCAAGCAGCTCACCAGCGGCCGATGGGTGGTCATGGAACTGTTGGGCTTCAACCAGAAAGACAAGAGCATCATTATTGCATCCAATGAGCGCAATGCCATTCAGCGTAATTTGTTCAGCGTAAACGTCAAGAACGGCAAACGCACATTGATAGACGAGAGCGGCGATGGGTACCATTACGGCAGTCTCAGCGCTTCGGGTGCCTACCTCCTCGACCGCTACTCCACCCCCACCGAGCCTCGAAACATCGCCATTGTAGATGTGAAGGCTCAAAAAGCAAAACGATATTTCACAGCCGAAAACCCCTGGAAGGGATACAACATACCCGACTACCGATGCGGCACCATCAAGGCAGCCGATGGCACAACCGACCTGTATTATCGCATGGTGATGCCCATCGGCTTCGACCCGACCAAGAAATATCCCACCATTGTCTATGTCTATGGTGGGCCACACGCCCACAATGTAGATGCCCGATGGCACTATGGCAGTCGCTCATGGGAAACCTACATGGCACAGAAAGGCTATCTGCTGTTCATCCTCGACAACCGGGGCAGCGAGAACAGAGGGCGCGACTTCGAACAAGCCACGTTCCGACACCTTGGCGATATAGAGATGCAAGACCAGATGAAGGGCGTGGACTTCCTTAAATCCCTGCCCTATGTCGATAGCCAACGAATGGGGGTGCATGGCTGGAGCTTTGGCGGTTTCATGACCATCAACCTCATGACCACCCATCCCGATGTGTTCAAGGTGGGCGTAGCAGGCGGTCCGGTGATCGACTGGAAATGGTATGAGGTGATGTACGGCGAACGATACATGGACACACCACAGACAAATCCCGACGGTTACGCACAGTCGAGCCTGCTCCACAAGGCCAAAAACCTCAAGGGAAGGCTACAGATCATTACCGGGCTCAACGACCCTGTGGTGGTGCCCCAGCATTGTCTCACATTTATTGAACAATGTATTTTGGACGGCACTCAACCCGACTTCTTCGTGTATCCGGGTGAGCCGCACAACATGAGAGGACACAAGTCCACTCACCTTCACGAACGAATCTCTCAATATTTCGACGACTTTTTGAAATAACAGAGAGAGAAATTCACATTCAACAGACAAAAACGACACAGCGATGGGATGATACAGCAAGAGCGAGCGGAAAGCAAAACTGCTGCATCATCCCCAAAATCAAATTAGATATAACACTAAATTAAATTAGCAATAACACCAAAGACAAGCATATGAAGATACTACTTTTAGGAGGCGGAGGACGTGAACACGCATTGGCATGGAAGATTGCGCAGAGCGATAAATGCGAAAAGCTATTCATAGCACCCGGTAATGCAGGCACCTCAGAGGTTGGCGAAAATGTGGCTATCGGTGTAAACGATTTCGAGCAGCAAAAGGAATTTGTGTTGGCCAACGACATCAATATGGTGGTAGTGGGGCCTGAAGACCCTCTGGTGAAAGGCGTGTACGACGAGTTCAAAAACGACCCCCGCACGGCATCCGTGCCCGTTATCGGCCCGTCGAAGCAGGGAGCCGTGTTGGAAGGCAGCAAGGACTTTGCCAAAGCCTTCATGAAACGACACAACATTCCTACAGCCGCCTACGCAACTTTCGACGGTACCATTGTGGAAGAGGGTATCAAGTTTCTCGAAACCCTCAAGGCTCCCTACGTGCTCAAGGCCGACGGATTGTGCGCAGGCAAGGGCGTTCTCATCGTGCCCACGCTCGAAGAAGCCAAAAAGGAGTTCCGCGAGATGCTCGGCGGTATGTTTGGCAACGCATCGGCAAAGGTGGTAGTCGAAGAGTTTTTGTCGGGCGTCGAATGTTCGGTATTCGTTCTTACCGATGGCAAACACTATAAAATTCTGCCCGAAGCCAAAGACTACAAGCGCATCGGCGAACACGACACCGGTCTGAACACCGGCGGAATGGGTAGTGTCACGCCCGTTCCCTTTGCCACAAAAGAATGGATGCAGAAGGTGGAAGAACGCATCATCCGCCCCACTGTGGACGGACTCGCTGCAGATGGCATCGACTACAAGGGATTTATCTTCTTCGGACTGATCAACGTGGACGGCGAACCGATGGTCATCGAATACAACTGCCGCATGGGCGACCCGGAGACCGAAAGCGTGATGCTGCGCCTGAAAAGCGACATCGTAGACCTATTTGAAGGTGTAGCCGAAGGCAATCTCGACACCAAAACCATAGCGTTCGACCCGCGTGCAGCCGTTTGTGTGATGCTCGTCAGCGGCGGTTATCCCCAAACCTACAAAAAAGGATACCCCATCAGTGGCATCGACAGCGTAGAGGGGAGCATCGTGTTCCACTCAGGCACTGCAGAGCGAGACGGCCAAATCGTCACCAATGGCGGACGCGTCATTGCCGTATCTTCATACGGAGCCAACAAAGACGAAGCACTGAAAAAGAGTTTCACGGAAGCCCAAAAGATACAGTTCACCGGCAAATATTTCAGAAA
The DNA here is from genome assembly GCA_937995875.1 of uncultured Bacteroidales bacterium. Taxonomy (GTDB): domain Bacteria; phylum Bacteroidota; class Bacteroidia; order Bacteroidales; family Bacteroidaceae; genus Prevotella. The sequence goes on along the minus strand of CALKIW010000041.1, from coordinate 10,023 downwards.
AGACATTGGGCAAGACCTTTAAATCTCTCGCAAAGCGACAACGGCGAACAGCCACTCAACAAGATTGTAAAGAAGCATGACAACACGCATACAAACCAAAGTTGCGCAATCGCGATGGGCACTCATCGTCACCGCCGCATATGCAGCATTGGTATGTCTGGCCGCAGGGCTCATAGCCCAACAACAATGGCTACAGCTGCTGCTGCTCACCATATCCACATTGCTGATGACCGAGTTCAACAATGCCAACTCGCTCATCCGCATCTATAGTCCTATGGTGTCATGTTCGCTTCTGGCGATGACGGTCATGTCGCCCTTTCTCTTTTCCACCGTTGAGCCGTTTGTCGTACAAGCTTCGCTCATCACATTCTTTATCTGCTTTTTCAAGGCCTACCAAAGTCCTGCCGCCACCAATTGGATATGCTATGCTTTTGTTGCTTTAGGCATCGCCAGCATCGCTTTCGTGCAGGTCTTGTTTTTCGTTCCCATCCTGTGGATACTCATGGCCAACAAGGTGATGGCCTTCAGCGCCCGCACATTCTTTGCCACGCTCTTGGGCATCATGGCTCCCTATTGGTTTGTTGCGTCCTATTATTTCTACGTGGGCGACGTCAGCTATTTTTCGCGTCATTTCATCGACCTCGTGCAAATAGACTCCGTGTTCAACCTTTCCTTGCTCGGCGTGCACCGCATCGTCACCTCAGTCTTTATATTCCTGCTTGCCCTCGTAGGCAGTCTGCATTTCGTCAGCTACAGCTATTTGGACAAGATACGCACACGCATGATTTACGAAACATTCATCACCCTCGACATCTGCTGCTTTCTTCTGATTGCCATTCTGCCTCAATATTCCGATCAACTTCTGGGCATGGCTATCGTGACCACCGCCCCACTCATCGGTCATTACTTAGCATTGTCACACACAAAGATTTCAAACATCTGTTTCTTCGTCATTATCGCCTTGGTACTGATCATCACCGCTTACAACCTATGGATGCCATTAACGAATTTCTCATAAACTACGGATATTGGGGAATGTTGCTCTCGGCTTTTCTTGCCGGCAGTTTCTTCCCGTTCAGCAGCGAAGTTGTGCTCCTCACGCTTTTAGCTTCCGGGCTAAGCTCCGTCCCACTCGTCGTCTACGCCACCATCGGCAACGTAGCGGGCGGACTGTTCAACTATCTCATCGGCAGCTTGGGAAAGATGGAATGGATTGAACGCTACCTACACGTCAAGCCTGAAGACCTCAAGCGGGCCGAGCGGTTTATGGCCGGGCGGGGAGCCTGGATGGGATTTTTCGCATTTGTCCCCATCATTGGCTCTGCCATCACTATCTCGCTTGGACTGATGCGCGCCAATCTTTTACTCTCTCTGATTAGCATCACGCTTGGCAAGGCACTGAGGTATATCCTGCTTGTGTACGGCTCTAAACTGATTTTCTGATAACCTTGCACGGCGACCCTCTACCACAACTCTGCGATATTTTTTGCAGCGTTTTTTGAGTGTATTTTTATGAACAGACACTGCTCTAAATTTCGCTTATTCAAAAATAAATTGCCTCTCCTCTCAAAATCCGCGAAATTTGTGTAATTCGTAGTCTGTTGATAGCCAGAGGATTCCATGATATATCCCTTTTGATGTCTGTTTTTTCATTTACGGTTACATATCGAATGGCCGTGCGACAAAGCCCTAACCGTCTTGCGGTTAGGCCTCCTTCGTGGTGCCGAAAGAGCCTAAGCGCACCGCGATTAAGGCTTTGCCGCAACATGGTGAGATACAAAACTTAAAAGGAGAATATTTTTCGCGTTCAATGGACAGGTAATGAACGCAGAAACATAGCCCTTTTTGCGCTGGAATCGTGGTGAATAATTGTTAAAAAACAGTATATAATTTTGACAAGAAAGGAACACGCGGCGACGCAAAATCCGGTATAAATTCTACCTTAAAAGTCCCCAACCGATCCTTTTGTTTTTCCATCAACCGATATTTCCCGAACTCAGGACGGTTGTCGGAGGAGAAAAGGAACGATGGATTTTATCGGCTCAACGGATTGTGAAAACAGCGAAGACAATATTAATAAAAAAAACAAATAATATCCTAAAAGTTCAAAAACTTCGGGCATTTAGGCGTTCTCTATACGCTTTTTGCTATCTTTGCATACAATTATTTATTTTTGAACATACATGAAACAGTACAGATTAGTGGACAACATACTGGGCTGGCTGGCATTTCTGATAGCCGCCGTGGTATATTGTTGCACCATTGAGCCGACAGCCTCGTTCTGGGACTGTCCCGAATTTATCGCTACCGGATACAAACTTGAAGTTGGTCACCCACCAGGGGCACCATTCTTCATGCTCACGGCCAACCTGTTCAGCCAGTTTGTCAGCGACCCGTCTCAGGTAGCGCGCATGGTGAACACCATGAGTGCCCTGCTGTCGGCAACTACCATCATGTTCCTCTTCTGGACCATCACCCACCTCACCCGCAAACTCATCGTGAAAGATTGGGACAGCCTGACGCTCAACAAAACCATTGCCATCATGGCGAGTGGAATGGTGGGTGCACTGATCTACACCTTCTCCGACACCTTCTGGTTCTCGGCCGTAGAGGGTGAGGTGTATGCCTATTCATCGGCATTCACAGCCATTGTGTTCTGGCTTATCCTGAAATGGGAAGACCATGCCGATGAGCCTCACGCCGACCGCTGGCTGGTGCTCATCTTCTACATGATGGGACTGAGCATCGGTGTCCACCTGCTCAACCTGCTCTGCATCCCGGCCATCGTACTTGTGTACTGTTATCGCCGATTCCCCGATGTGGAAACCAAAGGGTCGCTCGTGGCGCTGCTCATCTCTTTTGTCATCGTGGCCGCCGTGCTTTATGGCGTGGTGCCGGGTGTCGTCACCGTCGGCGGATGGTTTGAACTGTTCTTCGTGAACACCTTGGGTATGCCGTTCAATACGGGACTCATTCTCTATATTGTGTTGCTCGTGGCTGCTGTGCTGTGGGGTATCTACGAAAGCTATATCGGCCAAAACGTTCGTCGCGAAAACATTTCGTTCCTTCTGGCCTTCGGCCTTATCGGCATTCCGTTCTACGGATATGGTTGGAGCGCAGTGGTGATTGGAGCGATTGTGTTGGCCGTTGCAGCCTTCCTGCTCAACTACAAACGGGTGATCAACAAAAAGCCCGTGCGTGTTGTCACCTCACGATTCAAGAACACGGCTCTGCTCTGTATGCTGATGCTCATGATTGGCTATTCCAGTTATGCCCTCATCGTCATTCGTTCGGAGGCCAACCCACCAATGGACCAGAATTCTCCCGAAGACATCTTCACTTTGGGCAGCTATCTGAGCCGCGACCAGTATGGCGATCGCCCGCTGCTTTACGGACAGGCCTATACTTCGCAGGTGGCTCTTGAGCAAGACGGGAATATGTGCCGACCCAAGATGAAACAGGGCGCACCCATCTACAGCCGCAAGGAAAAAGCCTCGCCTGAGGAGAAAGACTCCTATTTCGTTGTATCGCATAAAGACAAATATGTCTATGCCCAGAACATGGTCTTCCCACGTATGCACGATGCGAGCCATACGCAGGATTACGAAGCATGGATGGGAGGTGTCGAGGGTACGCAGGTGCCGTATGACCGTTGTGGAGAGCCTATCATGGTCAAGATACCAACCCAACTCGAAAACATCAGATTCTTCCTCTCCTATCAGTGCAATTTCATGTACTGGCGCTACTTTATGTGGAACTTTGCCGGCCGGCAAAACGACATCCAAGGACATGGGGAACTGGAACACGGCAACTGGATTACGGGCATACCCTTCATCGACAATGCCCGTCTGGGCGACCAGAGCAAACTGCCCGACGACCTGAAAGAGAACAAGGGTCGTAACGTGTTCTATTGCCTGCCACTGCTGCTTGGTCTTCTCGGTCTGTTCTGGCAGGCTTTCCGTGGCCGGCGCGGCATACGGCAGTTCTGGGTGGTGTTCTTCCTTTTCTTCATGACCGGACTGGCCATCGTGGTCTACCTCAACCAGTCGCCGGTACAGCCTCGTGAGCGCGACTATGCCTATGCCGGCTCGTTCTATGCCTTTGCCATCTGGTGTGGTATGGGAGTGGCCGCCATCATCGACCTGATGAAGAAATATCTGAAACTCGACAACATCGTTGCAACGGCCATCGTTGCGCATGTCTGCCTGCTCGTACCGATACAGATGGCCAGCCAGACGTGGGACGACCACGACCGCTCGAATCGCTACACCTGTCGCGATTTCGGCCAAAACTATCTCATGACTTTGCAGGATAAGGGCAACCCCATTATCTTTACCAACGGCGATAACGACACATTCCCGCTCTGGTATAATCAAGATGTGGAAGGCGTCAGGACCGACACACGCGTCTGCAACCTCTCCTACTTGCAGACCGACTGGTATATCGACCAGATGAAGCGCCCGGCCTACGACTCGCCTGCCGTACCGATTACGTGGCCCCGACTCGACTATTGCTCCGGCACCAACGAATATGTGGAGGTGATGCCAAGCATGAAAGAGACGCTCGATGAGTTCTACAGGCAAGATGCCGAAACTGCAAAAAAACTATTTGGAGACAATCCCTTCGAAGTAAGCAATGTCATGAAATACTGGGTGCGCGGTGATTTCACCGATGAACAGACCAGTGCTTTGGCACACGTCTTCGGCGTTGAGGAGAGCAGTGTTAAGGAAGTCATGCACATGATTCCCACCGATACGCTCTACGTTTCCATTGATAAGGAAGCCGTGAAAAAGAGTGGAATGATGATGGCAAGCGACACCATTCCCGACCGAATGGTTATCTCGCTCGCCGGAAAACGTGCGCTCTACAAGGGAGACTTGATGATGCTCGAAATGATTGCCAACTGTAATTGGACACGACCCATTTACGTCGCCCTGACCGTTGGCGAGAGCAATTATATGAATTTGGGAGACAACTTCGTGCAGGAAGGACTTGCCAACCGCATCACACCTTTCCTCACCAACCGACCCGGAGCCAAGAATTTCGACTCGGAAAAGACCTACAACAACCTGATGAACAGGTATCGCTATGGCGGGCTCGACACCAAGGGACTGTATCTCGACGAAACTACCATGCGGATGTGTTACACGCATCGTCGCCTGTTTGGCCAACTCGCGCTGTATCTCATCGCTGAACAGAAGCCGGATAAGGCTCAGAAAGCATTGCAAAAGGCTGAAAAGGTGATTCCGACCTACAATGTGCCGATGAACTATATGAGTGGTGGCGCCGACTTTGCCAAGGCTTACGCCCTGCTCGGACAAAAGCAGAAAGCGCTGAAGGTTATCCAAGACGTTTGGAAGGAAGCCAGTCAGTACGCGACCTATTATCTCTCTCTGAATGGCTCAAGATTCCAAGGAGCGCAGCGCGACTGTATGGTGCAACTGTCAATCATGTCGCACATTAGTGACATTACCGAAATGGTGGACAATCAACTGAGCAAAAAGCAAAAAGAACAGGTAGACAAGTTCTATCAGTTGTATCTGGCTAAGGGTGGCAGAAATGCTGAGAACTAAGCAATGAACGATGAGAATTTGGACATCCTGACCTTTCTTTCCCAAGAGCGGACCTGCAAAAAGCCTGCGGAAGAGAATGGTCATCATGTCCAAATTCTTTTTTAGGAGCAGAACAAAATGGTAACCACCCGAACAGTTTGTCATGATTCCGAATTTATCACCACCTAATCCTCATTCCACATTATGCTTATAGAACAACCGGCAAAATGGCTGAGATGGCTGTATCCCGCAGCCCTATGGCGCATGGACCCCAATGAACACGCAGTGTATCTCACGTTCGACGACGGTCCCATCCCCTCCTCCACGCCGTTCATTCTTAAAACATTGCGTGAATATGAAGCCAAAGCCACTTTCTTTATGGTAGGCGAAAATGTGATGCGCTATCATGATTTGTACAATCAAATCGTGGCGGAAGGCCATCAGGTGGGCAACCACACCTTTAACCACATGGGTGCCTTCAAGCATTGGACCCTTTCTTATGCCGCTAACACCGCACAGGCCAACGAACTCATCAAGAGCCATCTGTTCCGGCCGCCTCACGGCTGGATGCGACATTCAGAATATTGGTGGCTGCAAAGAAAATACACGATTGTGATGTGGGATCTGGTCACGCGCGACTACTCTAAATGGCTCACGGCCAAGGATGTGGTGAGAAACGTGAAAAAATACGCGCGCAACGGCTCTATCATCACTTTCCATGACTCGGTAAAAAGCATAGACAAACTGAAAACAGCCCTACCCGAAGCACTGCAATGGCTTAAGGAACAAGGATATGAATTTAAAACATTCGAATGATATTAAAGCCGAGTCCAAGCGTCTTGGCTTTTTTACTTGCGGCATTGCTAAGGCGACCCGCGTATCGCAAGAGGAAGAAACCCACTTGCGATACTGGCTTGCTGAAGGGATGAATGCCGACATGGAATGGATGAACAATTATCTGGACAAACGCCTTGATCCCCGTTTGCTGATGGACGGATTGAAGTCTATCGTATCGGTAGCCATGAGTTATGCGCCACAGAAAACATTGCCGTCGGATGAGCCGCAAATTGCTGCCTACGCATTGGGACTTGACTATCACGATGTGGTGAAGCAGAAACTCCACCAGCTGGCCGCTGCCATCTATGGAGAAGAAAACGTGAAAACTGCCAACTACCGTGTCTTTGTGGATAGCGGTCCCGTGCTGGAAAGGTATTGGGCCGAACAGGCAGGACTGGGCTGGGTGGGCAAAAACCGACAACTCATCATTCCCCATGCCGGTAGCATGTTTTTCTTAGGGGAGCTGTTTTTGGACTTTGAGACCGAATACGACCATCCCATCCCCAACCGCTGCGGCAAATGTACGAAGTGCATAGACCATTGTCCCACCCACGCGCTGAGCACTTCCCGCAAGTTCGATGCACAGCTTTGCCTCTCCTATCAAACCATAGAAAACCGACAAGAGTTAAGCCAAGAAGCGAAGAAACACATGGGAAACGTCATCTACGGATGTGACCGCTGCCAGCAAATATGTCCTTGGAATCGCTTTGCGGAGCCTAACCACACTCCGGAGTTTCAACCCGGAGAGGAACTCTTGAACATGACCCGTGATAAATGGAAACAGCTTTCTGTTGAAGATTATCGTAGACTGTTCAAAGGATCAGCCGTCAAAAGGGTGAAATATAAAGGTTTAATGCGAAACATCTCCAATCTTTTTAGTAATTTTGAGCCATGAAAGATAAAATGAAAGAAGACGTTACCGAATTCTTCCGTGACTTTGCCATGCGCGTACTGATGAACGCACATGTGGATCCCAACGATTCGAAGGCTTTTAAATTGGCCATGCTTGATCATTACGAAGAAATATATCCCCGCTTCTCGCTTACCAAGGTGTTTCAAGAAAACTACAAAAAAGAGCGACACGAAGAGATGGTAAAGGAGTACAAACGGTGTTTCAGTCTGCTCCTGATAGGTCGGCTTCCTTAACCATTTATCCTTTTCCGCATTCTGTTTGCCCGTTTCATAGACTATCTCGGATGTCTACGGGAACAGTTTCGGACACTTGTAGAGCCTATTTCTGAAATCTATAATAACTAAAAATCTATAATAAAAATGCAAAACTCTAATCAAAAATCTCGCTCCATTGCCATTGTGGCCATGATCTTCCTCTTTGGAATGATAGCGTTCGTAACAAACCTTGCCGCCCCCATCGGGGTTATTTGGAAAAACCAACCGGCCCTGCAAGGCAGCAACACGCTGGGTATGCTTGGGAACATGATGAATTTCCTCGCTTATCTGTTCATGGGTATTCCCTCCGGGAAAATGCTTTCAAGAATTGGTTATAAGAAAACAGCACTCGTCGCAGTTGCTTTCGGTTTCTTCGGCGTATTTATCCAATTTCTGTCCGGGCAAGTGCTTACCCACAGCCTCATAGCAGGACTTCCCGCCAACTTTTACGTGTATTTGCTCGGTGCTTTCGTTGCCGGTATTTCCGTTTGTATGCTCAACACCGTTGTTAATCCTATGCTTAATCTTCTCGGCGGTGGTGGCAACAAGGGCAACCAGCTGCTTCAGATTGGTGGCACCCTTAACTCTTTCATGGGCACGCTCACCCCAATGTTCGTAGGTGCGCTCATCGGCATTGTCACCAAAGACACGGCCATCACCGACGTTAATATCGTTCTATATCTCGCCATGGCCATTTTCGCAGTGACATTCCTCATTCTAAGCTACATTCCCATTGCCGATCCTGAGGGCGAGGAAAACAAAGACACCGTGTACGAGCGTTCTCCTTTTGCCTTCCGTCACTTCACATTGGGTGTTATTGCCATCTTTGTCTATGTGGGCACAGAGGTTGGTATTCCCGGAACGCTGAACTTCTTCCTCTCTGACACCACGCAGGCCGGAGCCGGACTCAACATCACCACAGCTGCAACCATTGGTGGATTTGCGGCCGGAACGTATTGGTTGCTGATGCTTATCGGTCGTTTTGTGGCCGGACTTATTGCCTCCAAGGTGTCAAGCCGTGTCATGATGACAGTAACCAACTGCATAGGCATCACGCTCATTCTTTGCGCAATCTTCCTCCCTAAGACCGTTACCGGCTCCATGCCCGTGTTCAACGGCTCTGGATTTGAAATGACGACACTTCCCCTGAGTGCCATTCTGCTTGTGCTTTGTGGCCTCTGCACCTCTGTGATGTGGAGCTGCATCTTCAATCTGGCCACAGAGGGACTGGGCAAATACACCGCTCAAGCCAGTGGAATCTTTATGACAATGGTTGTCGGCGGTGGTATTCTGCCACTCATCCAAAACTCTGTTGCCGACCACACGGGTTATATGTTCTCCTACGTGGTGCCACTCATCGGAATGTGCTACATGCTGTTCTATGCCGTTTGGGGACACAAGAACGTAAACAAAGACATTGCCGTATAACCCGATAAGTACTGTGTTCACAATACCCTAACAGCTGCACGAGCCACATTCGTCCTCGTGCAGCATCCCAAATCAAGTAGGAGATAAACACTAATCATAGGTGTTTATCTCCTATTTTCGTGTTCACCGACCTCTCACACCACCGTACATGCGGTTCCGCATACGGCGATTCCTATTTTGTAATCATCCAATATTAGCCGTCTTTCAGGCTCAATAGAAATTTTCCTTGATAATTCCGACCTTCACATCATGGAAAAAAAATGTTACGTACCTTGGCAACTCTTGTGTTGCCCACTCAAATATTAGATTATATGACAAAATGTGCTTAAAATCCTTGTAACTCATTAATAGTCATTATCTTTGTACCATTTATTTTTTTATGACAAAAAATCTGCTTTTATTGTGGTTCAAAATTGACTATAAAACGTGGTCATTCGAACGGTTCCCAACGTTGGTATTGTAAGTCCTGTAAACGTTCTTTTATAGGGCATAAACGCCTGACAAATGATATAGTGAATAGCCGTTATTCTAAGGGGAATTTGACTATCAATGACCTATCTGAAGAATACGGCGTATCTATGCCATACAGACAAAGAATCCTTCGTTGGGGCTTGAGAAGAATGGCACACTAAATGGGAGAGTTTCTTAAAGGAACGTACAACTACAGAAGACGGCAAGTCACACTATACCCACAAAACTTTGCGCAGTGCCTTTTTAAGTCTAAAAAGGAATATGCCGTGGTTATGGACTTGGTATGATTATCCTGAGTTGAAAATACCAAATACCAATAATGGCCTTGAATCGCTTAACGCAGATTTAAAGATAAAACTCGTAGAGTCAACCAGTAAGTGCAAAATTACAAAACGTGTTTGAAAAATTGGCATTTGGGTGTAGAAATGTTTAAATTTCCGTAAGTATCCAACATTTGCCGTCTATCACACTAACAAATAACGCAAGAAAAAATATTGTCACAAAATATAGACAATGAAAAAGGTCCCCGACGACAGATGTGTCATCGGGGACCTAATCAAAAAGAGGC
>CALKIW010000040.1 GCA_937995875.1 uncultured Bacteroidales bacterium | reverse complement strand
ACTTCCTGCTGATGCCGTGGTTACTTAGCCAGCTTCATTTTAGCAAACTCCCAAATAACGATGCCCGCAGTGACGCTCACATTTAACGAATGCTTGGTTCCAAACTGCGGAATCTCCAAGCAGCCGTCGCTCATATCAACCACGCTCTGTTTCACACCTTTCACCTCATTGCCAAAGATAACGGCACACGGAAAGCAGGATTCAGAATGTCCGTTCTCAGTTGCTGTATCTACTGCGTCAGCCAATTTTGAATTTTGAATTTTGAATTTTGAATTGTCCCCGCTCTCGCCCAATTTTGAATTATGAATTGTGAATTGTGAATTGTCCCCGCGCCAGCCCAATTTTGAATTTTGAATTTTGAATTTTGAATTACAAAGCTGTTGCAGCTTTGTAGAGTGCTCCACTTGCTCGATGGAATACACGAAGTAGCCGCGGTCGTGCAGTTCTTGCACCGCGTCCTCTGTATTTTCAAAATACCGCCAGTCTACGGAGTCCTCGCCGCCAAGTGCAGTTTTGTGTATCTCGGCATTGGGTGGTGTACCCGTAATGCCGCACAGATAAACCGCCTCCACGCGGAAAGCGTCGCACGTGCGGAATACGGAGCCCACGTTGTACAAGCTCCGCACATCGTCAAGAACAACGATGAGTGGCAGTTTCGGAGCATCCTTAAACTCCTCAACAGAGAGGCGTTGCATCTCGACGGTCTTGAGTTTGCGCATATATACTATTGTGTTTTGTCGGATTAATGAATGTGGAAAGTCATATTGACATTGTCAATCTCCACGCGTCGGCACTGTCGGAAGAAGTCGAGTCCAAGTCGGCCATATCCCGATTGAATCACGTTTGCCTCGCTCGATAAGGCTGTAACCGGGATTTCTTGCATCGTTATGTTCTTCCCTCCAATTTCAAAACTGATGGAAGGCATCACGAAAACACTGTTGTAAACGATGCCGCCGTAGCCCGATCCGCCTTTGATGTCCCACTTTCCATGCCGCGTAACCTCAGCCGTAAAGGCTTTGTAGTAGTCCGGCCCCATAGAACTTGTGGTGGCTCCGGTGTCGATTGTGAGGGGAAACATTCGTCTATCCTTGCTCGCATTAATCTGCATGATGTCGCTTCCCGTCAGCACGAGATTGCTCTCCACATCTTGTGGTGCAGCGTTTCGTGTGAAGACGACTTGCCGATTGGCAAAGTCGATGGTATATTTGCCGAATAATCTAAGGGTGGGCTGCCCGATGATGAGTTGCAGCGGTGCGGTCATACCTTTGATCAGCTCGTTTCCCTGTGTCACGTCCAGCACTAAGAAAGGAACATTTTCGAGTTTGATGTTGCCAAGAACAAGATGCTTGGCCATGGCTATACGACCTTGCAAGACACGTGTGCCTTCTGTCTTGATGCTACCCTCAAGTAGTTCCAGACCATATTTTTGAGCCAATTCAGGGGTAATCACATTGTAACCGGCACCGGTGTCAAAGATGAAATCATTGGTCTTGCCATTGATTTTCCCTTTCATAAACATGAGCACCTGTCCCGAATCGCCCACTTCTTTCAGTTCGAAGTCAATGGGGTTGTTATCGTTTTGGGTGGTCAGGTGATTGACGTTGTAGCGTGCCAGAGCCTCATAACGTTCGGCCAGTGCAACGAATGGCGCCGTAATCTTATCGTCCACCTTACCTTGTAGTTGGGCAATGAACTTGCGAAACAGCTGCCCGGCCTCCTTATTTTGCCCCAAACTACTCAGGTTTTTACCCATCAAGGTCATCATCGTGGTCACGTTACCAAAGCCCATTTCTGCTTGGTAATCACCCAAAAGCTGGCGGATGGCAGTGTTGGCCCTGTCCGGTTGGTTGAAAAATTGAGCCAGCATGGCTTTGGAAAAACATCGGATGAAAGGTGACATACGGGTGCTGTCCGACCGATAGAGCGTCTGCAATCGAAACCAGTCGCTCTCGTTCAGGTATTTACCGGCAAGGCTGTCCGCACTTTGTGCAAAGGTGGCTGTGCCGAAAATAAATGCAAAGAAAAGGAAAACGATGCGTTTCATAGGCTATTCCAATATTATGACTCTTTCATGCTGAATGCCAAAGCATAGGCTTTGACTTGCTTCACCATGGCCAGAAGGCCGTTGCTGCGTGTGGGGGAAAGATGCTCGTGAAGTCCGATTTTATCGATGAAATAGAGGTCGGCATCGAGAATATCCTTTGGTGTGTGACCGCTGACCACCTGCAAGAGCAGGGCGATGATGCCCTTCACGATGAGCGCGTCGCTGTCGGCTTTGAATACGAGAACGCCATCTTCGTAGTTGCATTGCAGCCATACGCGGCTCTGACAACCGTCAATGAGGTTTTGCTCAGTTTTATATTTGTTGTCCAAAGCGTTAAGCTCGTTGCCGAGGTCGATAAGCATTTGGTATTTGTCCATCCAGTCATCGAAGACATCAAACTCCTCGATAACCTCGTCTTGAATTTCGTTGATTGTTTTCATCTTGATTTAATTTTTTACCGTTACCAACTTGAAGAATTTGTCGTTCGGGCGCACTTTGTCGGGCACGGGAATCGACACACGCGTGCCTTGCTCCGCCTTATCGACAGGATTGAGTTCGTAACGTATCTCCTTGGCGTCGAGATACATTGCGCCCGTTGCGTTGCCGGTGATGAGCAGTTTGTCGCCAAGCTTGAAGTCGGAGGCTTCTACGGCTATTTCCGCTACTTTGAGTTTCGAGAAATACTTCACCACCTTGCCCACCAAAACTTTCTTTTCGGTGGCCATGGAGCCATAGCCTTTGTTCCATTCGCCCATCGTCTGCCCTAAATAGTAACCATCCCAAAAGTCCCTGTTGAAGACTGTGGCGAGCCGTTTGTCCCAGTCGGCTTTCTTCTCCTCAGTGAATGTGCCGTCCAAGACGGCTTGGATAGCCTCTTTATAGCATTTCACAACCGTGTAGACATACTCCGGACCGCGTGCACGCCCCTCGATTTTGAAAACCCTTACACCGGCATCCATCATGCGGTCGATGAAGCGGATGGTCTTCAGGTCTTTCGGACTCATGATATATTTGTTGTCCACTTCGAGTTCGTTGTCGGTTTCGCGGTCTTTCACGGTGTATGAACGCCGGCATATCTGCACACATTGGCCACGATTGGCAGAGCGGTTTTGTGCGTGCAGACTGAGGTAGCACTTGCCCGAAATGGCCATGCACAAGGCTCCGTGACAGAACATTTCGATGCGCACGGGTTTGCCCATAGGGCCGCAGATGTTCTGTTTCACAATCTGTTCGTGAATATTCTTCACCTGATCAAGGTTGAGTTCGCGTGCCAAAACGCTGACATCGGCAAACTGACTGTAGAATTTCAGGGCTTCAACATTGGAGATATTGAGTTGGGTGGACAGATGCACTTCCATGCCTACCTCACGACAATAGGCCATCACAGCCACATCGGAAGCAATGATGGCCGACACGCCGGCAGTCTTGGCAGCATCGATAATTTGCCGCATGGCTTCCATATCGTTGTCGTAGATCACCGTGTTCACCGTGAGATAACTCTTGATGCCGTGCTTGTCGCAGGTCTCGGCAATCTCATGCAGGTCGTTGATGTCGAAGTGATTGGCGCTGTGTGAGCGCATATTAAGCTGTCCGATACCAAAATAAACGGCATCGGACTTGGCTTGTATGGCGGCCGCCAATGACTCTCGTGAGCCGACCGGGGCCATAATTTCAAAATCCTTTAATGCTAAACTCATACTGCAAAGTTACGAAAAACTAAAGACGTAACTGCGTTAAAAGCATGAATAAATGCAAAAGGCCGGAGGGAAGATGTGGGAAAAGCCGTTGGGCTATCGCTTTATTATGACCTTGACAGGTTTGCTTTTTCCTCTTTTCAGGATGTGGATTCCGGGAGTCTGCGCATGAACAGTCTGCCCCCTATAGTCGTAATGCGTGACAGGCTGCGTACCAAAGTCTGCCATCGAATTGTCGGGAAGGCGCACCCCATTGGGGATAACTTGGTCGAGAGTCCCTGTGTTCAGGCTCTGCGCGAGGTTGTCGAGGACTGCCAAGTTATTCAGAGGCAGGTAGATATCCAGGCTCGACTGCAACATTTTACCTGCACACAGGGCAGCAACCTCATCTTCATTGAGTGCGGAACGCCAGAAAAACAGTTCTCCAATCTGTCTCGTCGTGGACGTCAGACTCTTTCCCACTTCAAAGGCGGATGGAATGAGACGCTCATTCTTGATTTCCCCTACGAGTTCATCGTCAATAAAAAGTAACGTCCGCATCTGGGCGTAATAATGCGAAAGGGTTATCCGGTGCATACTCCCTTCATGATAGCTTTTGCTGCTCTTGATGGTTTTTCCCGCAGGAGAAGAATAGGTCAGGTATCCTTCGGCATCAATGCTGAGGCTGCCTTTGCCACCATCTTGTGCAAATCTGATGATTTCTCCCTGCTCCATAGAAGCATTGATGCTCACCGCAAAAGGATGAATCATGGTTTCCGGAGCGAAAGAGAGGAACTGCCCGTTGTCGAGCGTACATGAGGAGCCCGGCATCCTTTGTGGGGTGCCCTTTCCCGCTTCGAGAGCATCGAAGAGCGAAGGCACCATAGCATAGAAAAACTCACGGTGTCCGGCTGTGGTGGGATGATAGATGTCAGAAGGCTTTTGGAAACCTGTGGCCCATTGCCCCTTGCCGTTGTCAATAGCTCCGAGCATATTCACGGAAGGCAAGTCCCACTCGTGGATGAGCAGATTCATGGCCTTGATGTATGCATAATCGGATTCGGTGAAATCTGTTCGGGTGTAATTGTTCATCACCACCGGAATTTTTCCGTCAGCGCGCACCCGGGCTATCAGCGTTTGCATATTGTCACGGAATTGACCGAACACGGCTTGTTGGTCGGAAGCTCCGTGAATGCCCTCATTGCCCAAAGACAGTCCGAACAGCACATACCGTCCGAAATCATGAATCAAATCGCTGTATCTGTTGAGTAGGTTTTTTGTGTTGTTACCGTTGATGGCTACGCTGCTCATGAAAAACTCATTGGGTGTAAGGCTTTGTTCATGGCGTTCTCTTAACTGTTCATTGTACATATAGGCGTAGCCATGATTGTTTTTAGCACCTTGTCCGTTAGATACGGACGAGCCAAAAACGGATATTTTGTAAGGTTGCAACTCTTGTGACAGGCTGAAAGCATAATTGGTCATATCCGCCGTAACGGTGTATGTTCCGGGATTGAGACGAAAATTCTCTACCGAAAATCCCTCCGATGACATCCCCAAACTATAGGGTGCAGTAGAGGTTTTACGTTTCTTGATGGCATATCGGTCGTCATTGTTGAGTGCAAAGTAAATATACCGATCCACATAGAACGGTTTGGTTGTATTGTCAAAGGTGACGGTGGCGCTTCATTTGCCATTGCCAACATATTGGAGAGGCATAGCAGCAGTTGCTATGCTCCCCTTAACATATACGGTTGCAGGCATTGCCGACGCCTCGTTTTTGCTGACATCTGCACGCACACGCATCACTTGCACTTTATCTGTAGTGATGGCAGTGCCTACTGCCTGCTCCGTTCCGTTGATGGATTCTTTCACCTGGTAGGTGCCGGGCTCCAGTTCCGTATAGGTTTCAAATACTTTGCCCCTTAATTGCTGCATGACTGAAGATTCAAAATCGAAGTGCAAAACTTGTTGGTGTTTGGATTGTGTTAAAACCATGAAAAACACCGCAGGTTTGCCTTGCGTCATAAAAACAGCCGATGATGCCCATGCGTCTTGATTTTTTGCTAACTTTGCATACATCATGAACAAGCTGTTATCATACATCGTGTTGGGCGTGGTGGTGCTCGCCTCGTGTGACCATCGCGCCTCGAAACCCGGCGCAAATGCGGGCGGGGAGTTTATCGATGAGGTGGTTATCAAGACCACTCCCGTGAAAAATCAGGGGCGCAGTCCGCTCTGCTGGGCCTACGCCATGTTGGCCACCATCGAGTCTGAGCGGCTGATGATGGGCGACTCTTTGGAGCTCTCGCCCGATTATTACGCCCGTATGCTGCTCAGCGACGAGGCGCGGACCTATTTTTTCTCGCGCAGACAGGGGCAAATATCCTTGCGCGGCACCTCGTCGATGCTGCTCAACCTGCTTTCCACGTATGGCGCACAGTCCTATACGGCCTATCACAACGAGCGCGCCACCAACTACAACGTGTTGGCGCGGAAGGCCCGAAGGCTGGCCGACGCCTCTCCGTCGCTGGCCAAAATGGAGGAGCGCATGGCGCGGTTGCTCGATGACCATATAGGAATACTGCCGAGACGGGTGTTTATGCATGGCGCGGCATACACGCCCGCCCAGTTTGCCGAGAGCGTCTGCCTGCCCGGCGACTATCTCTCGCTCACGAGTTTCACCCATCATCCCTTCGGCAAACGCTTCGTGCTCGAAGTGCCCGACAACCAGATGCGCGACAGTTTCATGAACGTTCCCATCGACACCCTGATGTTTCGGGTGGAGCGCGCCATCCGCCGTGGCCACCCCGTGTGCTGGGAGGGCGACATCAGTGAGCCGGGATTCAACTTCGGGGAGGGGCGCGCCGTAGTGGTGCACAGGCAGCGCCCGCCTTTCAACAAGGAGAAGACCATAACCCAAGCCGACCGCCAACGCGCTTTCGAACGGCTGGAAACCACCGACGACCACTGCATGGAGCTGTGCGGACTGGCCCGCGACCGACAGGGGCGAAAATATTTCCTCGCCAAAAACTCATGGGGACGAGCCGGCCGCTATCGCGGATTCATGTATCTCAGTGATGATTACGTGAAACTCAAAACCATCGCTTTCTATATGTCCAAAACCGCATGGGAGGGATGAGGGGCATCAATCAGCCGAAATATTTGAATATTTTAAACACGTAAGAATATGATTGGTTTTCCAAATCATTTTCCTTGATTGCCTTTGATATATTTTCTTCAGCCCGACAGATGGCCTTTTCCAATTTGCCATCCGAGCATAGATGCTTCACCCATTCCGCGTCTTTCAGGTATTTTTCGGATTTTAATAATTTCTTCAGTCTATGGGCTGAGTCAGGAAAGACGGATTTAAAATACGGACTTAATAATTGGGATGCTTCGCTATAATTTTTCAACAGGCCCGTATGGTTTATGTAATGCAGTAAAAACCAATACTCAATGCAGGGCATACTTGGACATAATTCCACATCGCCATATTGCTCCTTGACAGTTGCTGTAAACGCTTTGTTTTTAAGGCTGTTCTTGGGATTGCGAAACACGGAATCCATATCATACACACAGAATATTCGGGCACCCATGTTATTCTTCTGTATTTGTTGAATTCTTTTTAGGAATACCTCCGTGTAGGCAGACTCATCTACGAAATATTCAGGCCTGATGTTGAATTTAAATCGCGTGGCGTCGTTAATATGTTTAAAATAGTAGCGTTCGGTATTAGTTCCACCGCTGACGATAAAGGGGAACAGTTCGCCTAATTCTTTTGTACCCTCATTCGTTTTAAAATCTACTTGTTCGGATGAAGAAAAATAGGTATCCTTTTTTGCTTCGCTCAATACTCTTTGTTTCATGATGCTCCCATTGTAGCTCCGAAACGCTTGTTGCGATAGGCCTCTCTTATGGAAGAGAGCCGATTGACGCCTCTGAAATCACTGAGCTTGTATAAATCCGTAACCCCCGTTTTCTGTTTCTCGGTAAACCAAATGGAATCCTTTCTCAGTAGGTCGTCCACCAAATCGAGCAAACCATCATTATGAGTTGTTACCAAAAGTTGGGATTGGGCATTGGATTTAAGATACTCAAAGAGTATTTTCTCAAGCAGTTTAGGGTGTAATGACGTTTCCATCTCGTCAATGGCAAGGAAAGCTTTGTTTTGCAGAGCGGTGTATATGGCAGCTTCTATGCCAAAGGTACGTAATGTTCCTTGTGATTCTTCTTCATCGTCCGGACTCAGCAGATAAGTTTCTTTACCTTTGTCATTTTCAACAGTATGATGAAACTCTGTCCGAAAATGTTTTATGTTTTTTTTGATTTCTTAGCCTTTCTTTTTCCTCCTCCGGAATATTTTTCATGTTTAACAGCATATCCAATACTTCGTCGGGAATATTTTGTTCTGCGATGTTGGTGTGAATGTCAGAGATGTTGAAATCTGCTTCGCGAAGGAAGTTGATGATGTATTTGTTCAGGTCTTTATCGCCGGAAGATTTGCTTTGGGCATAATCGGTTAAGTTCAAGGATGGAGTGATGGTCTTCATTATTTTTCCTCTCATCCATTCTTTGGCAGCATCAATGAAGGGCAACTGCGCATTAACTTTTTCGCGCGCAGCAAAAAACGACATATTGTTCAGGCACAAAGCCGTGATGTTGTCTTTCACAGCTTTGTCGATCTTGATGTCGCCATAAGTAATAACGGTTTTACCGTCCTCTAATGTACGTTCAAAAAGTTTGACAGGTTGGGTGGTTTTATAATAGGAGAGCTTCTCAAGATAGACAACAGACGGGTCTAACTCCAACTGATAGGTGTATTTTATGTTGTCTACAAAGAATATGACTTCAAAAAAAGAATGTTCGTCCCGTGAACTTTGATTCAGCTTAAAAGGTCTAACCCCTGTGCTTGTATGGGCAGTGTTGGGATTGTTAAACCAAAAAGATTTCAAAAATCAATCGCTTTCAGCAAGTTAGACTTGCCGGAAGCATTGTAGCCGTAAATAACAGCAAAACGCAGGAGCCGCGTATCGCCATTGAGCGTTACAACCTGAGAGCTTTCGGCAAAACGGTCCTTTGAGGCTTCAAAGCTGATGGTCACTTCGTCTTTAAAAGAGAGAAAGTTCTTGATTTTGATTTCTTGTATCATCTTGGACTGGTGCTTTATCTGACTACAACTTTACATATAAAATTAAAATAAGGACCGTTCTATTTTAAATATTTGACATATTTCTGCAAATTTAACAGGTTAAACCTGCTTTTGAAAGAGTTCTTCGACTTGCTGTTGGTCGGACTTTTGAGCTGCTATATGATACATCAACTCTATGTTTTTTTGAGCATTAATCCACCAATACCGTGTTTTTTCAGACGAAAAGGCGTACCTTTGTAGGAAAATAAACAAAACTATAGCTATGGGAAAGATTATATTGACTGGTGACCGCCCCACCGGAAAACTCCATTTGGGGCACTATGTGGGCAGTCTGCGCCGTCGCGTGCAGCTTCAGAACGAGGGCGACTACGACCGTATGTTTGTGTTCATGGCCGATGTGCAGGCCCTGACCGACAACGCCGATAACCCCGATAAGATTCGCCAAAACATTGTCGAGGTGGCGCTCGACTACCTTTCTGCTGGCCTCGACCCGCAGCAATGCACGCTCTATATCCAGAGCCGTATTCCCGAACTGGCCGAGCTGACCACCTACCTGATGAACATTGTGAGCGTGAGCCGCGTGCAGCGTAACCCCACGGTGAAGACAGAGGTGAAGATGCGCGGCTTTGAGAACAACTCCATTCCTCTCGGATTTTTCTGCTATCCCGTGTCGCAGGCTGCCGATATTGCAGCGTTCAAGGCGACGACCGTGCCGGCCGGAGAAGACCAAGAGCCCATGTTGGAGCTTGCGCGCGAGCTTGTCAATCGTTTCAACCAGACCTATGCGCCCGTGCTCGTGGAGCCTACCATCATGCTCCCTGAGAACACCACGGCACGCCGCCTGCCCGGCACGGACGGCAAGGAGAAGATGAGCAAGAGCCTCGGCAACTGCATCTATCTTTCGGACGACGCCGACACCGTGTGGAAAAAGGTGAAGGGCATGTACACCGACCCCACGCACCTCAACGTTTCCGACCCCGGCCATGTGGAGGGAAACGCCGTGTTTACCTATCTTGACGCTTTCTCCACCGATCAGGATTTCGCCGACTTCTGGCCCGAATTTGCCAATCTCGACGAGCTGAAGGCAGCCTATACGGCCGGTGGCATTGGCGACATGAAGTGCAAGAAGCTGCTCAACAACGTTCTCAACCGTATGCTCGACCCCATCCGTGCCCGTCGCCACGAATTCGAGCAGGACATCCCTGAGATTTTCAACATCCTGAAGCGTGGCTCCGACGAAGCCCGCGCAGTGGCTGCACGGACAATGGACGAGGTGCGTGCCGCCATGCGCATCGACTATTTCGAGGATGCAGCCTTGATTCAGGAGCAGTCGGAGAAGTTCAGAAAGCCATAATCCGAACGCCTACCGGGCAGGCAGAAACCATGCTTTCGCTGCTGCCCACCGCGCAGATTGCCATTGCAAAAACCCGTTTTTATAGACTAAAAAACGGGTTTTGTGCAATGGGACGCCGGCGGTGTAACGGCCGCCCGGCTGGTTTTTCATTTTAGAAAGACGGTTTTCGCACAATGGGACACCGGCGGTGTAACGGCTGCCCGGCTGTTTTTTCATTTTGTAAAAACGGGTTTCGTGCAATGGGACGCCGGCGGTGTAACGGCCGCCCGGCTGTTTTTTCATTTTAGAAAAACGGGTTTCGCACAGCGTGCTCCGCTCTGCCGGAATGTAAAAACTGATTACCATTTTTCGGCCTTTATTTTTTGTTCATCCAGCGCGAAAAGGGCTATGTTTCTGCCCGCTCTATCCATTCTCGCACCGCAAAAGCAGGCTCGTTTGCAGGTATCATATTCCGCCATATTATGGCGGAGGCCTAACCGCACTTCGCTTAAGCCCTATCCGCACTGCGCCTAAGCCCCATCGGCACTGCGGTTAGGCCTTTCTCGCAGGGCCATTCCATATCTAACCGCGAGCGTCCCCACCATACACGCCAAGGCATATTTTCGCAAATCCCTAATTATCAATGAACTACGAATTTCGCTAATTTCACGAAATTCAGGACGAAAGTAAAGTTGTTTTTAAATACGCGCAGCATTTGGGGGCCTTTGTCAAGAAAAATCGCAATGGCCGTTCCTCCGAAAACAGACAGGCGACACAGGCTATCGTCGCAACGCCGGTTGGGAAGAATCGGTTTGTTTTTTCTAATTTTGGATAAATTCTTGGTGTTCAAAGAAAAAACATTTATCTTTGCATTATCAAATACACTTATGGGCTCTGATAGTTCAATGGATAGAACGGAGGTTTCCTAAACCTTTGATCCGGGTTCGATTCCCGGTCGGAGTACGACATGGAGCGGTGATTCCGCATTCCGCTCCGCCTAATCATGAACAGCTAACCTCTTAATCCCCCTTATTATGCTTGGAGCGATCATTGGAGACATAGTGGGGTCGCGTTTCGAGTTTGACGAAACACCTACGGAAAATTTCACCTTGTTTATGGATGAGCCGGACTGTGACTACACCGACGACACCATCATGACGGTTGCGGTGGCCGACGCTATTCTGAATCACCGTAACTACGACGAGGCCCTGCGCGATTGGGGCCGACGCTATCCCCGTCCGAAGGGCAGCTATGGCAATATGTTTGCACAGTGGCTTCATAGCGATTTGCCGAGCCCGTATAATTCGTGGGGCAACGGCGCGGCGATGCGCGTGTCGGCTGTGGGGTGGTTGTTCAGCGACTATCACACCGTGAAACACGAGGCCAAACTGTCGGCCATTTGCAGTCATCTGCACAAGGAAGCCATACGCGGTGCGCAATGCGTGGCAACGCTCATCTATTGGCTGCGCACCTGCCGAATAACCAAAGAGGAGGTGGAGAGTGCGGTGAAGCGAAACTTCGGTTATGAGATTCCGCCCCTCCGCGACATCTATAAGATTGGCGCGCAGGGCCATTTCGACGCTTCCTGTCAGGAAACAGTGCCTTGGGCCATACGCTGTTTTCTCGACAGCGACAGTTTTGAAGACGCCATACGCAAGGCCGTCATGGCACGTGGCGACACAGATACAAAGGCGGCTATATGTGGCTCCATAGCCGAAGCCTTCTATGAAATTCCGGAAAACATCTATGATAAGGTGTGCGACTACCTTGAGCCGGATATGCTCGATGTGGTGCATCAGTTCTGCACGGTTGTGCAGAAGGAGATGGGCGATTAACGTTGTCGGTCGGCACACGGTGTTCTGCGATACAGCGGTTTCGTTTTTCTGATACAAGGGTTTCGTTTCTCTGATACAGTGGCTTTGCCTTTTCGATACAACGCTTTATCTTTCGGACAAGGCGGTTGTTCCGCTTTGATACAACGGTTTGGCACGGCGATGCCATAGCAAACTGTGCGATGGCGGACGGCATCAATCAAAAAGCACCATTTGGAATTCCAAATGGTGCTTAGGGTTACGGCGGTTTTATGCTGCCTTAGTGTATTTTTCGCGAATCTTCTTCACCTGCATCAGCATGTTGTCATAATGCAGGGCATTGATGCTGTCTGCGCTGCTGTTGGCTTTTTGCTGTTTGCAGAAGGTCTCGATGGTGTTCAGATGTTGGAGCACATAGAGCAGGGCATCTGAACGTTGAGCATCGGAGACAAGGCTCTTGGGCTGCTTGTCCGAAGGATTGACGACGGTGTTGATGGCGTCCAAATAGGTGCGTTCGAGCTGTCGGCGGTAGATGTTTTGGCGCATATCGGTGGCAGACATGGGTTTCCAAACGCTCTTGAACACGTCGTTGAGATACTCGTCTACGGGGTAGGGGCTGGGAGCCGTGAGACTATTCCTGTCTTGGCTGTACAAAACACTCGGTGAGAGCAGGAAGGTCAGCGTTCGGCTGCTGCGGTTGCTCATTTCTTCCTCGCCATAGATGCCTGTTTTGGCCACGACGGCGTCGGGATAGAGCCACAGCGGCGCGTCGAATACGTGGCGTGCTATCCAGTCGATGGCCTCTTGCTGACGCTCTTTGGGAACAGGCTCATATCTTCGCTCGCTGGGGAAATTGTTGTTGTAACGGCCGTTGATGTTGCGCTGCACATGGCCGATATAGCGTTGGAACTGGCTGCACACGCTCTTGTGGAGCTGTTCGAGATGGTCGGTCTGCCCGTCGCTCTGGGCCGTCCATTGCTCAATGTTGCTCATCACCCGTTTAAGGTTAAGGATGCCATAGTCGCTCGCCTTCATGGCATTGTCGCCGAGGTCTTCGGTCTGTGAGCGCGGGTCCAGACTTCTGCCCTCATCGCCGATATAGCGCAGGCGAACGTTGTTTTTCAGCACTCGTGTCACTTCCCTGCGCAGGGCTTTCTGCTCTTGCCCTGGCGTGGTGAACTCAGGACGGTACTGATAGCCCCATTTGATGGCCCAGAGGTCGTAGTCGTTGATGCGGGGGAAGAGTCCCTTGGACGAGATATTGTCTTCGGGTTGGGCTACATAGTTGAACCGGGCGTAGTCCATGATGCTGGCCGTGTGGCCGTGTTTTTCCACCCATGCCTTGTCGCGTAGTTTCTCTACGGGAGTGGCCGATGAGGCCATCATGTTGTGGCGCAGGCCGAGAGAGTGCCCCACCTCGTGGGAAGAGACGAAGCGGATGAGCTGTCCCATGAGTTTGTCGTCGAGGTCCCAACGGCGGGCGCGCTTGTCTAAGGGTCCGCACTGGGTGATATACCATTTGCGCACGAGATTCATCACGTTGTGATACCAGCAGATGTGGCTTTCTATGATTTCGCCGCTACGGGGATCGACGATGCGTGGCCCGTAGGCATTCTCCGTTTCTGAGGGCAGATAGCGGATCATGCTGAAGCGGGCGTCGTCTACGCTCATGGTGGAATCGTTGGGCCACTCCTTGCCCACGATGGCATTTTTGAATCCTGCAGCCTCGAAAGCCTTGTTCCAATCGTTGATGCCTTGAATGAGATAGGGCACCCATTTCTTGGGGGTTGCCGGGTCGATGTAGTAGACAATCTGCTGTTCGGGCTCTGTCAATTTGCCGGCTGCATAGGCTTGCTTGTCTTTGGGGATGAGCCTGTAGCGCGAAATGATGGCCTCGCGTTTGGAGGGATTGTCGTCGGAGAAATGGGTGATTCTGTTTTCAAAGTAGCCCACGCGCTCATCGGCCAGACGCGCCTGCATGGGTGTCTTGGGCAGTTGCACGATGCTCGTGTTGAGCGAAAGGGTGGTGAAGCCCGTTTGCGACGATGGTGTGCGCCCCTTGTTCACGCTGTAGGTGCGAAGGGTGGACACCTCAATGTTGATGGGGTAAACGCGCATGGTGTCGATGAAGGTGAGGTTGGATTTCAGGGCACCCAAGCTGACGGCGGTGCGGTCTGACGACGTCAGTCCGCCGATTTTGTTGTCGGTGTTGAACAGTGAAGTTACCTTGATGAGCATGGCCTTGTTTTCCGGGTTGCGGCCAATGATGTCGAATTTCTCGATGATGGGGTCGATGGTAGCCTTGTCAATAAGGTCTGCGATCTCGTCTCCCTCTTTTGAAAACGTGGAACGAACGTAGGAGCGCAGCAAGAGGGTCTTGTTGTCGCGCTTTTCAAAGTATATCGTGTTGCGCTGCATCTCCTCGCCAACGAGCTTCGAGAACTTTTCCGGTACGGTTGTGAGACGTGTCACCGTCAGGAAAAGTCGGCCGAGAGCCGATTCCGGTACTTCAAAATACCAGTCTTTTTCTATGTGGCGCACGCCGAAAACGCCCTTTTGGTAGCTCCCTCCCTTCTTGATGAGTTTGTCGTAGTCGGATGTTTTCTTACCCTTTACTCCGTCTTTTTTGTTTTTTACCGTGTCGGTGGTGACAGAATCCGTATCGGTTTTGATGGTATCATTCATCAGATTGGGGGCGGCCCGGAGCGTGCCCCATGATGCCATGAATAACAGAGAGAGAACAAGAAGTTTCAGATTGTTCATAGTCTTTGTGTACAATAGATGTGTGAAAGAATAGTTTTGGAATAAAAGAAAAGCTAAAACGAAAAAGCCATCTCTTGCAACACGATGTTGCAGGAGATGCCTTTTTGATGGTATGATTGCCTTCCGGAGGAAGGAATTTAGCTGTGATGCTTTGTGTTATGCTTGCTGAACGGCAACCTCTGCGCCTTCTTCGGCTTGGCTATCTTGGACTTTGTGTCCCATCACCAGATAGGCGATGGGCGACGCAATGAAGATAGAGCTCAATGTTCCGAAGATGACACCCAGGGTCATGGCAAATGCGAATGGCTGAATACTCTTACCGCCGAGGAACAGGATACACAGCAACACGATCAACGTAGAGAGTGAGGTGTTGATGGTACGGGTCAAGGTCTGGTTGATAGAGTCGTTGAACAGCGACTGGAGGCCCTGCTTGGGGTGCAGCTTGAGGTTCTCACGAATACGGTCGAACACCACCACCTTGTCGTTGATGGAGTAGCCAATCACGGTCAGCACGGCACCGATGAAGGTTTGGTCTACTTCGAGTGAGAATGGCATGACGCCCTGAAGCAGTGAGAACAAACCAATGACGGTCAAGGCGTCGAAGGTCAGAGCAACGGTGGACCCTACGGAGAATGCCACGTTGCGGAAACGAAGCAGGATGTAGAGGAAGATGGCGATCAGGGCGATGAGCACACTGATGATGGCGCCATAGGTCACGTCTTTGGCAACAGAAGGTCCTACCTTTGAAGAACTGATGATTGATCCGCCCTGTCGAATGTCAGGATTCTTAAAGGCTGCAGCACTGGCTTGCGTTACCAATCCGGCATCCTTCAAACCGTTGTAGAGCATTTCTTCCACCTCGTCGTCTACAGTTGCACTGCTCGACTCTATTTTATAGTTGGTGGATATGCGGATGGTCCGGTTATCTGTACCCAATGCAAGGGCTCCGGTTGTTGCTTCGGGATAGATCTTGGTCAGCACCTCGCGCACCTGTTCGGGCTCGGTGTCTTTCTCGAAAGCAATGACATAATTGCGTCCACCGGTGAAGTCGATGCTCTGTGCAAGACCGCGAATGAAGAAACTTGCGATAAATACCACAGCTGCTGCAACGGCCAGGGAGAAAGTCTTCCTGTACATGGACATGAACTTGAAGTTGGCGTTCTGCAACAAATTCTGCGAGATGGGGGTCCAGAACTTCAGGTTAAGCCACTTGTCCTTGTTCATCTTGTACTCGTAAACCAAACGGGTGAGGTACACAGCACTGAAGAATGAGCAGAGAATACCGATGATCCATGTGGTGGCAAAGCCTCGGATAGGACCTGTGCCGAACACATAGAGAATGACACCGGTGATCAATGACGTCAGGTTGGAGTCGAAAATGGCCGAGAATGCGTTGCTGTAGCCTGCGCTGACAGCCTGTTTCATGCCCTTGCCGGAACGCAGTTCCTCCTTGATGCGCTCGTAGATGAGCACGTTGGCGTCTACTGCCGTACCCAGCGACAGCACCATACCGGCAATACCCGACATCGTTAGGGCGGCCTGGAAAGACGTCAGAATACCCAGCGTGAAGAATACGTTGATGAGCAATGCGCTCACGGCGATAGAGCCGGGAATGAAGTTGTACATGGAGAGCATGTAGATGATCAACAGCACGAATGCAATGATGAATGACACAACACCCTGCTGAATGGACTGGGCACCAAGTGTAGGCCCGACAACTTCCTCCTGAACGATGTGGGCAGGAACGGGCATACGACCTGATTTCAGGGTGTTGGCCAGGTCCTTGGTGTCCTCAATGGTGAAGTTTCCACTGATAGAAGACTGGCCCCCGCTAATCTCGCCGTTCACACGTGGGGCAGAGTAGACAACGCCGTCGAGCACGATGGCGATGGCCTTTC
The DNA here is from genome assembly GCA_937995875.1 of uncultured Bacteroidales bacterium. Taxonomy (GTDB): domain Bacteria; phylum Bacteroidota; class Bacteroidia; order Bacteroidales; family Bacteroidaceae; genus Prevotella. The sequence continues at coordinate 60,277 of CALKIW010000040.1, read as the reverse complement.
CAACGTTGGTTTTGGTCAGTTCGGCCCAACGACGTGCGCCTTCGGAGTTCATCGTCATGCTCACTTCCGGCTGACCGGTCAGGTTGTTGAACTGGTCTGATGCGTCGGTTACTACGCCACCCTCCAATGGTGCACGACCGGTGGAGGTAGTAACCTTGAGGGCATGGAGTTCGAATATGTTCTTGGCAGAGATGCCGTCGGCCGGTTTGGCACTCCAGAGGAGCTTCATGTCTGCCGGCAATACTTGTTTGGCGATGTCGCCGTAGATGGCTTTGTTGATGTCGGCCGTGTCTCGGACGCTTGCATAACCAACCACGCTGAGGCTCTGTCCGCCTGTGGTCTGTAGCATGGCAAACAAAGGATGCTGCCTCTTGGCTTCTGCAAGTTGAGCGTCGGGAGTGGTTTTCACGTCGGGTTTCTTGGCTGCATTCTTAAGCTGGAACTTGGGTTTGGCTGTCTTTACGGCAGCGGTGTCCTTGTCTACAGCTTGAGTTGTGTCGCTAACAGCAGTGTTGTCTTGACCGGCATTGGCCAGACGGGTGTCGAGTTGGGAAAGGTAAGGAATAACCTCAGAAGCGTTGTAGGTCTCCCAGAACTCCAAGTTGGCACTACCTTGCAACAGTTTGCGCATACGCTCCGGCTCCTTGATGCCCGGCATTTCAACCATGATGCGACCTTCCGATCCCTGTATTTTCTGGATGTTGGGCTGTACAACGCCGAACTGGTCGATACGTGTACGCACAACGTTGAAGGAGTTGTCGATGGCAGAACTTACCTCTTGGCGGAGCACTTTCTCCACTTCTTTGTCAGAGCTTGTAGGAGAAACCTTGCCCTGCAACTGCTGTGTGGCAAAGATTTCCGCAAGTTTATGACCCGGCGCGTTCTTCTGATAAGCATTGATGAACAATGAGATGAAATCGCCCTGAGAGGTTTCCAGCTCCTTGCGGGCTTCGTTCATAGACTTTGTGAAGGCTGCGTCGGTCTTGTGCTCAGCGAGCATTTCCACTACGTCGGGTACTGAAACTTCGAGGATAACGTTCATACCTCCCTTTAAGTCCAAGCCCAGACCAATCTGTGTTTCGAGGCACTTCTGGTAGCTGTAGATGCCCATATACTTCACAGAATCCTTATAATCCTGCTGTGCGATGGGGTCTTCCAGCTTGGCTGCCTGTCCGTCATAATATCTTGTGGCGAACGAGAAAGACAAATAGAAGATGCTTGCAAGCGTCAGTAAGACGGCTGTTACAATTACAATTCCTTTGTTTTGCATTTTGTTAGTAATATTTATTTATTTTCTATTATTGCAATATAGTGATGTGCAAAGATACTACTTTTTTCATTTTTTGAGCAAGATAAAGCCCTTAATTATTCATTTTTTGCGCTTTAGGACGCATTTTCAGCCAACAGTATATGGGGTAATGGTCTGAATTTTTGATTTTGTTGTCCACACGACAGGCATACGGTTGGAAATGGGAGGAACACATGATGTTGTCGATACGCACGTAAAAGCCGTTGTGATGATAGCTTATTCCCGGTCCGTTTCCGGTTTCGATATAGCAGTCGGTGAGGTTTTTGGCGATGGTGCGATGGGCATACGACAAGGGGCTGTCGTTGAAATCGCCGCACACGATGACCGGCATGTCTCGATGATAGGCAATATATCGCGCTACGGCCTCAGCCTGCGGGGCGCGGATGGCGGTGGCTTTGGCAAGTTTGTCGACGAGCATTTTGGAGGTCATCTCTGCGGTGTCAGCCTTCATTTCGCCTTTCATCATCGTTTTGAACTGCGTCTTTTCTTCGTGGGTAAGTCCCGTAGTTTCAAGATGATTGTTTACCACGAGCACTTCTTCGTCCCTAATCAGGACCTTGAAAGCTGCACTGATGTTGCCTTTGGACTGGTAGGGAATGTGCTCTTTGGAAAGTATCGGGAATTTGCTGAAAATACTGATGCAGTCGCCTTTGCCGCGTCGGGCGGTGTCTCTATATTGATATATCGGATTGAGAATGGAGTCTACTTGGTTTCCCCTCACTTCATTGGTGGCGGATTCCTGAAGACATACGATGTCGGCATCTTGCTCGCGGATGTATTCCAAGATAGGGTTTACGCTGCCTTTATTGTCTTCCCAGCCCGCAAAATACCACACATTGTACGACAAAACCTTGATGGCATCGGCGGGGGGGGTACGTTGGATGTTCAGCGGACAGTATTTGCGCGCGGGACCATAACACAGTAGAAACCCTATGAAAGGAATCAACCCCCACCGCGTCTTGAAGATGAGCCAGAACACCAGAAAGGCAAAATTGATGAACAGAAAGATTGGAAAGGCAAGTCCCGCGTTGCTCAACAATGGAAAGGCAGTAGGGTTTATGCGGTCGGCATAGCCCGTAAACAACATCACGATAATGGTTGCGAAGTTGGCACCCGCTATTATGTGGAGGGTGAATGATTTGAGTTTCTTAATCATTTCTTGCTTTGGTCAAAGAGCGTCTGCTTCTCTTCTTTGGTCAGACTGTCGTATCCGCTCTTTCTAATCTTGTCAAGAATTCTGTCGGTTTCTTCTTGTGCGGCTTGTTTTTTAGCATTGTAATCCCAGTCGGAATTGCTGCGACGGGGAGTTTCGGACCTGTTTCCGGAGGTACGTGCGTGGCTTCTTTGGTCCCATTTAGACTTCAGGTTGTCGAAAAATTTGGTAGCGTTGCCACTGCTGTAATATTTTCCCGGATGTTTCTGCCAGTAACGTATGAGGAAGAATCCAAACACCATGCCCCCCAGATGCGCCAAGTGGGCCACATTGGAATTGGAGATAGCCATGGCCGAGAACAGTTCCACGACGATGGCACCCATAACCATCCATTTGGCCTTGATGGGCACGGGAATGGGAATGATAAACATTTTCTCTTCCGGAAACATCATGCCGAACGCCAACAACAGGGCATAGATGGCTCCCGATGCACCCACAGTGGTGAGACCGTTGAGCTGGGTGGAGAGCTGGCTCATGACGCTAAACGATTCGGTAATGCTCAATGCGTGCTGTCCGTCGAGCATATAGTACACCCAGAAGAACTGCGCGATTTCTTGCATGATGCCCGCACCGACTCCACAGAAAATGTAAAAAAAAATAAATCTCTTTTCTCCCCATGCGCGTTCTACTACAGAGCCAAACATCCATAGCATAAACATATTGAGAATAATGTGCTCCCACCCTCCGTGCATGAACATGTAAGTGAACAGCTGATAGATATGAAAGTTGGAAGCCATGAAGAAGTGAAGCCCCAGCACATTGTTCAGATCGATGCCCGACACTTGCTTTCCCACGAGGAGGGCGATGAATGCCAAGAGGTTGATGATAAGCAGATTCTTGGTTACTGTTGGAATTTTCAGCATATATTTGTTGTATCTTCTTTAACGTATTAAAATCGTTGCAAAATTACGAAAAAACTCTGTTAATCGACTATGAAACAATGATTTTACGTTTTTTTTCATAGTCCCGTGTCAATTTTCTTACCATTTTCTTTGATTTATGAAATGAATAACCTATATTTGCCGTGAAATAATGACAATTAGACACTTATATTCATTTAATAAATTAAAGATTATGAACAAGTCAGAATTAGTAAAGAAGATTGCTGATGCTGCAGGTTTGACAGCAGCCGACGCAAAGAGAGCCCTTGATGCTACAACAGATGCGATCAAGGAGGCTTTGGTAAATGGTGATAAAGTACAGCTTATCGGCTTTGGTACGTTTGCTACCAAGGAGCGTCCCGCACGTCAGGGCGTGAATCCTTCTAATGGTCAGAAGATTCAGATTGCTGCCAAGACGGTTGTAAAATTCAACCCGGGCTCAGAATTCGAAGCAGCTGTAAATAAATAATGTAAATATATTTTGCATGATATAAAAGGGGCTATGCGATTGCACAGCCCCTTTTTATTTGCAGAATATTCGGCTCATTGCAGCTTATTTAGGCTGCTTTCCGATATATGCCAATATGCCTCCGTCTACATAAAGTATGTGTCCGTTTACGGCATCCGAAGCCTTTGAGGCCAGGAATACTGCGGGGCCACCCAATTCGGCCGGGTCGAGCCATCGGCCTGCCGGAGTTTTTGCGCAGATGAAACTGTCGAACGGATGGCGGCTTCCGTCGGCTTGCTTTTCGCGCAATGGAGCAGTCTGTGGCGTAGCGATATAGCCCGGACCTATGCCGTTACACTGGATGTTGTATTCTCCGTATTCTGAACAGATATTGCGGGTGAGCATCTTCAATCCACCCTTGGCAGCAGCATAGGCCGACACGGTCTCGCGTCCCAGCTCGCTCATCATGGAGCAAATGTTGATGATCTTGCCTTCCTTGCGCTCCATCATCTCCGGCAACACGGCAGAAGACACGATGAACGGCCCAACCAAGTCGATGTCGATCACTTGCTGGAACTCCTCGCGTTTCATCTCGTGCATGGGGATGCGCTTGATGATGCCGGCGTTGTTCACCAGAATATCAATCTGTCCCACCTCTTTATGGATGCGCTCAACGAGGGCCTTCACGTCGTTTTCCTTAGTCACGTCGCACACGTAGCCCGTTACGTTGTCAATTCCTGCCTCCTTATAGGCGGCCAGACCGCGATCTACCAACGCTTGATTGATGTCGTTGAAGACAATGTGATTGATGCCAGCAGCAGCGAACGCCTTGGCTATGTTGAATCCAATACCGTAGGAAGCACCCGTAATCCAAGCGTTCTTACCCTCAAGTGAGAAAATGTTTAAGTTGTTCATTTTGTTTTTATTTTAGTGATTAAATAATTTGTTTGTCGCCGGTTTCTCCACCGACGCATTGGGTCGGCAGATGGTTTTAAAGTTTTTGTTTGCAGCCATTGATTTGTTCTGTTTGCAAATATAGCAATTTTTTTGATGCCTTTCGCATAAATACGTGTTTCTTTCCGGGTAAAAACTTAAATCATATACGTCGCTTCCTTTCTGCTTTCTTGCCTTCACCATTCTGCCTTCTCATCTTCGACATCCGCACAGCCCCGTTTTCTTGCTCAGCAGCAGAATAGAAAAGGCCACTCTAACAATCGATGTTGAAGTGGCCTCGTATATTTTAACTTGATAGCTGTGTGCTATCGAGCCGTTTTATTTCTCAGCTTTCCACAGTCCGTGAAGGTTGCAATATTCGCGGGCGCAAACGTGTTTGGCGTCGGTCTTGAACTCTGCTACCGGTTTGTCGGTGGGGTCAAGATATTTGCGGAGCACTTCTTTCTCTGTGATAAGCTCAATCCACTGGATGTAGTGAGCTTCGGTCATAGGATGCTCTACAGAGCCAACACTTACGCGATAACCACCCTCGATGGCTTCAATCACGGGAACGTGTTTCTCGGTTGCTGCGTCGGTGGTGTTCTCTGTCAGCAGTTCAAAATCACCTGCAAGCGCACCTTCGCCTGCTACCATTACCTCTACGATGTTGCCTGTTGAGGCACTCTTATAAATTTCGTTTCTTTTTGCCATAGTTGTATTGTTCATAATGTTATATATGCAAATATAGGAGATAATTCCGGAACTTCCAAATAATTTTTTGTATAAATTACAATGTCGTTAAAGATTTACCTATTTTTAATATACTATACACGCATAGGAGATAGGGCCTTCCATTTTTAGGAATAGGTTTAAAAATCCGGATGCTCCATTTTCTCCTTATTCTATAGATAGTCTGCGGTTTTTGTCATATTTCACCTGATAGCCCAGCGACAGCTTCCTAACTTCGCCCGGTGCAAGCGTGAGCGTCCATACAACCTGCCCGTTCAGCTTGTCGAGTTGTGCGCCACTTAGTTCCTGCGGCGTGACGGTGATGCTTGAATTTCTCGAAACGGGCAGTTGGTCGTAGATGCTGATAACCACTTGTTCGGCACGCGCATTGCGCACGCTGATCTCCCAATTCATGGTCTGCACGCTGCTGCTGCCCAGAAGTCTGCGGGAGGTGTTGTTCTTTATGAGTTTCCGCTCCATGTGGATGCCGTTATCGCGACCCATGGCAAGATGCAGGGTGTCGCTCTGCTGGTTGGGATCGAGAATGGTTTTGCCCACATAGCTGTTGTCGAAGAACACGGCGGCTTCTCCCTGAATGAGGTTCAGTTCGTTCCAGCCGGTGGCATCAGCCACGAGAAAAGCACTCTTGTCAATCTTGGGCACGCCCTTGTAGGCATAGGTGGTGGGCAGCTGATATTTGCCTATCTGGCAGCTCACGGGCTTGTTGTCGGAGAGGATGGTCAGCGGATGTCCTATCTCAAACTCATATCCGAACTTGGCGGCAGTAGAACTGACTTCCATGCTGTTTGCATCGGCGATGCTCTCGGCCTTCACTGCCCTGTCGGCTTTTACCACCGGAGCTGTAAATCTCTCGTTCGACCTCTTGTTTTTGCTTGCATATCCCGTGACTACCACTTCTTCTAATGCCAGTTTGCTTTCCTCCATGCGGAAGTCGAGGCGGCTTCCCGTGGCTTGCTTCACTTGGGTTTCCATGCCAATGTAGCTCGCTTCCACGTTGCGATTACCATTGGGCAGCGTGAGTGTGTAGTGGCCATCGATGTCGCTTGCGGTGCCGATGGTGGTGCCTTTCACTTTGATGGTGGCGCCGATGACGGGATTGTCTTCCTCGTCGGTGACAGTGCCGGAGACGCGGTTGTTGTCTATACCGAAATCGTAGGTGGGTGCGGCGAGGCCATAGTCAAGCCAATAAGTCTTGAGTTCGGGCGACACATTGCTGCGGTTGGGATTGGACGACGACAGCGTGACGGGCACGTTGCGCCAGTCTTCATAGGTTTGCTGTGTGATGTTGGCTTTGTAGGTGAGTTGCAGGGGAGCCGCAGTGCTGCCGGAACGGAGTTCGTAGGTGGGATACCATGACGCCCCATTGACGTAGTAGACAAAGGTGAAGTTCGCATTAGAAGCTCGCGGAGCATCAACCTTGACATCGATCACGGTGAGCCGTTTGGTCTTGAGTCCGGCGAGGGAGTCTATCATTTCCTGTTGCTTCTCCACATTGCGGTCGGCCTGCTGCTCTTCCTCGTCGAGACCGATGAGCCGCTTGTTGATGGCCATCGTTTCGTCATAATAGTATTGGTTGAGCTGCTTGATGGCTTCGAGCGGTGTGGCAACGGTGCGCGCAGCGGTGGAACTGTTGGTTTTCACCATCTCCAGTTGCGAGAGCATGACCGTTCGCTTGGCTTTCACCTCAGCCTGCCGGTTGCGGGCTTTCCTCAGTGCGGCTTCGGCAGCGCGTACCTGTGCGGAAAGCACGGCGCTGTCGGGACGAATAAATCGCTGACTGACACCAAGTATCGTCACGTTGCTCCCGGCCTTGACCTGTATGCTGTTGGCATCAATATAGGGTGAAAGCCCTGTGAAACTGAGCGTCTGCTCGCCGGCTTGCAGGGCCACTTGTTTGTGGCGATATACCTGTGCGCCTTTGGAAAAGATGGTTACCTTGTCGAGGTTGGGCATCATCCGGCCTTGTGCCGATGCGCCCATGGATAGGACGATAAGGAACAATAGCAGATATAACTTCTTAGCTCTCATGGGTATTCGTTTGCTGTTCATACGGTGTAAAAGTAGGAAATTTAACGGCTCAAAGCAAATTTTCAGAGCACGAATTTCTCATGTAGGCATAAAAAAAGCCAAGCCTTGTCATACGGCTTGACCTTTGTGTGTTGTCCTAGGCGGATTCGAACCACCACAAACAGAACCAAAACCTGTTGTGCTACCATTACACCATAGGACAATCAATCAATAGTGCTGCAAACTTCAGCGGTGCAAAGGTAGTGTTTTTTTGTACTATTACCAAATATTTATCGAAAATCTTTCGGCATCATTTAAAAGTTGACGTGAAACCGGAACTGTTTGACCGCATTTCGAAGAAGAAGCATAGATTTTTCTGTTTTTTCTTTACAAACACCTCCAAATGCTTCGATTATTCAGAAAAATCTTTGCTACGGTCCGAAATTCGCGAAAATTCGGGAGATTTGTAGTTTGCTGATAATCAATGGTTTCTGTAAATATGCCTTTGTGTGTATGGTGGGGGCGTTCGCGGTTAAATATGGAATGGCGGTGCGGGAAAGGCCTAACCGCAGTGCCGATGAGCCTTAGTCGCAGTGCGGTTGGGGCGTAAGCGAGTCGCGGTTAGGCCTCTGCCATGATATGGCGGAATACGATACCTGCAAACGAGCCTTCTTTTGCATTGCAAGAATGGATAATGCGGGCAGAAACATAGCCCTTTTCGCGCTGAATGATCAAAAAATATAGGCCGAAATTTGGTAATCATTTTTTACATATAAAGAGTTTGCAGCAGGGTGGGACGAGCAAAAAACGGAGGGGAAGATGAGGGCAGAAGGGTGCAGAAGAAGGGTAGAAAAGGGGGTGTAGATGAGGGACGAAGGGGGTAGGAAAGAGAGAAAGAGGGATTGAGCTAAGGACTGAAGGGAGTGGAGATGAAGAAAGAGGTGGGTAGAGATGAGCAACGAACGGAGTGCGGATGAGGGCTGCATATAGTGGGGATGAGAGGCGAGGAGACAATAAAAAATCCTGCAAGGCATTGCGTCTTGCAGGATTGGGAGTTTATGTTGTGTTTGTTTTCTTACTTCACGGTGATGAGGTAATAGTTCTTTTTGCCTCGCTGCACGAGCAGATATTTGCCGTCGATAAGGTCGTCGGCTGTGACAGTCTGGTCGAATGCGGTCAGTTTTTCCTTGTTGAGGCTTACTCCGCCCCCCTTCACCATTTTGCGCATCTCGCCCTTGCTGGCAAAGATGTCCCAGCCGTCCTGACAGAACAGATCGATGGCTTTGCCGCCGAGATGGGCCTTGTCGAGGTCGTAGTGGGGAACGTCTTTGAACACGTCGTTGAGTGTTGCCTCGTCAAGGCGTGCCAACTGGTCCTTCGTAGCTTTGCCAAAGAGAATGTTCGAGGCGGCGATGGCCATATCGAGGTCGTCCTTGGAGTGTACCATAGTGGTTACTTCCTCTGCCAAACGGCGCTGCAGTGTGCGGCGACCGGGATCTTCGGCGTGCTCTTTCACGAGGTCGGCAATGGTTGCTTGGTCAAGGTCGGTGAATATCTTGATGTAGCGTTCGGCGTCCTCATCCGACACGTTGAGCCAGAACTGGTAGAACGTGTAGGGCGTGGTGCGGTTGCGGTCGAGCCATACATTGCCGCTCTCGGTCTTGCCAAACTTCTTGCCATCGGCCTTGGTGATGAGCGGACAGGTGAGCGCAAAGGCTTCGGCTTCGTTGCCGAGTGTGCGGCGGATAAGTTCTGTTCCGGTGGTCATGTTGCCCCATTGGTCGTTGCCTCCGAGCTGCAAGCGCACGCCGTTGTTCTGGTAAAGATGGAGAAAATCGTAGCCCTGAAGCAGCTGATAAGTGAACTCGGTGAAGCTCAAACCGTCGCGAGCCGTGCCGTTGAGGCGCTGCTGCACGCTCTCTTTGGCCATCATGTAGTTCACGGTGATGTGCTTTCCTACGGTGCGGGCAAAGTCGAGGAAGGTGAAATCCTTCATCCAGTCGTAGTTGTTCACCAGTTCGGCCTTGTTGGGGGCAGTGCTGTCGAAGTCAAGAAACTTAGCACACTGCTTCTTGATGGCCTCTTGGTTGTGGTATAATGTTTCGGAATCGAGCAGGTTGCGCTCCTGACTTTTGCCCGAAGGGTCGCCGATCATACCTGTGGCTCCGCCTACGAGGAGATAGGGTTTGTGGCCGCAACGCTGCAGGTGACGCAGCATCATGATGCCGCAGAGGTGTCCGATGTGAAGCGAGTCGGCGGTGGGGTCGGTGCCGAGATAAGCCGACACAAGATTGTTCATGAGGTATTCTTCGGTGCCTGGCATTATCTGAGCCAGCATACCACGCCATTTCAATTCTTCGACAAAATTTTTCATTTTCAATAAAATAGTTGTTTGGTTTGTGCCCAATGGGTCTGATCGACCTCATTGGGTGTATTCAAAATGATGGGGCGCCTTACGGACAACTTACGGAACCGGGTCGTACCCGCTTCCACCCCAGGGGTTACATCTTAGTATTCGCCATATCGTCAGTGCCAATCCCTTGATGGGACCATGCTTGAGCAGGGCTTGACGGGCATATTCAGAGCAAGTGGGCGTGAATCGACAGGAGGGTGGGGTGTAGGGGGTGATGAACTTTTGGTAAAAAATAATGGGTTGTACCAAAAGCCAAGCAACGGCATGGCCGACGGTATGGAGAATCTTCTTCAGTGTGTTCATGACTGATTTTTTTGCTTTTGCAGATACTCCTCTATCCGATGCAACAAGTTGATCACCTTGGCTTCCACCTCTTCGCTGTTGCGCAATCTGTTGTCGAGCCAGATGAATGCCAGTGCAATCTCATAGCTTGCAACAATGGATTTATGTTTGCGATAGGCTTCGCGAATCTGCCGTTTCACCCTGTTGCGCTTCACTGCGTGCTTGAAACATCGCTTCGGAACGCTGATGAGAATCTTGGCTTTCGACCTTGTCAGCGTCTCCGACGTGCTTTTTCCTGATGCTTCGCGCTCTGATGGCAAGGGCATATACACAACTCTCAGAGGGAAAGCCGACAGTGAACGACTTCGGTCTCCTTGAAAGAGGGCGTCTATAATCTTCTTGCTATATATCCGCTCCTCCTTGTGTAGTGTGGAGGGAAGTGCAGCCATGATGTAGGGTTATTTCTTTTTTTGTTCCTTTTGGAGAAAGTCTTCCAATGCGCTGAACATGGAAGGATATTGCTTGGTGCCTCCAACGAGCGACGGTTTGATGCCGGCTTTCTCAATGGCTTTGCCCGTAGCCGGCCCGAAAGCACCAAACTTCAACTTGCCTTGCAATATGCTTGGGAAGGCGTCTGTAAGGTAATCCACGCCTGTGGGGGTTGAGAAGATGAGCATATCACAATCACAATTATCAATCTCCTCTTGTGTAAACTCGTTGTGTACGGTGCGATACATCACACATTCCGTGTGGCTCAGTCCCTTGGCGTCGAGCTTATTCTTGATGTCGTCGTTGTGAACGCTGCTCAGCGGAACAAGGAATTTCTCGTTCTTGTGCTTGAGCATGGTGGGCAACAAGTCGTCAATCTTTCCGGTATTTCCGAAGAAGACTTTGCGTTTGCGATATTGCACATACTTCTGAATGTAAAGAGAGATGGTCTCGGTGACACAGAAATATTTCATGTCCTCAGGGATGTTGAGACGCAATTCTTTAGCAATCTTGAAATAATTATTAATGGCATGGCGAGAGGTAAACACCACAGCCGTGTGAGAGAGAATGCCTACTTTTTGCTGCCGGAACTCCTTGCCGGAAAGCCCTTCGACCTTGATGAACGGACGGAAAACAAATTCTACGCCGTATTTTTTCTCGATATCATAATAAGGAGACTTATCATTAGCCGGCTTCGGCTGTGATACCATGATCTTCTTTATCATCTTTTTGTTTAAAAATTTACCTTTAAATAATGATCTATGAACACAAGAACGCTCCATAGAATGCCAAGTGGCACTATTTCAAAGGCACAAAAGTACAAAAAAAATTGCACAAAAGCACTCCCTTTTTTGAAAAAGATGACATACGTCTTGTAAAAAGACAGAAGCTTGGCTAAAATGATAATCACAGTCGTGTAAATGACTGTGGTTTCGATAGAAAAGTTGAAATAGGCATGGAGCATAACGATAGGGAAAAGTGCTATGCCTTGGGTGGCTACAAGAAAGAGCCCCGACTTGGTCCATTGTTCATTTTTTTTCCTGTCAAAAAACACCCATCCGACCAGATTGTAAGCCACAGCCTTGAACATGAAATATACGGTTATGATGCCCGTGTAAATGCCGATGACGAGGTGTTGGGGAAGACTTGAGGTGCCGTTTCCAAACGTTTTGGCGTAAAAGAAGAATATAAGGGCAAAGAGGAGGCTTGTCTGAAGGAGCAGGAAGAGCTGAAAACGCAGCTCATTACTGGTTTCCGTGATGACCGTAGTACCTTCTCGCAGGGGATGAAAAAAGTATTTCAGCTGCCGGTGAATGAAGTTTCCCGTCTGCGAGATGGATACTGTGGCGAGGATGAAACAGCCTAAGAGGATAGACGTGATAAGGTCGTCGTTGGCGATATTGTAGGGGATCGGGTCGCCGGCAACACCCTGACGATAGACCGCATATTCCGGTCTGTATACAGAATCGGGCTGTACCAAAGACCTGCTGTGGTACATGGGTTTCTTCAAAGAGAATCCGGACGGTGCGTCGGCCTTGCCCAAAGGCGTTTTCATAGGATTGACCCGCTTGCTCCAATCCACTTCCGGGAATTTGTAATGAGCCCTTATTGCCGAGTCCTGCTGCCATGGAGTAGCCGTGGCGGGGAGCCAACTGATAATCTCATGGGGCGAATGATACCCGGTTCCAACGTGTGCGGAAGCCTTCGGTGGGGCTTCCGAAACGGGAGTTGAGGTTGTGGAGAGCGTATCTTGCTGGGTCATGGGATAAGCGAAAATGATGGCTGCCGACGAGCGGCAACCCACGAAATTAAAAGGATTGGCTCACGAACTCATGGGCTTTGTTGTGCGAACTCATGCAGTTTCAAACACGAACTTCCGGGCATTTCTGTACAAACTCACGCAGATTTAAACACGAACTCATGGGCTTTGCCGTACAAACTCACAAGCATTGCCCTTTGATTGCATGACGAATGGGCTCAAATAGTCCGGCCTTAAAGATTGAATGCCTTTTTGATTCGATCTATCTGGTCGATCTTTTCCCATGTAAAGAGTTCAATCTTCATCGTCTTGGGTTTATGGTAAAGACTGGTGAAGGTCTTTTCAATCACTCTGTTCTGACGCCCCACATGGCCGTATGCTGCGGTCTCGAAATACATGGGTTGGCGCAGTTTGAGCTGTCGTTCGATGGCCTTTGGGCGCAGATCAAAGAGCTGTTGTATTTTCTCGGCAATCTCAGAATCGGAGATATTCACCTTGCTGCGGCCGTAGGTATTGACGTATATGCTTACAGGCTCAGCCACTCCGATGGCGTATGCCAGTTGCACGAGCATCTCGTCGGCCACTCCGGCAGCCACCATATTCTTGGCGATGTAGCGAGCGGCATATGCGGCGCTACGGTCTACCTTGCTCGAATCTTTGCCGGAGAAAGCGCCACCGCCGTGTGCGCCTCGTCCGCCGTAGGTGTCTACAATGATCTTCCGACCTGTAAGCCCCGTGTCGCCATGAGGTCCACCTATCACGAACTTACCCGTTGGGTTTACCAGATATTTAATTTTGTCGTTGAACAGTGCGCACAACTTATCCCCGGCGGCAGCTTTGACGCGAGGCATGAGAATGTTGATCACATCCTCGCGAATCTTGGTCAGCATGGCTTCGTCGGCCTTCAGCTGAGCTTCCCGCGTGTCGTTCTCAGGCTCGATGAATGGGTCGTGTTGTGTGGAAACAACGATGGTATCGATGCGTAGCGGCTTATTGTCGTCACCGTATTCGATGGTTACCTGACTCTTGGAGTCGGGACGGAGATAAGTCATCTGCTTGCCTTCCTTACGAATTTGGGCAAGGGTGTACATGATGAGATGTGCCAGGTCGAGCGTTGCCGGCATATAGTTGTCGGTTTCGTTGCTGGCATAGCCAAACATCATGCCTTGGTCGCCGGCTCCCTGCTGCTCTTCCTCCTCGCGCGACACACCGCGATGGATGTCGTCGCTCTGCTCGTGGATGGCCGTGAGTATGCCACACGAGTTGTGGTCGAACTGATATTCCGCTTTGCTGTAGCCGATATGCTTAATGGCTCTGCGTGCCATTGTCTGCAGGTCGATGTATGCGTTTGAGCGCACCTCGCCCATAATGACAACCTGACCCGTCGTAACAAAGCTTTCTATGGCACAATGCGAGGTGTCATCGTAGGCAAGAAACTGGTCGAGTATGGCGTCTGAAATTTGGTCGGCAACCTTGTCCGGATGTCCTTCAGACACTGATTCTGATGAAAATAAATAAGACATAGAACTAATGATAAATAGGGCTGGCCTGCATACGGAGCCTGTATGATATTTGATCTATAATCTGAGGGGAAGCACGGTGGGATGCAGCCCACCGTAAACTTGATGGTGCAAAGTTACGAAGAAAATGGGAATGTGCAAAGGAAACCGGTGGATTATAGAAGTTTTGACAGCTTTGGTGCTTTGGAACAAGGGCGTACACTATAGGCCGCTCACCAAAAGCTGCAGAACATCCATGAACGCAGGAACTCCCTGTCATGACCTTCAAGGCATGGCAGGGAGTTCCATTAAAGTTTGTTTCTTTCCGCGCTCGTGTGCGCTTCGTGTTGTCTTTCGTCAGGCTTACTCTTGCGGGAGCATCACGACGCTCACTTTGTTGGCATCTTTGAGGAACGTTTTCACAAACTGAGAAATTGATTCCGGCGTGAGGCTCTCAACAATACGCTTATAGTCGGTGTATGAGTCGAGGCCCATCGTATAGTCTTCCATGAGCAGCGACTTCCAGAAACCGTTGGTTTTCGCGCGGTCGTCTATCTGCTTGAGCATGAGTTTCTGTATTTTCGCGAGCATCTCGGCGTCGCAGGTTTTGGCCAACTGATGCACCTCCTCGTCTATGATTTTCAATGCCTCGTCTTTCTTTTCGGGTTTCATGGGGCAGTAGGCCACAATCTGTGCCAGGTGGAAACCGTCGTCGCCAATACTCATGTTGCTCTGTGCGCCACACGAATAGGCTGCACTGGCTTCCTCCCGAATCTTTTTGAGATAGACCATAGAGAGCACTTGCCCTGCAACATCGGCCTTGATGGCAGCTTCGAGCGAGTGTGGCATTTTGTGATTAAACCACGTCACCAAGGAGTTTGCCTTAGGGGTTTCCATCTTGCGATAGAACACGTTTTCCACGTTCTTGTCTGTCGGTATCGACGTGCGCTCTCCCGTGATGTTCTTTCCTTTGGAAGGCAGTGCACCGAGATACTGGCAAATGAGCGGTCGGATGGTGGCTTTGTCATAGTTTCCCACGATGGTGAAAACCCAGCCGTTGGCGTTGGCAGTGCGCTCTTTGGCCATAGCGAGGATGCGGTCCAAGTTTACATGCTTCACGTCTTTGGCCAGGAATGGAGCTTCACGCCATCCGTGACCGTAAACCGCAGCCGAAATGGAGTCGCTAAAAGCTGTCTCCGGACTCAGTTCGCGATTTTTCAGTGCCAGCTCGTATTGCTGCATGATAGTGTTGTAGGAGTCTTGGTCTTTCTTGATGTTGGTGAAGTAGAGATAGGTCAGCTGCAACATGGTTTCCACATCCTTAGGCGTGGCGTTCGCACTGAGGGCCATGCGACGACTGCCCATAGAGAGATGGGCATTAGCAATCTTGCCGGCCAAAGCCTTGAGCAATTCCGTGCTTGAGAAGTTGCCCAGTCCGCTGCCGTCAATCACATTGTCGAATGCTTTGATATTGGCATAGTCGGCCTCGCCATACATTGAGCTTCCGGCTCCTCCCCATCCGCTCATGATAATCTGATCTTTCTTGTAGTCGGTGTTCTTCAGCAGCACCGTCACACCGTTGCTCAGGGTCAGGATGTCGTAGTCAAACTTCTTGCTCTTCTGCTCTTTCTTAATCTTTCCGGGTTTGGGAAGCGTTGTCATCAGAGGCTCATCCTTCACGTTGTCCACATAGGGTTCGATCTTGGCCTGACGTGCCTCTTGCACGGCATTCAGCAGTTCTTGTGCTGTGGGATATACGTTGCCTTCTTTCTCGTTGTTGAAGTTGAGGATCACGAGGTTGCTGTCGTTCTCGCTCACGAGTTCTTTCAGCACTTGGTTAACGGCTTCCAACGGGATGACAGGAATGATTTGCTTCATGCTCTGATAAGAGTATTCAATATCGGGCATAGGCTCGTTGGTGAGGAAATAGCCCAATATTTCACTGTAGAACTGACCGTTGTAGCGTTTGTCTTTGTTGGAATACATCTTGTCCAGACTGCTCAACATATCTGTCTGGAAACGCTTATATTCGGTTGGCGTGAATCCAAATTCCGCAGCCTGACGCACCACAGTGAAAGCGTGTTTCAGTGCTGCCGCAGTCTGGCTCATGTCTTTGGGTGCCGCGCTGAGGCTGAATGCGTCTTTCGTTTTCGAGAAGATATAATTGCCGTCGCTCACGTTAGCACTCACAAACGGGCAGTCGGCTTTCTGTGCTGCCTCTATGAACCGCTGATTGAGCATATCGGTTGCTGCGTTCTTGATATAGTTCTGGATGAGGTAGGGCATGGTCTGTTTCAGACTGTCGGGGAAGGTCTCGTGCTTCATCATCAGCTCTACGGTGCTTCTCTGGAACTCCTTGTCCTTGTCTACGATGACGATAGGCTTGGCGTTGTCGGGCACAAGCTCGTCTACGATAGGTGCCGGATTTTCCGGATTTTTGATACCTCCGAAGAGCCGTTTGATTTCGGCTTCTATATGGTCCACGTCTACATCACCTACGATGATGAGTCCCTGATTGGTGGGGTGATACCATTTGTGGTAATAGTCTACCAGTTCCTGTCGTTTGAAATTATCGATCACCGACATCAGTCCGATAGGAAATCTCACGCCGTATTTCGAGCCGGGATAGAGTTGTGGCAGGTTGCGCTCCAGCATACGGCTGATGGCTGAGGTGCGCAGACGCCACTCCTCGTGAATCACACCGCGCTCCTTGTCGATTTCTTCCTGCTCCAACGAAAGTCCGCACGACCAGTCGCGCAGGATGAGCAGGCAGGAGTCGAGAGTGGATTGGTTTTCGGTCGGCACGTTGTTGATGTTGTACACGGTCTGGTCGATACTGGTATAGGCATTGAGGTCGCCGCCAAACTCGATACCCTTGGCGCGACACCATTCTATCAGGGCGTTGCCCTTGAAGTTGTCGGAGCCGTTGAAGGCCATGTGCTCAAGGAAATGAGCCAGTCCGCGCTGACTTTCTTCTTCCTGTATGGAACCCACTTTCTGGGCAATATAGAAGTTTGCACGGTGTTCGGGCCAGTTGTTGTGGCGGATAAAATAGGTCAAACCGTTGTCGAGTTTGCCCATGCGCACCTCCTTGTCTACGGGGATTGTCATGTCGGGCATCTGTGCCTGCACGCTGACAGACACGAGCAACAACAGAGCAAAAAACAAGTTTCTTATTTTCATATCAAATGTTATTGGTATTCGTGTGAATAGGTTACAAAGGTAAACTATTTTTTGTTAAAATCCAAAAATTATCGTTTATTAATGCCTAAAAGTGCAAACGTGTATGTGTGGGGACAAACATCGTCATATATAAAGTCTCCCATCTCTATACGCACGGACAAACATATAAGGATATGTCCTTCAATTCTGAATGTGCCTTCCGCTCCTGACTCCGCCCTCTCGTTATTATTCTCGTGTAAAATTTAGTTACCGTTTTTCGGCCATTATTTTTGCGCCATCCAGCGCAAAAAGGACTATGTTTCTGCCTCGATTCTTTTCTCGCAGAATGAAAATGTAGTTCTTTTTTTAGATTTTGTACTCCGCCATATCATGGCGGAGCCTTAACCGCACTCCGGTTAAAGCCTAACGGCCATGCGACTAAGGCTCATCGGCACTACGGTTAAGCCTTTCCCGCACCGCCATTCTATATCTAACGGCGAGCGGCCGAACAATGCGCATAAAGGCATATTTGCGAAAACCTCTGATTATCAACAAACTACGAATTGTGCAAATTTTCGCGAATTTCGGACGGGAACAAAGTTTTTTCTGAATAAGCGAATTCTGGAGGGGTGTTTGTAAAGGAAAATCATACGCTTATTTTTTTTACAACAGATTAACCGGAAAGAACGGAACTGTCGGACAAGTCTGCCCAGTCGGATGAGTCGGATAAGTCGGAAAGGGCTGGAATCCATCAAAAGGCTTTCTCGACCGACCGTGTTTTGCGTCATACAGAGCAGGCAGACGAAGTCTATTGCTCGTTTCTGTATTTGATGTTTCGGGGGTGGTGCTCCAAGATGTCCTTGCGCAGGGAGGCATCGTCGAGATGGGTATAAATCTCGGTGGTGCCGATGTCGGAATGTCCCAAAAGGGCTTGGATGACGCGCAGGTCGGCTCCTCCTTTGAGCAGTGCGGTGGCGAAGGAGTGGCGCAGGGTGTGGGGCGATATGGTTTTCTTGATGCCCGCCATCTCGGCCTGTTTCTTGATCATGATGAGAATCATGGTGCGGGTGAGGTGATGGCCGCGCCGATTGAGAAACACATAGTCTTCCTCGCCGGGCTTGATGGTCATTTGTCGACGATCGTCAAACCAATATTCCAATTCCTGTATGGCGCGATCGGAGATGGGAACGAGCCGTTCCTTGTTGCCTTTCCCCAATACACGTATGAATTTGTCTTCGAGAAAAAGGTCGGATAGTTTCAGGTTGGTAAGCTCGGACACACGCAGTCCGCATGAGAACAGCACCTCAATGATGGCGCGGTTGCGGTGACCTTCTTTGACAGACAGGTCGATGCTTGCCTCCAGAGCATCCACCTCTTCGGTGGTGAGATATTCGGGCAGGTGTTTGGGCAGATGGGGCGACTCCAGCAGTTCGGTGGGATCTACTTCCAAATATCCGTCGAGCACCAGGAATCTGTAGAACGAGCGCACACCGCTGAGGATGCGGGCCTGCGACTTGGCGCCTATGCCGTGCTCGTGAAGCGTGGCGGCAAACTGTTGCAAATCGTCGAGTTTCACGTCGAGGGGCTGCACTTCGGCTTTGTTCAGATAGCGCAGCAGCCAATCGAGGTCGTGGAGATAGGCTTCGAGTGTGTTATCGGAATAGCTGCGTTGAAGTTTGAGATAGCGGGTGTAGCGCCTGACGATGTTAGATGATTTGTTCTTGTCCATGATGAATATTTTCGGATAGTGCGACAAAACAATTATTTGTTT
The DNA here is from genome assembly GCA_937995875.1 of uncultured Bacteroidales bacterium. GTDB lineage: Bacteria > Bacteroidota > Bacteroidia > Bacteroidales > Bacteroidaceae > Prevotella. The sequence continues at coordinate 41,361 of CALKIW010000040.1, read as the reverse complement.
TTTTGCTTTGCATTATCTCTGTTTTGCATTATCTTTGCAGAGAATAGGTTGCGTCGGGCAGCGACGATAGGAGTTTTTCCTTGTCAGGACTGCACTGACGTTGTTACAAATTTACTGCAAAAGCGGCGAAGGACAAAACAAAAATGAAGAAGATATTGATTATGAATGGCCCTAACCTGAATCTTTTGGGGGTTAGAGAGCCGGAAATCTATGGCGAGAATTCGTTTGAGAACTATCTGCCCCGGTTGCAGAAGCTGTTTCCCGATGTGTCGTTGGAATATTATCAGAGCAACATCGAGGGCGAGCTGATTGACAAACTTCAGGAAGTAGGCTTCTCGTATGACGGCATTGTGCTCAATGCCGGTGCCTATACGCACACGTCAGTGGCGCTGCTCGACTGCATCCGGTCGCTCAGGAGTCCTGTTGTCGAGGTGCACATCTCTAATGTTCACCAGCGTGAGGAGTTTCGCCATCACTCCATGATTTCGGCCGGCTGCAAGGGGGTCATCTGTGGTTTCGGCCTCGACTCGTATCGGTTGGCCATAGAAGGGGTTTTGTAATTCATAATTATTCGCAAGCTCATCAACTCGTCATAATTCATAATTCATAATTGGCTGCGCGTTGAAAAACGAGGGTAAGGGCTATAGATAGACTGACTTTGGGTTGTTGGTTTTACTAACTTTTAGTGCTACATTGAAAGTCGTGGACTATTAATTGTGAATTGAGAATTCATAATTCATAATTGACTGCGCGTTGAAAAACGAGGGTAAGGGCTATAGATAGACTGACTTTGGGTTGTTGGTTTTACTAACTTTTAGTGCTACATTGAAAGTCGTGGACTATTAATTGTGAATTGAGAATTCATAATTCATAATTGGCTGCGCGTTGAAAAACGAAGGTAAGGGCTATAGATAGACTGACTTAGGGTTGTTGGTTTTACTAACTTTTAGTGCTATATTGAAAGTCGTGGACTATTAATTGTGAATTGAAAATTGTGAATTGTGAATTGAAAAATAATTATGAATTGTGAATTATGAATTATGAATTAGAACAGTATGTTCTCCATCATAGTGAGCCTGAGGGTGACTATCTCTACCGTTTATATCGGGCCACCAACATCCATACCATACACGGTCGGATGGTCAGCGGTCATCTGCAGGGGCGGTTGTTGAAAATGTTCGTCATGATGCAACGCCCGCAATATATTCTTGAGATTGGTACTTTTTCGGGCTATTCGGCCATTTGTATGGCTGAGGGGTTGAAAGAGATTGCTGCTCACGCTGCCAATAATGGCAGACAAGCGCGAGGAGGGGAGGCCTGCCCTGCTGCGGAAAGTGTTTCGCGACTGTTTACGTTCGAGATTAATGATGAGATGGAAGATTTCACACGCCCATGGATAGAGAACTCGCCGGTGGCTGATTTTGTAGATTTCCGGATAGGAGATGCCATGACGGAGGCTCCCAAGTTGGGGGTGAAATTTGATATGGCATTTGTAGACGGTGACAAGCGTAACTATGTGGAGACGTACGAGATGGTGCTTTCGTTGATGAATCCCGATGGGATTATTCTTGCCGACAACACGCTGTGGGATGGGCATGTGGTAGATCCCGCTTATGGGCACGATCAGCAGACACAGGGCATACGGCGGTTTAATGATCATATCCGGGATGATGAACGGGTGGAAAAAGTTATGCTGCCCATGCGCGACGGGCTTACTATCATTCGTGTGAAGCCTTGCACGGAATAGCCGCTGCCGTTTTTTACGCTTTCTCATCACGCACTTCCCCCATCGTGTCTTGTGTTGCACGGTGGGGGAAGTGTGTTTGTTGCTTACAGTATGGAGGAATGTTGGCCGGGCGTTAGGGTGTGTCGGCTCCGGCTTAGGAGTGTGTCGGAGGTTAGTTGGCGTTGTTGTTGTCGCGCGTTGGTAGGGTGCCTTTCAGGTGATTTTTCGTGAAAGTCTTTACGGGATACCACACGGCGAGCCAGCCAACGATAATGACGGTGAAGAACACAAACACTACATCTATATAGTGTACACTCACGGGGTAGGCATTGACGACAAATGTGCCCTCTGAATCACCCATCTTGACAAAACCGAATTGTTGCTGGAGCCAACACAGCAGCAGACCGATCAGGATGCCCACAATGGCTCCGATGACACTGATGATGCGCCCTTCGAATAAGAATATTTGGGTAATCTGCTTGTCGCTGGCTCCTAAATTGCGCAATGTGATGACATCGTTTTGCTTGTCTATGATAAGCATGGAGAGCGATCCCACGATGTTGAAGCAGGCCACCACGAGGATGAAGGTGAGAAAGATGTAGGCCATGAACTTCTCTATCTGCATAATCTTAAACGTGTCGGCCTGTTGCTCGAATCTATCCTCCACCTTGAATTTATCGCCTGCAATCTTTTGCATCTTTGCTTTCACGTTGTCGAGGTTGGAGCCGGACTTAAGCCTCAGTTCCAGAGCCGACACCATGCCCGGTTGCCCCAGCAGGTTTTGGGCAAAGCCAAGACTGGTAAGGATGACGTTTTTGTCGTATTTTCCTTGATTCACCGAGAATACCACGCCGGAGGAAATCAGTGAGTCTACCACAAAACCGTCGTATGGATCGGAGAGGTCGAGCTGTCCGTCGCGGCGTGGGGCGTAGATTTTCATAAAATCGTTCCACAGCGTTCCGATGCCCAGATTTTGGGCCAGTCGGATGCCCGGAGTGCCATATTGCAGATTGGCCGTGTGGAGCTGAAACTCGCCGTCGCCGTAGAGTATCTCGTTAATGTGTGTGAGTTGGTCGAAATTGTCGTCAACTCCCTTCACCGTTACGATGGCTTGCTTGCCTTTGTAGACCGCCAAGGCAATGTCTTCAACGGTTTCTGTGGCGACATCTACCTGTGGCTGCTGCCGTATTTCGGTGAGAATGGGGTCGTCGGCCGCAACGGTTTTTCCCATCACCGGCGTCACTTTGAGTTGTGGGTCGAAGTTGGTGAAGAAGCTGGCCACGAGGTCATGGAAGCCGTTGAACACCGACAAGACGATGACCAGTGCCATTGTGGCGATGGCAACACCTATGACGGAAATCAGCGAAATGACGTTGATGGCATGGGTTTTCTTCTTGGAGAACAGGTATCGGCGTGCGACAAAAAGGGGAAAAGAATTTCCTCCGCGCCCTCCTTTCTGCTGGAATGCTGTGTCGGGGCGTGTCTTTTCGGATGCCGTTTCCATTTCTTTTCCCATGTTTTGTTGGTTCATGTGTGATGCTGAAGATACCTTTCGAATGTATGCAAGAGCCTAAAGCTGCCCTTCTGAAAGGATGTCGGCTACTTCTTTAGCAGTTCGTCGATGTGCTCAATGTAGTCGAGGCTGTCGTCGATGAAGAATCGAAGCTCCGGAATGATGCGTAGTTGGTTGCGCACTCGTGTGCCCAACTCATAGCGGATGGTCTTCTCGTTGGCATTGATGTTTTCGAGTAGTTCCTTTGATTTCTCCGAAGGGAAGATGCTGAGATAGGCAGTGCAGATGCTCAGATCAGGACTGATGCGGACGCGTGTCACACTGATCAGAACACCTTTCATCTGACGTGTTTGGCTTTGGAAAATCTCAGCCAGTTCCTTTTGAAGAAGTCTTGATATTTTGTTTTGTCTTGTTGCTTGCATAATCTTGATTTAATTTGTGATGTTGTAATTGCGCATCATACATTTGTGATGTATTATTCTAAGTTGATATGTTCCACATTGATGTTTGTGTGAAGAAAGAGAGATGCGCTCTCCTTGAATTTTTCGGGGCTTTCTGTGGTGTAATATTGTATGTTTCCGCTTTTGGTCAGTCGCCGTTCAAGGTTGGTGTGTCGTTCTAAGTAGAGCTTGAGACTTTCGGCAACGTAATCGCCCTGTGGCACGATTCGGACATCGGGGCTGACATATTTGCGGATTTTGGGCATCAAAAGCGGGAAGTGTGTGCAGCCCAGAATAATGGTGTCGATGGCCGGGTCTTTCTGCATGAGCTGGTCGATGCGTTTCTGTACAAAATAGTCGGCACCGGGAGAGTCGGCCTCATTGTATTCTATCAGGGGCACCCAGAACGGGCAAGCCTGCCCCGTGACTTTGATGTTGGGCCACAGCTTGGCTATTTCGAGGTTGTAGCTGTTGCTCTTTACTGTTCCCTCCGTAGCCAGTAGTCCCACATGATTGTTGCGTGTGAGGTTGCCGATAACCTCTGCTGTGGGTCGGATAACGCCCAAAACGCGACGTTCGGGATCCCATTGGGGAAGGTCGTTTTGCTGGATAGAGCGCAGGGCTTTGGCCGAAGCGGTGTTGCATCCTAAAATAACGAGCTGGCAACCCATGCTAAACAGTTTCTCGACAGCTTGTCGGGTGAATTCGTAGACTACGTCAAACGAGCGTGGTCCGTATGGAGCGCGTGCGTTGTCGCCAAGATAAAGGTAGTCGTATTGAGGCAAAAGATGGCGTATGCTATGCAGAATGGTGAGTCCTCCATAGCCTGAATCAAAGATGCCGATGGCACCTTGTTGTTGATTGGACAATCTTTTCCTCATTTTGTCGCGGTGGTCCGGTTGGTGAATTATAACGCCCTGTCGGTCTTGTTGCAATATTGCGGTTATTGAATCTCGGTGTTCCTATGATTTGATAACAGCAGTCTGGTTATTGAATCAAATCAGTTTGATTATAGCATTGCAACCATTTGTTTATTGAATCTCAGCGGTGATGTCGGCTGTTACATCCTCACCCATGGCAACATTGATGTATGGCACAGCGTTGTTGTCGGTGTTGAGAATAAATGCAAAGCCCTTGTTTTTGCCAACGCTGAGTATGGCGTGAGCAAGCTTTTCGCGCAGAGGTTTGTAGGATTCGTCTTCGGCCTGTTTGAGCAAACGCTTGGCTTCTTGCTTGAAGGCCATGTTCTTTTCCATCAACTCTTGCAGTTCGGCTTGGCGTTTCTGTAGGATGGTTGGTGCGAAATCTTTCTGTCCGTCGAGGAAATCTTCGTATTTCGCATTAAATTCTTCCTCTACGCGCTTCATCTCACTATCGTATTTGGCGCGCAAATCGTTAAGATTTTGCTGAGCGATAATGTAGTCGGGCGAAGCCTCGAAAACGGCTTTATAGCTGAAATAACCAAATTTGAACTCCGAATTCTGCATCGTTGGGGTGAACGGATCTTGCGGAAGTGTCGCCGTATTTTGTGCTTGGATCTGCAGAGAGAAGGTGGCAAGCAATAGGTAGAGGAATATTTTTTTCATTGTAAAAGCTGTTCTTTTGGATTGAAAAGAGTATAGATGATAAAAAGTTAAGCAGGCGATAATGACAAGCTTGTGCTTCTATGAGAGACTCAAACTTGACCATTACGCCTTCTTAACTTTGCACTCGTTCGGGCGAACGGTTATTTGAGTTTGTTGATCTCAGCCTGAACTTTGGAGGTAACATCCTCAACGTTGGAGCCTGTAAATACGGCAACACCTTCTTCAAAAATATAGGTGAACCCTCCGGCCTTACCAACGTTTTCGATGGCATTGCGCACTTTGACGATGACAGGTTGCATTTTCTCCTGTTGTGCCTTCTGAAGATTCTGCTGATTGTCCTGATAGGTCTGCTGAATCTTCTGGTAAAGCTGCTGCAATTCCTGCTCTTTGGCTTGCAGTGCAGTGGCATTCATCGTGCTCTTGCCTTTGTCGTAGGCATCGCTTTGGCGCTGCAACTCTTCTTGCATGCTCTTCAGTTCGTTCTCGTACTGCTTGGCAGTAGCTTCAAGTTCACCGTTGATTTTTGAAATTTCAGGCAATGTCTGCATGATGTTTTGGGTGTTTACTTTGCCGAATTTCTGTGCGAAAGTAGCCAGAGGAGCCATCAGCATGAACATCAAAATAATCTTTTTCATTTTTCTTCTTATTGTTTAATTATTAGTTATTCTTTGTATGTTGATATGCCTTGAAGGGCATTTGTGTGTATTCTGTTTTATTGCGACTCGACCGTTCGGCTTATCTGCCATAGCCCAATTTATCTAATACTTCGTTGGAAATATCAATTTTGGGTGACCCGAATATGATGGCGGTGTCGGAAGCACGGTCGAGCACGAGACTGTAGCCACGCAGTTCGGAAATCTCTTTGACGGTGTTGTATATTTCCTCATGTATGGGTGTCATCAGACTTTCTCTCTTTTTAAAGAGCTCTCCCTCCGGACCGAAGTATTTTTTCTTGAGTTCTGAAGCCTCCTTTTCCTTGCCCATGATCTGTTCTTGTTTTGCTTTCTTTTGCTCTTGGGATAGGAAAACTACTTCGTTTTGATAATTCTTATACATCGTTCCGGCTTCGGTGTTGAGCGCTTCGACTTCTGCCTGCCATTTCTTTGAAATCTGGTTGAGCTGTTCGTTGGCACGTTCATAGGCCGGAATGTTCTTCAGAACATACTCCATGTCGATGAGCGCGAACTTCTGCGCACTTCCTTTGATGGGTAAAAGTGCTAATAGGGAAAGCAGCAAACACGCTCTCAGCATGCTCTTGCCCATTGTTTTGTTGATTATCTTTCTCATAACTGATTCTTTTTTTAAAGTCTATGCAATAGTTAAGACGGGATAAACTGCAATAAAGTTACTCGCTGCTTGCAGTGGAACGTCACTTTCTTCGGGGAGTGGTAGGAGGGCAAGGGCTTTAGAACTCCTGACCCAACACGAAGTGGAATTGGCTTCCGCCTTTTGTTCCAAACACTTTATCGAAGCCGTATGCCCAGTCGATACCCATCAAACCAACCATTGGAAGGAAGATGCGTACACCCACTCCGGCCGAGCGTTTCATATCGAAGGGATTGAATTTCTTCGTATCTGTCCATGCGTTACCGCCCTCCAGGAAGGATAGGGCGTAGATGGTGGTGTTGCCGAGCATCAACGGATAGCGAAGCTCCAGAGAGAAACGGTCGTATGCATACCCCTCAGATCTCCATGGCGTCAGTGAGCCGTTTTCGTATCCTCGAAGCCCAATCGTCTCTGTGGCATAACTTGTAGAATATCCGCTCATACCGTCACCACCCATATAGAAAGTCTCGAAGGGCGTCTTCTTGTATTTGTTAAAGGAGCCGAGTAAACCAAATTCGATGCGCGTCATCAGCACAAAGCACTTGTTCGCACTGGTGAGTGCGGTGAAGGTGCGGGCCTTGAACTTCCATTTATGATATTCAATCCATTTGAATTTTTCCTTTTGCTCCTGTACGTAGTTGGGAGAATTGGGGTTTGTAGCGAGGTTTTTGTAATCCTTTTTATCCCATTTCGACCAAGGCGGAGTAATGGTGAGGCTGGCGGAGAAGTCGGACCCCCGACGTGGGAACAGCTGGTTGTCGGTCGATGAACGGCTGAGCGAAATGCTGAGATTCAGGTTGTTGGAGCTTCCGGTGGTAACCGGGAAGTATCTCCAATTCTTCAGCATGTAGCGGGTGTACGACAGTTGGAGTCCCAACATGAAGTAGTCGTCCGGCCAGCGAAGGCGCTTTCCCCAGCCTAAATTAGCACCGAAAAGTCTCACGTATTTGTCCGGGTCGTAATAGTTTTCGTAGTTGGTGTAGTTGTAGCCATAGCTGCTCGACCCCATCAGACTGTACATATAGTTGTTGCGCCACGCAGAGTTGTAATAGTTGCTCGACACGTCGGTCTGCTTCGAGTAGAACACACCGAACGAGAACTGTATGGGGCGTTTTCCTCCAAACCAGTTGGTGGAGTAGCTGGCGTTGTAGCTTTGGTAATAAGTACCGTTGGTCTGCACGCCCAGCGACAGCTTCTCGCCGTCGCCGATAGGCATGATGCCGCGATGCTCCTTGTTCTTGTTGAAGAGGTTGGCCATGGAGAAGTTGTTGAGTGTGAGGCCTACCCGGCCGATGATGCCAGTCTGTCCCCATCCCAACGAGAACTCAATCTGGTCGTTGGACTTCTGTTCCAAGTTCCAGTTTACGTCCACTGTGCCGTCCTCATAGTTCGGTTGTATTTTCGGGTCAATCTTTTCCGGGTCAAAATGCCCCATGGAAGCCAGCTCACGTGCGGAACGCATCAGTGCCTCTTTGCTGAACAAGTCGCCCGGCTTGGTGCGCAATTCGCGACGCACCACATTTTCATAGAGGCGGTCGTTACCATTGATCCGCACATGGCTCAGGTGGGCCTGCGGACCCTCCATGATGCGCATTTCGAGGTCGATGGAGTCGCCGACAATATTCACCTCAGTGGGTTGAATCTGGGAAAACACGTATCCGTGATTATAATAAAGGTTGCCCACTGCATCATCGTCTTCGAGAAGACGCTTGTCCATGAGTTTCTGGTTGTACACGTCTCCTTTTTCCATGCCCAGCAATGCGCTGAGATGGTCGGAGTTGTAGACCGTGTTTCCAACCCAATGGATGTCTCGGATATAATATTGCTGTCCCTCATCCACCTTTATATATACATTAACGTGCTTGTCATCAGCATTCCACACGCTGTCTTTCAGAATCACTGCGTCGCGGTAACCCAGTTCGTAATATTTGTTGATGAGCTTGTTTTTATCTTCTTTCCAACGTTCGGGCGTAAACTTCTTCGACTTCAGGAAAGAGGACAGCTTGCCGGCCTCGTGGGTCTTTGCAAACACGCCTTTGCTGAAAAGCTTACCTTTTATCTTTGAATCCTTGAGTTTCTCGTTGCCTTCGATGATGATGTTGCGCACCTTCATCTTTTGTTTTTTGTCGATGATAACGTCCAGAATCACTTGGTTTTTGCCCGTAATGTCATCGCGTTGCTGAATGTCTATGTCAGCGTTTTTAAACCCTTTGTCGTCAAAGTATTTCTTGGCCAGTATCTTTGCACGGTCTATCATGTTGGGCGTTATCTGTCCGCCCTTGATCATACCGAGCTTGTTCTCCATGTCTTCCCGCTCGCTCTTCTTCAGTCCGATATAGTTTATTTCCGACACGCGGGGTCTGGGCTTCAGTGCTATGTGCAGATAAATCTTATTGCCCACCAGGGAATCGGCGGCAATTTTCACATCAGAGAACAGGCCGTGTCTCCAATAACGCTTCACGGCATCCGTGATTTCGCTGCCGGGAATAGATATACGCTGCCCTACAGCCAGTCCCGAAATACCGGTGAGCATATAGTCTTCGTACCCCTCCATACCGCTGACATTGAATCCTCCGATGACCACTTCGCGTGGTGTTCCGGCATAAGTGATGTCGGGATAAAGAATCTTGTCTTGTCCTTTTGCGCCTACGCAGCACGTCATAGCTATGAGCGCTGCAAATATCTTATTCTTTGTATGATGCATTTTCTGTAGGAATTGAGTGCCGGAAGCATGGTTTGCCATGAGCACCTTTTTAACTCTTTAACTTGTTTTACCCTTTTATCCTTTATCGTTTTCCTGTTCCACCTGAGCCTCTGTCTTTCCGAAACGACGCTGTCTGTTTTGGTAACTGAGGATGGCCTTTTGCAAATCCTGCTCGGTAAAAGCCGGCCAATAGGTGTCACAGAAATACAGTTCCGTATAAGCTATTTGCCAGAGCAGATAGTTCGAAATGCGCAGCTCGCCGCCCGTTCGTATGAGCAGGTCGGGGGCGGGCATGAAATTGGTAGCCAAATGGTTGCTGACAGTCTCCTCGGTAATGTCGCCGACCGCCAATTTCCCACTTTTCACTTCATCGGCAATCTCTTTTGCCGCCTTTGTAATCTCCCATCGTGAGCTGTAGCTCAGGGCCACAACCATCGTCATGGCAGAGTTTTGGGCAGTGTGGTCTATGGTTTCCTGTAGCTTGGTTTGAACGGCATTTGGGAGACGTTCTATTTCACCAATCACCCGGAAACGAACGTTGTTCTTCATGAAGATGTCTTCTTCCAAAGAACTTAACACCAGTCCCATGAGCGCACTGATCTCGTCTACCGGACGATTCCAGTTTTCGGTAGAGAATGTGTACAGCGTGAGGAATTTCACTCCGAGCCGCGTACACTCTGAGGTGATACGGCGCACGGTGTCCACTCCGGCCTGATGGCCGTAGCTGCGTTCTTTTCCCTGTTCTGCCGCCCATCGTCCGTTACCGTCCATAATAATGGCGATGTGGCGGGGAATTCTTGTCATATCGAGTTCTGCCATATTTCTCTTGCTTTGAGCAGCGTTTCTTTATACAGTGACCTTTGACCTTTCAGATGGTTTTGCCGGTCGGTTATGGGGAATTTAAAATGCTTGGGCATGCCGGCGGATTTTAAGCATCGGCCGTCGCTGCCAGCCTTTCGCGTCACTCCTTGTTACACGTCTTGCACTTTGCCATAAAGCTATAGGTGAACGTGAGCTGGAGTGCAGTGTAGCAGTCGGTGTTCTTGAACAGTCCGCTGCTTTTCACGTAGTAAGGGTCTTTCACACCGTCGAGCTCGTCGCTCTGTGAGAAGTGTATGGCCCATTCCAGTCCGAGATTCGTGCGCTCACCCATCTTGTATTTCACCCCAAGCCCCAAGGGCACGTTGAATGTGAACTTATCCTTATCGCCGCAGTCGGCGTATGTGCCACCGATGCCTGCGAAGACAAAGGGGGTGAAGCGTTTGGCACCTCGGTAGTCTCTCCCTGTTCCGTATGGTCGGAAGTTGTATTCATAGGTCAGACACGCGTCGTAGAGCGTGTTCTTGAACGTGTAGGGCGTTTCGGCATAATCGGGATAGAATGTTTCTACATCTGCCGACGAGCCTTTCAAGGTGCCGTAGCTCACGTTCATGCGCAGTCCCATATAGGGATTGAAAACATATCGTGCCAAGACCGTAGCCATCGGTTGCAGGTCTTTGGTGAGGTTTCCGTTGAAATCGCCGATGTATCCGTTGAGTCCTGCACCCACTCCAATCTCCATGCGATATTCCGGGTCGCTCTGTGCGCTCAGCTGAGTGACAGATCCCAACATCATGATGAAGATGAGCAGATGCCTCATGGTTATTCGGTGAATTTCTTTTGTACGTCTTTCCATCCCAGTCTGGCGATACGCCCGGTCCACACCTTTGTGTCGTCGGATAGAGAGATGTATATCATGTTTTTGTCATTGCGGCTCATCGCAAAGGGCTTTCCGGCTGCGGTGAAATTGTCGGGCAGAGTGTAGGTTTTGCTTTCGAGCCATGTCAGCCCTTCGTCTTTGCTCACGTAGAAAGCCTTGCAGCCTGTGCCCAATGCCAGCAGGGCGTTGTCGTATGCAATGACCTGTAGGTTTTGCAATGTGGGGAGCGTGTGCTTGTTGTAGCTGTCTTGGGGATAGAAGGCCCATGGCTGATTCTGGGCGTTGGCGTCGTTTTCCTCCACTTTTCGCCATATCACGGTTTTGCCGTTATGCGTTCCCACGAGTATCAGACTGTTGGTTTGGCTGTTGGCCTGCGAGGGAATACATACGAAGTTGATGTTTTCCGTAGGCAGGTTGGCCTTGTCGTCGTCTAAATCGTTGGCCACCCATGTAGCGCCATTGTCGGCCGACGAGACGATGCCTGCAGCTGTCAGCGCATAGATTTTGCTGTCGCTTGCCCCGATCAGTCGGGTTATGCCATTGGTCGGTCCAACGATGTTCCATGTGTTGCCATCGGCAGAACGCAGGATGTTGCCATTGTCTGCCAGATAGAGAAATCCCTTCATGGCCACCACGTTTTGGTATGCGTCGGCTGAGAATTGGCCGTTGAGCTGTACAAAAGAGTCATTGTTCTGCCCGAAACCAATGGTCTGTCCGTTGCTTGTGCCGAAGAGGAACATCTTTCCGTTGTTTTCAACGATTTTCCGCATGCCCACTGCCGACAGCGCGTCTTGGCTGCTGCCGTTCCAAGGCATTTCGTCTCCCATCTGTTGATGAATGTTCACCTTTACCGTGTATTCGCGGTAAGCAGTGTTTTTCATGTTGTAGACACGGAGGTGCGTGGGCATGGAGAAGTCGAGAGAATCTTTCTGCTTATAATAAACCAGACTGTCGCTTCCCGTTTTGTTTTTATAGTTCAACACGATAACGCCGCCATTCTTCGATGTGATGGAGGCTATGGCTTTCGATGCGTCCGTGCCGCAGGGCAGGGAGTCCGGATTGTATATCAGTTTGAGATTTTGGTCGATATAGAACGCATATTCGCCGGCATTGAAGGCGACGGTGTACGAACTGTCGGTAACGCCGTCCTTAGCGGTGGTGGTGAGTTGTCTTTTCAGGGTGGCGAGTTTGAACGCCGTCACTGCGGTATCCTCATGGTATGTCACCTCGTCGTCGTTATCTTTCAAGCAAGAAGATAGTAGACACACGGCAGAAACCATGATGACAAATGACAATAGCTTCTTAATCATTGCGCGCTTTTTAATGAATTTAGCTGCAAATTTACTTAGAATAATTCAATTTATGATGGATTTTAATTGTTTATTATGCAAAATATTGATTTACATATCGTTTTTTAAGTTTGTTTAGATATTGCAATGTCATAATTCGCAGCTTGTGTTCTTCTCTGTGTTGGGCACTGTCAGGAGCTGTTATTTTGGCCGATCAGTCACTGTTTAGAATGTTTTATTTATCCCTATTTTTCTTTACAAACACCCCTTTAGTTTTCGCTTATTTCAAAATAATTTTACTCCCGCTCTGAAATTCGTAAAATTTGCGAAATTCGTAGTTTATTGATAATCAACGGTTTCTGCAAATGTCTTTTTACGTGCCTTATTCAGCCATTCGCGGTTAGATATGGAATGGCAGTGCGAGAAGGGCCTAACCGCAGTACCGATGAGCCTTAGTCGCAATGCGGTTAGGCTTTAGTCGCATCGCGGTCAGGGCTCCGCCATGGCATGGCGGAGTACAAAACCTACAAACGAGCCTGCTTTTACGTTGTGAAAATGAATAATGCGGGTGGAAACATAGCCCTTTTCGCGCTGGATGCTTCGAAAATAATGATGGAAAAGTGGTAATTTATTTTTATATTTCAAAAGACTTTGATGAGAGCGTGATCAAGCCTGTAAGGTAGATCATAAGTTTAAGAGGGACTTTTTTATTCCATTGCCGGATTGTAAACTCTGTATTCAGCGGGAAGGGAGAGTGCTCGGCGTGGATAGCAGATTGGCAGTCAGAGTGTTGGGTTTTGTTTAAATATTCGGACACCAGTTCTCGTGCCCCGTGATTTTGGGATGGTCGTATAAAAACAAAAAAGCAGTATGATCACTCACACTGCTTTTTGGTAAGAATAATGTTAACGGATGTCTGTATTACCAAAGCAATAATACTAAGAATAGTCATCAAAATGACTTCATACAGACATCACGACTGATTCAAAATCTAATAACATAATCCTAATCTTTACCTTAAAAAATCTATCAAACTACTAACCTAATGAAACTTTATGTGAATCTTCTCACGAAGACATTGCAAAGATAGGTATTGTGCTCGAACACACCAAATAATATTGCAAGTTTTAACGGTTTTAATAGTTCTTTTTGATTTAAATCAATGTTCAGACTGTCGCGAGTACAGTGAGAGTGGGAGTTTCGGCCGTTTTACCTGTAATATGCTGGCTTTGCGCTTTTAACTACTTTAAACAGCCACAATAGCAACCCTTTACGACTTTAGTCAATCTTCTCCGTTGCTTGATAATCATGTGTCGTTGTCTTGTCAGTCATGTGTTGTTGTCATGTTGATTGCTTATCGATCTTCTGTTAATCATGCTCTGATATTCGGTCAGTCCTATTTCGCTCTTTAGAGGCTTACGTGTTGAATTTTAATAAACAGTGTTCAGGCATGAGCTTGCAAGGGCTTTCCGACTGCCTTATCCATCTATAAACAAAAAAGGCTTGCCTCCAAATAGAGACAAGCCTATGATGTTTATCGTGTGTTTAGATTCTAACGCTTGGACAGAAAGAATAGGAGAATGCTTCTTCCAAACCTCCTTTTCCAAGAGAAGAACACAAAACGAGATTACAGCTGGGGACCAGCAGCAACGAGAGCCTTGCCGGCTTCGTTTCCTTCGTACTTCTTGAAGTTCTTGATGAAGCGTCCGGCCAAGTCCTTAGCTTTCTCTTCCCACTGTGAAGCGTCAGCGTATGTGTCGCGTGGATCGAGAATGTTGGTGTCTACACCTTCCAGCTTTGTAGGAACTACGAAGTTGAAGAAAGGAATAGTCTTGGTAGGAGCTGAATCAATAGAGTGATTGAGGATGGCGTCGATGATACCACGTGTATCCTTGATAGAGATACGCTTGCCGGTACCGTTCCAACCTGTGTTCACCAAGTATGCCTTAGCACCGTTCTTCTCCATCTTCTTAACAAGCTCCTCAGCATACTTTGTAGGATGCAATTCGAGGAATGCCTGACCGAAGCAAGCAGAGAAAGTAGGAGTAGGCTCTGTGATGCCAAGCTCTGTACCTGCCAACTTTGCGGTGAAGCCAGAGAGGAAGTAATACTTGGTCTGCTCTGAGTTCAGGATAGATACGGGAGGCAATACACCGAATGCGTCAGCGCTCAGGAAGATAACCTGCTTTGCAGCGGGACCGGCTGAGATAGGCTTAACGATGTTCTTAATGTGGTTGATAGGATAAGAAACGCGAGTGTTCTCTGTGGTGCTGTTATCGGTGAAGTCGATCTTACCGTTAGCATCTACGGTAACGTTCTCAAGAAGAGCGTTGCGCTTGATAGCGTTGTAGATGTCGGGCTCAGACTCCTTGTCGAGGTTGATAACCTTTGCATAGCAGCCACCTTCGAAGTTGAACACACCCTTATCGTCCCATCCGTGCTCGTCGTCACCAATGAGGAGACGCTTCGGGTCGGTAGACAAGGTGGTTTTACCTGTACCGGAGAGACCGAAGAAGATAGCGGTGTTCTCACCGTTAAGGTCGGTGTTGGCAGAGCAGTGCATGGAAGCAATACCCTTCAATGGCAAGTAGTAGTTCATCATGGAGAACATACCCTTCTTCATCTCACCACCATACCATGTGTTGATGATTACCTGCTCCTTGGTTGTTACGTTGAACACTACAGCGGTCTCTGAGTTCAAACCGAGTTCCTTGTAGTTCTTAACCTTAGCCTTAGAGGCATTGTAAACGATGAAGTCCGGCTCCTGATCGAGTTCTTCCTGGTTGATAGGCTTGATGAACATGTTGGTAACGAAGTGAGCCTGCCATGCTACTTCCACGATGAAGCGAATCTTCATGCGGGTGTCTTTGTTGGCACCGCAGAAGCCGTCAACAACAAAAAGGCGCTTGTTGGAAAGCTCTTTCTTAGCCAGTTCGTTTACGGCAGCCCAAGCCTCTTTGGAAGCTTTCTTGTTGTCGTTTGGATATTCGTCTGATGTCCACCATACGGTGTCGTGAGAATTCTCATCGTCAACGATGAACTTATCCTTAGGAGAGCGACCGGTGTAAACGCCTGTCTTTACGTTTACTGCGCCAAGTTCTGTTTCCTGACCAACTTCGAAGCCTTCGAGGCCTTCTTTTGTCTCTTCTTCAAACAGTACCTCATAGGAGGGATTGTAAACTACTTCTGTAGTACCTGTAATGCCGTATTTTTCCAATACGGATTTGTCAAACTTTGCCATTTCGTTAAATGTATTTAAGTTGTGAAAGTGATTAATATCCTATTTACTTAGGTGCAAAGTTAGCAAAAAGTACGTACCTACACAATCTTTAAGTGCGAATTTTGTATCAACTCTTTCCTTTTTAGGTTAAAGAAGTTGAAAAGAAATTGGGTCGAAACATATTTGTAATTTAGACTTTGCAAAAGTAAAACTCTTTTGCTAACTTTGTCCCCGAATTTTAAAGGGGACTGTTTTTTATGCCCTTTACCTACAAAAGATAAAGCTAAAAAGCTATGGAAATAATCAATCTGTCAGATCGTAACAGTATCATTGGGCAATACATGGCAGAGATGCGGGATGCCGAGTATCAGAAAAATCGCCTCCTGTTTCGTAACAACATTATGCGTATCGGCGAGTTTGAAGCCTTTGAGGTGTCCAAGAAGTTGAGCTATGAGTCCAAGGAGGTGGCTACACCGTTAGGGGTTTCGACTGTTAATGTGCCGTCAGACAAGATAGTTTTGGCAACGATTTTTCGTGCGGGACTTCCGTTTCATCAGGGTTTTCTCAATGTATTCGACCATGCCGGCAACGCCTTCGTGTCGGCCTATCGGGAGTATCGTGACGAGGAGCATCATGAAGTTGGTGTGCACGTAGAGTATCTCGCTACTCCGAAACTGGACGGAAAGACGCTTATCATAGCCGATCCGATGCTTGCAACGGGTGGCAGCATGGAGTTGGGCTATAAAGCTTTGCTCACGAAGGGAATGCCTAAAAACATTCATGTGTGTTGCGTCATTGCCAATCCGGAGGGAATAGACCATATCAAGAAAACTTTTCCTGATGACAAAACCACAATATGGTGTGCTGCAATAGACCCCGGAATGAATGAGAACAAATATATCGTACCGGGTTTCGGCGATGCCGGCGATCTGTGCTACGGTAGTAAAATCTAAGAGAATACACCATCGCACGGTAGTATGCGCAACGTGATAAATATGAAAATCAACATCCTTCCGCAGTCGGAAGGATGTTGATTTTCATATAGAGTTGCCTTTAGAGTGCTGTGATGAGCCTGTTTTTAGGCTCCCAGAGGTTCATTTTTAGGCCATGATAGGCTTATTTTTAGGCCATGATAGGCTTATTTTTAGGCTATGATAAGCTTTTTGTTAGGTTCTGATAGGCTTATTTTTAGGCTCCGATAGGCTTATTTTTAGGCTATGATAGGCTTGTTTTTAGGATTCGATAGGGTTGCGTTCAGGTTATGAAGCATCTGTCGCCATCGGCGTTATTCCTTAACTTCCCATATATCATTTGTTTCCAACAATTCTTCAAAGGTGTGGTATGTCTTCTGTTTTTTCACATCTTCTATTTGTTGATTCACCGCCTCGTCATAGCAGGGGCCTTCCACATCGCGTATGACGCCGAGTGCAACTGGGAATCCGTGTTCATTGTCCATCATGGCAAGTTTCAACTGTAGGGTGTCGTCCTCGCAGTGGGCATCGTGGATAAGCACGTCGTCGATGGTGTAGCCGTCTTTGCCAATCTCCACCACTTTCAGGCCGAATCCCTGCTGCACAAGTCCGAATTCTCCATGCTCACCAAACACCAACGGCTTGCCGTGTTCCACATAGATGGCGTTTTTCTTGCGCCCATCTTGGGAATAGACAGACGAGTGTATGCCGTTGTTGAAGATGACACAGTTTTGCAACACCTCACATACGGCCGCACCTTTATGATAATAGGTAGCCTTGAGCATGCTGATGGTGTGTGCGAGGTCGCTGGCTACGGTGCGCGCAAAGAACTTTCCACGTGCTCCGAAACACAGTTCTGCCGGTCGGAACGGGTCTTCCACTGTGCCGTAGGGGCTCGATTTAGACACAAATCCGCGCGGACTGGTGGGCGAATACTGTCCCTTGGTGAGCCCATAGATGCGGTTGTTCAGCAGAATCATGTTCAGGTTCACGTTGCGCCGCATGACGTGGATGAAGTGGTTGCCACCGATGGCCAATGCATCGCCGTCGCCGCTCACCTGCCATATCGTGAGGTCGGGATTTGCAATCTTGGCCCCTGTGGCAATGGCGGCAGCGCGACCGTGTATGGTCTGCATGGCGTAGGTATTGACATAGTAGGGCAGTCGGCTTGAGCAGCCTATGCCGGAGATAACCGCCGTCTTATGCGGAGGGACTCCAATTTCGGCCATAGCTTTCTGAAAACTGTTCAGGAAAGCATGGTCACCACATCCGGGACACCATCTGGGCTGTCCCTTCTTGTAATCGTTTGCCGTATATTTTACAGTCTCGGTTGAGGCTTCCCGGGCTGTTGTCTGAATATTTTCTTCCATTGTTTTTCTTGATTTTAAAGTTGCGGACGTGTTATTGCAGCATTTTGGCTTCGAAAGTGCGCCCTATGACACGGGCGGTGGGGTTGGTGAGGAGCGTTTCGAAAGCCCTTACCAGTTCGCTGACGACAAAAGGCTGACCTTTCACCTGATTGTATTGATAAGGTGAGAAATCGTTGATTCGTATGCGCAACAGGGCGGCCAGCTGACCGAGATTCTGCTCGGCCACCACCACTTTGGGGTATTTCGTCAGTAGGTCGGCTGTGTTGTCGGGCAGCGGATTGATATATTTCAGTTGTGCCAACGCCACCTTGTGTCCTCTCCGGCGCAGTTCTGTCATGGCCGAGTGCAGGTGACCGTAGGTGGAGCCGAAGCCCACGATAAGCAGGTCGGCATCGTCTTTGTCGCCCTCAATCTCCAAGTCGGGCACATTGATGGCTGCTATCTTGTTGTATCTCATGCGGACCATCTTGTCGTGATTCTCCGGCTCGCTGGATATGGCCCCCGTCTTTCCGTCTTTCTCCAGTCCGCCCAGAATGTGGGTGTAGCCCTCTGTGCCGGGAACGGCCCAATAGCGCACCATTGTCTCCGAGTCGCGCTGATATGGCGTGTACTTATATTTCTGGTTGGGCAGTGCGTAGTGTGGATGAATCTCCGGCAACTTGTCCATTTCCGGCAGCTTCCATGCTGCCGAGCCGTTGGCGACAAAAGCATCGGTGAGCAGCACGACGGGCGTGAGGTGCTCCAGTGCTATCTTGGCCGCCATATAGGCCGCATCGAAACAGTCGGTGGGACTGGTGGGGGCGATGACGGGCATGGGGCTTTCGCCGTTGCGCCCGTAGAGCACTTGCAACAGGTCGGTTTGTTCGCTCTTGGTGGGCATGCCTGTAGACGGTCCGCCGCGCTGCACGTCGATCACCACCAACGGCAGTTCGTCGATCACGGCCAAGTTCATGGCCTCGCTCTTGAGACAGATGCCGGGCCCTGAGGTCGATGTGGCGCCCAGCGCACCCGCAAACGATGCACCGATAGCACTGGCACAGGCACTGATTTCGTCTTCACACTGCACCGTTATCACGCCCATCGACTTGTGTTTGGCCAGCTCGTGCAGAATGTCAGAGGCCGGAGTGATGGGGTAGGAGCCCAGATAGAGTTTCAGTCCGGCCCGCTCTGCGGCAGCCATCAGTCCGTAGGCCGTAGCCTTATTGCCCGTGATGTCCATGTAGCGTCCCGTTTTTTTGTGTTTCGACTCTATGCGGTAGGTGTTGGGCACTGTAGCGTGGGTGTTGGCTCCATAGTCATATCCCGCCGTCACCACTTTGATATTGGCCTCGGCGAGAGCGGGCTTTTTAGCAAATTTATCGCGCAGAAACTTCTCTGCCAGTTCCAAGTCGCGGTTGAACAGCCAGCATACCATCCCCAAGGCAAACATGTTGCGGCATTTCAGCTTGCTTTTGATGTCCATGTCTTCCTCCGCCAAACACTCTTTCACCATGTGTGTGATGGGGCAGGCCACCACCCTGTCGGGGTCGATTTCCAGCTCGCGCAGATAGTCGTCGGTCCTGAAATGGGCCCTTTTCAAGTCGCCCGGCCCGAAGGCATCCGTATCAATAATGATGGTGCCCTGTGGTTTCACGTGTTTGTATTGTGTTTTCAACGCGGCGGCATTCATCGCCACCAAAACGTCGCATTTGTCGCCGGGAGTGTAGACCTTGTCCTCACCCACGTGCACCTGATAACCCGAAACACCTGTGAGGGAGCCTTGCGGAGCACGGATATCGGCGGGATAATCGGGAAAAGTGGAAATGTCGTTACCCACCGTTGCTGATATTGTTGAGAAAACATTACCGGCCAACTGCATGCCGTCGCCTGAGTCGCCTGAGAATCTTATAACAACGCCCTCAAGCTCTTTCACCTCTAAAGCTTCTGCCATAACATCATAGAATTAAATAGGTTGTATAGTTGTTTGTGTATGTTCACATATTGCCTCATTTGGGCTTATGCTCAAAAAATATAGGTTTAATGTTTTGTTATCACAAAGGTATGGTAAGTTTGGGATATAGCAAAATAAAAGCGACAATTTAATGTTGTAGAGATGTTGGGTGTCTTGTTTTGTGTCCGTATCATTTGGCGTTTGCCATTCAGCCCTTTCCGACTTATTCGATTCATCCGACTGGTTAGGCTTGTCCGACAGTTCCGTTTTTTCCGGTTAATCTGTTGTAAAAAAAACAAGCGTATGATTTTCCTTTACAAACACCCCTCCAGAATTCGCTTATTCTGAAAAATCTTTGTTCCGGTCCGAAATTCGCGAAAATTCGCGCAATTCGTAGTTTGTTGATAATCAAAGGTTTTCACAATCACCTCTCTGCGTGCTTTATTCGGCCATTCGCCGTTAGATATGGAATGGCGGTACGAGAAAGCCCAAACGGCAATACCGTTTGGGCTCTTTCGCATGATGGTTAAGCCTTAGTCGTGTTGCGGTTAAGGCTCCGCCATGATAGGACGGAGTACAAAACCTGCAAACGAGCCTGTTTTTGCGTTGCAGGAATGGATAATGCGGGCGGAAACATAGCCTTTTTTGCGCTGGTTGGTCAAAAAATAATCACCGAAAAATGGTAATCTGTTTTTACAATCAAGAGACGCTTCTTATAAGGCCACAATTTCCCTCCTCCAATCTATATGTTGTGTGCGGGCAGCGCAGTCTGCCCCTTAATATTCGAATGAGCTGCCGCCGAGGAACTCGCGCAGGAGACTTGTGGGCGGTATGTCGCTGTTTGGGATGGGCTGGATATATTTCAGAAATTTGTTCAGCCGATAGGCTTCGGCGTGTTCCTCCGTATTCTCCGGCACCAACTGGAGCAGCGGCTCGGCCTGCTGACGAATGACGGCAAGCTCGAAAAGCATGGCCGAGTTGAACATCACGTCAGCGTTTTCCTGATAGGGGAATATCCATTTGCCTTCGCCGGCACGCACCGACGGCCAGCGTCTGATGGTCTCGTTTGCACTCACTCCGCGATATTTGTAGTCGCGGATGATGCGGCGCAACAGTCGGTTGTCGGTGGTGGGAATGTAGTTGTGGTCGTCGAGCAGAATGGTGGTGAGCGCGGACACATACACGCGGAACTTCAGTTTTTCGGGAATATGGTCTGTCAGTTCAGGATTGAGAGCATGGATGCCTTCCACGATGAGAATGTTGTTTTCGTCCATGTGCAGCTTTTTGCCGCTCTTTTCGCTCCTTCCTGTCTGGAAGTTATACTTGGGCAGCTCCACCTCTTCGCCTCGGAACAGGGCGTTGAACTGCTCGTTGATGAGGTTGAGGTTGAGGGCATAGAGGCTCTCGTAGTCGTAGTCGCCATCGGCATCTTGCGGTGTCTGATCGCGGTTGACAAAATAGTCGTCGAGCGAAATCTGTAACGGGCGGATGCCGTTGGCCAGCAGTTGGATGCTGAGTCGCTTGCAGGTGGTGGTCTTCCCCGATGACGACGGCCCGGCGAGGAGCACGAGTTTCACATCCTTGCGTGAGGCGATCTCGTCGGCAATCATTGCGATTTTCTTTTCCTGTAGGGCTTCCGACACGTTAATCAGGTTGGTGGCGTGTCCTTTCTGCACTATTTCGTTGCAGTCGCCCACTGTTCTGATACCCATGATTTTTTGCCAGCGGTGGTGTTCCTTGAATATCTCGAACATCTTTTCCTGACGGGTCATTTCGGGCAGTGAGCCGGGATTGTTTCTGTCGGGGATGCGCAGCAGCAGTCCATCGAAATATTTATCCAGTCCGAAGAGGTAAATCTTCGAGGTGTTGGTGAGCAGTGATCCGTAGTAGTAGTCTACGTATTCGTCAATCTGATAATAAGTGGTGTATATGGTGCCGATGCTTCTGAGCAGTTTCACCTTGGCCTCGTCGCCCTTCTTTTCGAACATGCGGATGGCGTCTTCGGTGGGTACATGGTGGCGGGTGATGGGCATCTTGGCATCGATAATCTCCTGCATGCGCTTGCGGATATTGTCCACGTCTGCCTGCTCCACAGGTCGTCCTATTTGCAGATTGACGTAATAGCCGTTGCTCACGGGTATATCGATGATCACCTCTGAGCCCGGATAGAGATCGTGCACGGCTTTGCAGAGCACGAAAAACGCCGAGCGGGTATAGTTGCGCGAGCCCGACCCGGAGGTCATGTCGAGAAACTCCACATCTTTATTATGGTACACCCTGTAGTGCATTCCTTCCACCTTGTTGTTCACTTTGGCACAGACCGGACCGTATGCCATATCGAGCCCTATCTGCCTGAAAACATTCGAGAGGGTTGTGCCGATGGGAACCTTGATGGTCTGCCCATTGTTTTTACATCTGATGTTTATGTTTTCCTTCATATTTTTCTGAGTTTTTGAGGTTATGTACTTGTTTTCAAAGATATAGAAAGTTTTGGGAAACTCCAACGGCATTTGGGGTTTTTTAACTACACTTTTATGGACTGAAGGCACGCATAATGGGGAAGCGCGATGCCCGGTGCGGTTTTTCCGGATAAAGATGTTTGCATGGATGAAGCTGCTCAAGCTCTGTTACAACCAGATAGATGCCATAATGCTGTTAAAATTTCTTGCAAAATGAAAAAGTAAAAGCATTTTCTTGTTTTTGCTTTCATTCTGAAATGATTTAAATATATTTAAAAATCATTGTACACTTTTTGCATTGTTCCAAATAAGCACTACCTTTGTTTTATAGATAGAAAATGATACTTAAGCGAATGAATCTATGATTTGGAACGAGATGATGGAGTGTATGGATCGCGGGCAGTTGCGTGAGATACAGAGCCGGAGATTGAAAGCGATGGTGGAATACGTGTATCACAATACGCCGTTCTATCGTAAGAAGTTTCAGGAAACAGGACTTCACCCTGATGATATAAAGGATATTGACGACATTTGCAAGCTGCCGTTCACCCAGAAGACAGACCTGCGCGACAACTATCCCTTTGGCTTTGCGGCGGTGCCGATGAGCCAGATTGTGAGAATCCATGCTTCGTCGGGTACTACGGGCAAGCCGGTGGTGGTGCTCTATACGCGTAAAGATCTGAACACGTGGACCGAAAGCCTCTCGCGTGCCTTCACGTCGTTTGGTGCGGGACAGAATGATATTTTCCAGATTTCGTATGGATACGGACTGTTTACGGGCGGTCTTGGTGCGCATGCCGGTGCGACGAATATCGGCGCGAGCGTTATTCCCATTTCCTCAGGCAACACCAAGAAGCAGGTGACGCTGATGCATGACTTCGGGGCAACGGCACTCTGCTGTACCCCGTCGTATGGTATGTATCTCGGAGAAGCCCTGCAGGAGTCGCCGTGGCCGAAGGAAGAATTCAAGCTGCGCATTGGAGTCTTTGGAGCAGAGCCTTGGACCGAGAAGATGCGCAAGCGTTTGCAGGATATGCTTGGTATTAAGGCCTACGACATTTACGGGCTTAGCGAGATTGCCGGGCCGGGTGTGGGCTACGAATGTGAATGTCAGTGCGGCACACATATTAATGAGGATTATTACTATCCTGAGATAGTAGACCCGCAAACGGGGAGCCCCCTTCCCGACGGCACGGTGGGCGAATTGTGCTTCACGCATTTGACGAAGGAGGGAATGCCGCTGCTCCGTTATCGCACGCACGACCTCACGGCGATCCATCGGGAGCGTTGCGCGTGTGGGCGGACATTTGTCAGAATGGATCGCATTTTGGGACGCAGCGACGATATGCTCATCATTCGCGGAGTCAATGTGTTCCCCACTCAGATAGAGTCCGTAATCTTGAGCCTCAATGAGTTTGAACCGCACTTTATGCTGACAGTGGGCCGTGAGAACAACACCGACATCGTAGAGCTGAAAGTGGAAGTCAAGGAGGAGTTTTTCTGCGATGAGATGGCCCAGATGGTGAGAATGCAGAAGCAACTCGAAAATGAGCTTCGCAGTGTCATAGGACTTGGCTTTAAGGTGAAACTTGTGGAGCCGAAGAGCATCGAAAGAAGTGAGGGAAAAGTGAGACGAGTGGTGGACAATAGAATTATTTAAGCCTAAAGTTAATCCCTTTGCTCTCGATTTTCACCGGTTTTTTCTATGAGACAACTGTCCGATGCCAAATGGAGGCGGGAGGCTGACGGTCGAAAGAGTGCAGCTGAAGCGCGGGAAACACCCCGCTTGGATGAAAGGAAGTCATAAATTTAAAACATAAATCAGATGTTAGCAAAGCAATTATCTATCTTTTTGGAGAATAAGTCGGGCAGACTTACTGAAGTGACCGAAGTGCTTGGCAAGTCGGGTGTGAATCTCAGTGCAATGAGTATTGCCGACAACAGCGACTTTGGCATACTGCGATGTATCGTGTCCGACCCGGACAAAGCCTATCAACTGTTGAAAGAAGAAGGCTTCACGGTGAAGGTTACCGACGTGATCGGTATGACCGTTCCCAACACACCGGGCTCTCTGGCCGTCATCTTGAAACACCTGTCAGACAATGGTGTGTTCATCGAATACCTCTATTCTTTTGCCAATGGCGATGGAGCGAATGTGATAATTCGCCCGAACAATTTGGAAAACTGCGAGAGAATATTGCAGGAGAAGAAAGTAGACCTGCTCGCAGCAAACGACCTTTACAAACTGTAAGCTCCTCTTGGGGATGGTGGTTAGGGTGTATAGACTTTTTCTTTACTCCCTGCTTATCCGTTCTTTCCACCCTGCTCATCTTGGTTTTTCATCCTGCCCATCTTGGTTTTCCACCCTGCTCATCTTGGTTTTTCACCCTGCTCATCCGTTCTTTCCACCCTGCTCATCCGTTCTTTCCACCCTGCCAATACGGGTTTTATACTGTTTCGACTCATCCGTTACACCCTTTTCATGCTTCTTTTTCTGCTAATTGCATATTGCAGAGGAAATAAAAGCGATAAAAAGCAGGGTATTAAAATGGTTTTTTATTATCTTTGCAGCAGTTTTGTATTAACTGTTTCTTAGAATTGTCTTGATGGACGGAAACTATTTTTCTATTTTCATGAAGATCTTTGGATCACTTGCACTCCTCATTTATGGAATGAAAGTGATGAGCGAGGCTCTTCAAAAGATGGCAGGATCGCAGTTGCGACACATCCTCGGAGCAATGACCTCCAACCGCTTCACCGGTATGCTCACCGGTACGTTTATCACATGTGCCGTGCAGTCCTCATCGGCAACCACCGTCATGACGGTTTCTTTCGTGAATGCAGGACTGCTCACCCTTGCGCAGGCCATATCCGTTATTATGGGTGCCAACATAGGAACCACCCTCACGGCATGGATCATGTCGCTGGGCTTCAAGGTAGACTTGACGATGGCAGTATTCCCTGCTTTCCTCATCGGCATAGTGTTGATATACACCAAGAAGAGCCGATATATAGGTGACTTCCTGTTCGGTATCGCCTTCCTTTTCTTCTCTTTGGTGTTGCTGAGCGATGCCGGTAAGGAGTTGGATTTGGCTCATAATTCGGGTGCCATCGACTTTTTTTCGAGTTTTGACACAAGCAGTCACGTTTCCATTTTCATATTCCTGCTGATAGGAACGGTCATCACCTGTATAGTTCAAAGCTCTGCTGCTGTGATGGCAATTACCATTCTGCTGTGTTCTACGGGTGTGTTGCCCATCTATTTAGGTATTGCTCTGGTATTGGGCGAGAACATTGGAACAACCGCTACCGCTAATCTCGCGGCACTCGGAGCCAACACTCAGGCTCGCCGTGCGGCTCTTGCCCACCTCGTGTTCAATGTGTTTGGAGTGATATGGGTGCTTTTCATGTTCTATCCCTTTGTCAATATGGTGTGCTCCATGGTGGGTTACAACCCGGCAGGAATAGGTTACAGCGAGGCGGAAAAGGCCGCCATACTCCCCATAGTGTTAGCCGCTTTCCACACTTGCTTCAATGTAACCAATACCTTTATTCTTATTTGGTTTATCCCCTTGATAGAGAAGGTGGTGTGCTGGCTAATCAAACCCAGTGCCATTGTGGACGAAGATGACTTCCGTCTGCGTTTTATCCAAGGCGGAATCATGAGGACTCCCGAACTCTCCGTATTGGAAGCGCAGAAAGAAGTGTTGAGTTTTGCAGAGCGCATACACCGTATGTTTGGCATGGTGCGCGAACTCTTGGGTGAGCAGGACGACGACAAATTCATGAAAACATACGACCGAATAGAGAAGTATGAGAACATTTCCGACAACATGGAGATTGAAATCGCCAAATATCTCGACCATGTGAGCAATGCCCACTTGAGCGATGACACGAAGGGTAAAATCCGTGCGATGCTGCGTCAGATAGCCGAGATAGAGAGCATTGGCGACTCTTGCAACAATCTTGCCCGTACCATCAAACGTCGTAAGACGGGTAAGGAAGATTTCACCGAGCAGCAATACGAGTGCATCCACCAGATGTTCGAACTTGTAGACGACGCTCTCAACGAGATGAATACGCTTCTCAAGGGGTACAAAGAAAACCTCGACCCCGCCCGTTCGTTCAATATCGAGAACGAAATCAACAACTATCGCAACCAGTTGCGTACGCAGAATATCAACGACATCAACAACCACGCCTATACATACGCAGTGGGCACGATGTATATGGATATTATTCAGGAGTGTGAAAAACTCGGTGATTATGTGGTCAATGTGGTGGAATCGCGCATGGGTGTGAAGCAAGACGAAGTTTAAAAAGACCCACTTCAACCCTCCTTGAAGCCGGCGAAGGGGTGATGGCAGACACAAACACACGCCAAGCGCCATCCTTCCGTCAAATTGTTAAGACAGAGCCGACGTTTGTCACAGACATAAATACACATAGAGAGCCATCCTGTTCTGTAACCGATCAGGATGGCTCTCTTTTTACGTTATATTTCTTTTCTGACACAAGCACACAACTGCCGTCTTCCTCCCTCCTTGCGGTGGCAGGACAGAGGTAGCAGGCTATCCGTTGCTATATGCTTTCGAACTTATTCCTCATTTTCCAATTCGCCCAGTTTTCGCCATATATCCAGAAAAGAGGCGTGGTCTACTTTCTTATCGAAACTGATGGCTATGCCTGCGTCGTGCAGTACGTCGTATGCCTGTTGCGACATCACTTCCGCATGGACTTCGGTCACCCCGCCTTCCACTATCATGCGTGCGGCAGAGCGCCCTACTGCTTTTACGGCCAGTTTGGCTTTGAAAAAGAGTTCCGGCTCATCATTGATAATGTTGTACAGACGGCGCACGCCATGGCCGTCGAAGGTGCGGATGTTGCCTTCGTGAAGTATCGCAAGCGAACATTGCTCTGTATGTAGCGTATCAATTACATCTTGCATCATAGGACAGTAGATTTATAGGTTTCTTTGGCAAATATAGGGATTTATTCTTGAAATAATGTCATGGAAAGAGAAAAAATATGTATTGTTTTGGCTTGACTATCCTAACCAATGGGCAACCCGAAGCTGGCGGTCGTGCCTCCAACTCCGGGTTTTCAAGAGAGAATGGTTATTTGTTGCTGCTGTTAGAATCTTATCGCAGCGTTATTTGATGTAACTTTTCAGCGCTTCTACGTAGTTTTCAAAGGCTTCCTGCCCCTTGTCGGTCATGCGGCAGATGGTGGCGGGACGCTTTCCACGAAACGTTTTCTCCACACTGATGTAGCCGGCTTCCTCCAATTTGCCTATCTGCACGCTCAGATTTCCCGATGTGGCGCCCGTCTGTTCCTTGACATAGGGGAAGTCGGCCTCCTCTACATCCATGAGCAGAGAGATGATTGCTAATCGCAGTTCGCTGTGTAGCAGTGGATTGAGAGGCTTAAACATAATTACGCCTCCTTCGTTTTGATGATCAATGCAGGCACGATGAGTCCCACGACAGCCACTCCGGCCAGTACGACCATCTCGTAAGGACCTGCGTAGACCAGCGCGAGGAAACTGCCCGATATACCTGCGATGTAGCAGCACACGGTGATGACGGTGCTCTTCAGAATGCGTCCGGTAATCATTCCGGCTATACCTATGAGCAGAATAATGAGCGCAGTGATGGGGATATGGCCAAAACTTTCCGGACTGTTCGGGGCAGGTATCACGGGCAGGGGAATCGACACTTGTAACAAAGCCAGCATGCCTATAAAGAGACCAATAGAGCCTGCCATGATGCCAAGGCTGCCCCAAATCTGCGAAATGGTCTTACTGACGAAAGTTTGTGGAATTTTCGGGTGTCTCTTCTTATATCTTTGTTCGGCCAATGCCACCAGACCGAGGGCACCCCAAAGCCCGTTGGCGCCCGCTCCGGCCGAGGTGTTCTTCCACAGATGGCCCACTGTAAGCGCTATGATGGCAACGGCCACGCCCCATATCAGCATGCTTTTCCAACTGCCACGAGTGATGCGTTGGCGACTCTCCTCAATGGTACGGCTGATGATTTCGAGACTGCGTTCGGCAGTCATGTTGTTGTTTGAAGATTCCATCGTTTTTCTTTTTAAGTTGTTAGTGAATGATTTTATGAAATGAACGCTCAGCAAACAACTTGGTGGCAGGCTGGATCCTCTCCTGTCTCAAACTTGTTTACGATGCAAATATAAATAAGTTTATAATATAAACCAAATTATTTCGTGAACCAATTTAGTTTTAAACATTTATTAACTATGCGGGAGTGTTGCTGCCTGATGAAAGCAACGATTGTATAAAAGATGTGCGCGAGCGGGGACGTATTTGCTTTGCAACCCTCTCCACGTGTTTTGCTTATTCAGAAGTTGCTATTTCGGACCGATCAGACTACTCGGACCTGGCCGATAGGTCTGACTAATCCGCTCAATTCGTTGTTGCCTTCTTTATCTGAAATTCGAGCCATTCGCTCAATTCATTGTTGCTTTCTTCATTTGCCATTTATGCCATTCGTTTAAGCTGTAGTTCCATGCTTTGTCCGAAATTCGTATAATTTGTTTAATTCGTAGTTTGTTTATAATCTGCGTAATTATTCTTTACAAACACCTCCAAATGCTGCGATTATTCTGAAAAATCTTTGTTGCCGTCCGAAATTTGCGAAAATTTGGGCCGTTTGTAGTTTGTTGATAATCAGTGCTTTATACAAATACGCCTTTGCGTAGATTATCCAGCCGCTCGCGGTTAGATATGGAATGACGATGCGGGAACGGCCTAACCGCAGTGCCGATAGAGCTTAGTCGCAATGCGGATAGGGCTTAAGCGCATCGCGGTTAGGCCTCCGCCATGATAGGACGGAATACTATACCTGCAAACAAGCCTGTTTTTGCGTTGCGAGAATGGATAGAGCGGGCAGAAACATAGCCCTTTTTGCGCTGGTTGCTTCAAAAATAATGGCCGAAAAATGGTAATTAAATTTTACGTTGAGTGTGGATATATTCGTCCAGTTGTGCTTTTGATATATCTGCCAGTCCCTGCCTCAACAGGAGCAGGCGGTCGGCATAGTGGGAAGCCAGTTCAAGATCGTGTGTAGACAGCAGAATGGTTTTGTCCATATCGTTGGCAAGCCGTCGCAGCATCTTCATCATCTCCACCTTGCTCGGATAGTCGAGAAAGGCGGTAGGCTCATCGAGCAAGATAATTGGGGTTTGCTGGGCGAGCGCCTTGGCAATCATCACTTTCTGTCGTTCGCCGTCGCTGAGCGCGTCAAACTGTCGGTTGGCAAAGCCGTCCAATCCCGTGACTGATAGCGCTTCGGCGACGATATGACGGTCGTCGGCATTGAGTGTCCCGAAAAAGCCGGTGTAGGGCAGTCGGCCCATACCCACCACATCGCGCACGGAAAAATGGCGAATGTCGGGCTGCTCGGTCAGCACCACAGATACCAGTTTGGCCATTTCGGCTTTCGAGAAATCGGTGGCCGACCTTTTCCCCTTTTTGTCGTTTTGAAAGACGATGGAGCCTTTCAGGGCAGGTTGCAAGGCCGCAATGGTGCGCAGAAGGGTCGATTTGCCCACTCCGTTGGTGCCCAAAAGGGCGGTGAGCTGTCCGCTACATAGCGTCGCGCTGATGTTTTTGGCGATAACCTTGTGGTTGTAGCCTATCGAGAGATTGTCTATCGTTATGGTATCCATGATGTTGCAAAGGTAGAGCAAATGGCTGGGAGTGCAAAACTTTAGGAACGATATATGAGAAGAAAAATAAGATATAAAAAAGAAAAATAAAGGAGTAGGACCGACTCGGATGACAGGAAAGCCGGGCACATAGAGAACTGAAAAGGCACATCATGAGGACTTTCGGCATGAAAAACAGCGTTTTCGGTGATTTCTGAATGATTGCATTGGGTTTGCCGTCTTTTCTTTTTATTTTTGCAGAATAATATGAGCCAATCATCACCCATACAGCATTTGAAAGAACAGCGACTCTTGCTCGAAATGGAATATCACACAGAGAAAGAGTCGTTTCGCAAGCAGACTGAGGAGATGGGCATCGGACGCAAGGTGAAGCGTGGCGATGCCTGGTTTCCCATCAGGGTGGGGCGCAGCTATTTCAACGCTGTAAACCAGTTGGTCTTGGAGGTTCATCGCACGACCGACCAAGAGACAGAACACAACTTTGAATATGGAAAGCGTGTCATGTTTTGTCAGTTTCCCACGTCCTCGCAGGAGGAGAAGGGCAAACAGGGGGTGATGAAAGGCGGTGAAATCTCCTCCCGCTCCACAAAGGGCGGACGAGAGAAGCTGTCGATGGCAAGCCCCATCCGCTTCTTGGGTACGGCCACTGTTTCCTATGTAGACGGCGACCGCATGGTGGTGACACTGTCGGACAAGGTGGCGTTGGCAGTACAGGGAGGGGAGGGCGAAATTGGAGTACAACTGTCGTTCGACGAGACGAGTTATCAGACGATGTTCGACGCGTTGGACCGTGTGATGCGTGCCAAAGACACCCGACTGGCCTATCTACGCGACCTTTTCTACTCAAAAGCCCCCGCCGGGCGGTTTTCGTTTGAGCCGATGCGTTTTCCGTGGCTTAACAAGACGCAGCAATGTGCCGTGAACGAGGTGTTGTGGGCGAAGGATGTAGCGGTGGTACACGGTCCGCCGGGAACGGGCAAGACCACCACTTTGGTCGAGGCCATCAACGAAACCCTGAAACGCGAGAGTCAGGTGCTAGTGTGCGCGCAGAGCAATATGGCGGTGGACTGGATATCGGAGCAGCTTGTAGACCGGGGCATCAACGTGTTGAGAATAGGCAACCCCAGTCGTGTGAACGACAAAATGCTGAGTTTCACCTACGAGCGTAGGTTTGCCGACCATCCCGATTATCCGCAACTGTGGGCTATCCGCAGGACGATTCGCGAACTCAGAAAGGCGCGGAAAGGACACAGCGATAACTTCCACCAAAAACTCGACCGCCTGAAGGGGCGTGCGGCAGAGTTGGAAATACGCATCAATGCCGATGTTTTCGGTGAGGCACGCGTCATTGCTTCCACCCTCGTGGGGGCGGCTAACCGACTGTTGGCAGGGCAGAAGTTTGGCACCTTATTTATAGATGAGGCTGCTCAGGCGTTGGAGGCTGCCTGCTGGATACCCATGCGCAGGGTGTCGCGTGTGGTGTTGGCCGGCGACCATTGTCAGCTGCCGCCCACTGTGAAAAACATTGCGGCCCTGAAAGCCGGTCTGGGCAAAACGCTGATGGAGCGCATTGTGGAGAACAAGCCGGAGTGTGTCACGCTGCTGCAGGTGCAGTATCGTATGCGCGAGGAAATTATGCGATTCAGTTCCGACTGGTTCTACGAAGGAAAAGTAGCGACGGCACCTGAGATAAAATATAGGGGCGTGTTGGACTACGAAGTGCCGATGGAGTGGATAACTCCGTCGATAGCCACTCCTGACAGCGCTTCTCGGCAAACGGAAAAAGCGCCTGTAGGAGAATCGTTCATCGGCGAATCGTTTGGTCGTATCAACAAGACCGAAGCCGAAGATACGCTGACGGCTCTGGAAACTTATTTTGAAAAAATCGGCAAACAACGCATGCTCGACGAACAAATCGATGTGGGGATCATCTCGCCTTACCGGGCACAGGTGCAATATCTGAAACGACTGATCAAGAAACGTGCGTTTTTTAAACCCTATCGACACCTGATAACGGTGAATACGGTGGACGGATTTCAGGGGCAGGAGCGCGACATCATCCTCGTTTCGATGGTGCGCTCGAACAACGAAGGGCAGATTGGTTTCCTGCGCGACATCAGACGCATGAATGTAGCCATTACCCGTGCCCGCATGAAACTGATTATCCTCGGCGACCCCGACACCTTGACCCGACACCCTTTTTACAGGAAACTGTATGCGTATGTGCAGTCCCTGCAAAACGGGGAGAGCAAGGTGGACGACGCGGAAACAACTTAAGTAAACACAATTAAATCATTATGCTACAACGAGATTATTTTCTTCGGCTCATCGAAGAGTTTCAAGCCGCCCTTGCCCGTTTCATAGAGAAGGCGGAGGGCGAACGAAAAGACATGGAGCTGCGCGACTTGTATCGTCAATATGTGGGCAGTTACGATGTGGTGCGCAACCTTTCGTTCGACGAATTGTTGGCCTACAGCCGCGAACAATGGCCGGAGAGCGAGCACATGGAACGGCTGAATTTTGCCTCCGAACTGCTCTATGCTGAGGCTTGCGACAAGCCCAATCCACTGCGGGCAATGCTCATGGAAAAGGCTCTGAAACTCTATAGGTATCTTGATGCCAACAGTGGGGTGATGTCGATAGACAGGCGACAAAAGATGGAAAAGATTGTAAGCGAGATAGGAAAGCCTGAGAAATAAAAGGCACTTCTGCCTAAAAGTGTTATCTTTGCACCGGTTTTCAAGATAACAAATCATGTCGAATACAACTGATATGACCGTAGGGACGCCCACGCGAGGCATTCTGCGGTTTGCTTTACCATTGATTTTAGGATACATTTTACAGCAGATGTATCAGGTGATCGATGCTGCCATCGTGGGGCATTGGGTCGGTGTGGACGCGCTTGCGGCCGTAGGGGCATCGACTTCGGTCATGTTTCTGGTGATGGGCTTTTGTAACGGTGCGTGCGCCGGCTTTGCCATTCCGGTGGCACAGGCTTTCGGTGGCAGGGACCTTCCGAAGATGCGTGCCTATGTGGCCAATGCCATGCGCATTGCGTGGGTGTTTGCGGTGGTTATTACCTTTATGTCGTGTATGCTGTGTTCAAGGATTTTGAAGATTGTAAACACTCCGAACGACATCTTCGACGACGCTTGGACGTTTCTGTTTCTGCTGTTTCTGGCTATCCCTTTTACGATAGCCTACAACCTGTTTGCGGGTTTTATCCGTGCGCTTGGCAATTCCAAACAACCGTTCTACTTCCTTATTTTCTCGTCGTTGATAAACATCTTGCTTGATGTGGTGTTGATCATGTGGATGGGATTGGGTGTGATGGGAGCGGGCGTTGCCACGTTGTTGTCACAGGGAGTATCGTCGCTGCTCTGCTGGTTGTATATCAGGAAGGAAATGAAGATTCTGATTCCGCAGGGTGAGGAGCGGAAGTACGACAATAAAAAGATAAGTATTCTGTTGAATAACGGCGTGCCAATGGGGTTGCAGTTCAGCATCACGGGCATTGGAATCATCATGTTGCAGAGTGCCAACAACGCTTTGGGCACAGTGTATGTGGCCTCGTTCACGGCGGCGATGCGCATTAAATATCTGTTCACCTGTGTGTTCGAGAATATCGGAGTGGCAATGGCAACCTATTGTGGACAGAACATCGGCGCAGGAAAGATAGTGCGCATCCGTCAGGGCATATATTCGGCCATCAAGGTGATGTTGGCGTATTTTGTGGTCACGGTGCTGATAATCTATCCTTTTGCCGACGAAATGATGAAGCTGTTTGTCAGTCCTGACGAGCAGTTGGTTATTGCCAATGCCGCGCTTTTCATGCGTATTGGCAATTATTTCTTCCCCTTGCTTGGTCTGCTTACCATCTTTCGCTACAGCATTCAGGGACTGGGTTACAGCAACCTTTCGATGTTGTCGGGGGTGATGGAGATGCTGGCGCGATGCGGAGTGAGCCTTTGGCTTGTGCCCACATTGGCCTTCACGGGCGTGTGTTTGGGTGACCCGGTGGCGTGGTTGGCGGCCGATATATTCCTGATACCGGCCTTCGTTTGGCTTTATAAGAGGTTGAAGGTGAAGGCTGTCGGCAGCTTACATCTATAGAAACGCGCTTTACATATACTTCTCCAAGAAGCTTTTTACCCTTGCGGTATATTCCCTCTTATGGTCCTTGTAGCTCATGGCATGCGCCGACCCGTGTGCTATATACAATTCTTTGGGCTCAGGCTTGGCATCATAGAGGTCGTACACCATCGCCGTTGGCACAAATGTGTCTTGGTCTCCGTGAATAAAGAGCATGGGTTTGCGGCATTTTCTTACCTGCTTCAGGGCCGAAGCCTCACCAAACGACCATCCATACGCCAGTTTGCACAGTAGTGATGCGCTGTACATCAATGGGAACTCAGGCAGTCCGAACTGTTCCGCGAGTTGCCCTTTAAACTCTTCCCATACAGAACTGTAGCCGCAATCCTCTACAAAACACTTCACAGCGGCAGCTGTGCTGTCACCCGACACGGCCATGGTTGTGGCAGCCCCCATCGATACGCCGTGTACGACAATAGATGCCGTTCCTAAGCTGTCGCGATACATCGAGTCTGCTATCGCTATCCAGCGCTGCACGTCGCCACGCTCCTTCCAGCCCATTTGGATGACCTTCCCCTCGCTTTTGCCGTGAGCATGAAGGTCGGGCAGCACCACGTTGAAGTTCAAATCGTGATGATACATGTAGCCCAAATACATGACGTCCACCGCATTGGCCGTGTAGCCATGAATCACTACGGCCGTCCGGTTGGTCCGTTCTCGTGCCGGAATGTATAGGGCATGATGTCGCTCTCCACTCGCCATCGTTACAAAAGTGTCGCGCAGGGCTGCTACGTTTTGCAGCGAATCGTGCCACGGTTTTATCTCCGGACAGTCGGCGAAGAGCTGTTCATACTTACGATTGTAGGTGTGTGTGTCGTTGTTATCGGGTACAAGCGAATACGAGAGCATGTATATGCTGCCGCCCAAGACCACTAAAACCACCAGCACGAAACAGGCGAGCAACTTATTTTTCATTGGTTTCCTCCTTTCCTAATTGTCTGTTGAGATCCCGGACACGCTTTTTCTTCTTCACCTTGACACGGTCGAAGCCCTGCCCATACACACCAATTACGGCACTTTGAGCCACGAAAGCATTGGGGTCGATTTCGTCGATGAGGTCGAAAATAAAGCTCGATTCGCTTTTCTTGGCAATGCAAAACACAACCTTAATGTCCTTTTGGGAGTAGAATCCGTTGCCGTTTAAGGTGGAGCAACCTCTGTTGGCAATCTTGGTGATGGCCTCGCCTATTTCCCGATACTTGTCGGATATGATGAAGAATTGTACACTCTGACGCAGACTGTTGACAATATAATCTACGCAAAACGATAGGACAAACAGCAGCACATAGCTGTAAAGCACCTTCTCCCAGTCGCGCAACACAACATAACTGGAGGTGATAATAGCCACGTCGCAGAAGAAGATGATACGTCCGAGCGGCACATCGCGGTATTTATGGACGATGGACGCAATCACATCGGAGCCTCCGGTGCTGCCTCCTGCCGACAATCCGAGCCCCACATTAACACCCATGAACACGCCGCCCACGATACAGGCCATGAACTTCTGGTCGGCCAAAAGATGAAGATTAGGGTCCATATAGTTCTGCATCAAGGCGGTGGCAATCGTGAATACGATAACGGCATAAATGGTTTTAGCACAGAATCTCCACCCCAACACCTTGAGGGCGACGATGAGTAGTAAGGCGTTTAAGACAAAATAGCTCTGTTCGACAGGTATGCCGATGCCCCAATAGATGATGGAAGCGATACCCACGATGCCGCCCATCGTTATTTCATTGGGCAGCAGAAACAAGTTCAGCCCCACCGCGCCAATCAGCATGGAGATGGTAAGCGTGAAGTAATCGCGTATCGTCCGGTAGAGAATTTTATGGTTTTGTCGCTGTTTGTCCATAATCGTAAAATAAAGTTTAGTATGTATTCAGCTTCTCTCACAATCAATTCATAGTTGTAAAGTTATGCAAAAATAATTAAATAATGTGGGCATAACAAAGTTTTAGCTTAAAAATATAAGGCCTCAAAGCCCTATCTCTAATCTTTTTAGTAACTTTGCAACAGTCATTCAAGTATAACAATTCTTTATACCCGTATATTCATGAACATTGAAAAGGAAATCTGTTCCACAGTCCTCGCGGCTGTAAAGGAACTCTATGGACAGGACGTGCCGGCCGGCATGGTGCAACTGCAGAAAACCAAGGCAACCTTTGAAGGCAATCTTACACTTGTGGTTTTCCCCTTTTTGAAGATCTCCCGCAAGCGACCCGAAGAAACAGCACAAGCTATCGGCGAGATACTTGTGCGCGACTGCAAGGCCGTTTCCGCTTTCAACGTCGTGAAAGGATTTCTCAATCTGGTCATTGCTCCGGAAGCATGGATAGGCCTTCTCAATGACATCAACGCTGCTGAGAAGTATGGCGAAACTCCCGTTACGCCCGACAGCAAGCTCGTGATGATAGAATATTCGTCGCCAAACACCAACAAACCGCTTCATTTGGGCCACGTGCGCAACAACCTTTTGGGCTGGAGCCTGGCGCAAATCATGGAGGCCAATGGTCACAAAGTGGTGAAAACCAATATCGTGAACGACCGTGGCATCCATATCTGCAAGTCGATGTTGGCTTGGCAGAAGTGGGGAAATGGCGAAACTCCGGCTTCAACCGGCAAGAAGGGCGACCATCTTATCGGCGACTATTACGTGGCTTTCGACAAGCATTACCGTGACGAGGTGGCCGAACTGAAGAGCAAGTTCATTGCAGAAGGGCTCGACGAGGAGAAGGCTGAAGAAAAGGCGAAGGCCGAAGCACCGCTCATCCAAGAAGCCAGAGAGATGCTCGTGAAGTGGGAACAGGGCGACAGCGAGGTGCGCAACCTGTGGAAAACCATGAACGAATGGGTTTATGCGGGCTTTGACGAGACCTATAAGGCGCTCGGCGTGAGCTTTGACAAGATATATTACGAATCAAAAACATACCTCGAGGGAAAGAAAAAGGTAGAAGAAGGCCTTGAAAAAGGGCTGTTCTTCAGGAAAGAAGATAACAGTGTATGGGCTGATCTTACAAATGAAGGTCTGGACCAGAAACTGTTGCTTCGCTCCGATGGCACCAGCGTCTACATGACACAGGACATCGGTACGGCCGATCTGCGCTTCAAAGACTTCCCCATCGATAAGATGATCTACGTTGTCGGAAACGAACAGAACTATCATTTTCAGGTGCTGTCCATCCTTTTAGACCGTCTCGGCTTTAAGTGGGGCAAAGACCTTGTGCACTTTTCCTACGGCATGGTGGAGCTTCCCAACGGTAAGATGAAGAGTAGGGAGGGTACCGTAGTCGATGCCGACGACCTCATCGCCACGATGATCGAGGATGCGCGCAAGACCAGCGACGAGCTTGGCAAGTTTGACGACATGACCGAGCAGGAGAAGCAGGACGTTGCCCGCATTGTGGGAATGGGCGCTCTGAAATACTTCATCCTCAAGGTAGATGCCCGTAAGAATATGCTCTTCAACCCGGAAGAGTCTATCGATTTCAACGGCAACACCGGACCATTCATCCAATACACCCATGCCCGCATACGCTCCATTCTCCGCAAGGCCGAAGCTGAGGGCACCAAGCTTCCCGCTTCTTTAGCTCTCGATGCTCCCCTGAACGATAAGGAAATAGGGCTTATCCAAAAGATGGACGAGTTTAAGGTGGCTGTCAGGGATGCCGGAGAGAACTATAATCCTGCCGGAATCGCCAACTATTGCTATGAGCTTACCAAGGACTTCAACCAGTTCTACCACGACTACAGCATTCTCAACGCCGATACTCAGGTAGAGAAAACCACGCGTCTGGTGATAGCGCTGAATGTAGCCAAAACCATCAAAAACAGTATGGCACTGCTCGGAATAGAGGTGCCCGAAAGAATGTAGAAGCCTCCTCCTACCCTTTTTGGTAGGAGGGCGATGCCCTTGCCTCAAGGTCAAATGCTATGAACGATAAGAAAAAGCCTCCCATCCCGGAGACCGCAAATGGTGTTTCGCAGGAATTGCTGAAGCAATATGCTGAGGAGAATAAACTCTTCATGACAGACGCGGAGAGGCTTTTATGGAATCTGCTAAGAGGTAAGGGCATAGGCGAACAGTTCAAGAGACAACAGATTATTGGCGACTACATCGTTGATTTTGTGAATCCCCGTTATAAATTGGTGGTCGAAATAGACGGCAAGTTCCATTTCAAGGGAGACCATCCTGTGGCAGAAGCGGTGCGCACGGAGGATTTAAACCGTATGGGTTATACCGTTGTCCGCTTCACAGAACAGGAAGTTTCCGGCAACATCAAACGTGTAGGCTATCAGCTCAAAGACGTTATTCAACACATGAAAATCTCATTCCCGAAACCATCTCAGCAGTTTGCTCCGTCCCCTTCTGTGGCGGGAGAGCACAAGCAGGGCGCAAGCAAGAAGTCATCCCAGTTTCCCATTCAGAAAGAAGGTGTGAACTCCAACGCTTGGGCGGTAGATGCGGCTTGTTCGGGCAATCCCGGACCTATGGAATATCAGTGCATTGATCTCACCACAGGAGCACAAATATTCCACTTTGGACCCGTACACGGCACGAACAACATCGGGGAATTTCTGGCCATTGTGCACGCTTTGGCACTGATGAACAAACAGGGCATCAAAGATAAAGTTATTTATTCCGATTCCTACAACGCCATTTTGTGGGTCAAGAAAAAGCATTGCAAGACCAAACTTGAGCGCAATGCCCAAACCGAGCAGCTCTATCAGGTAATTGCAAGGGCTGAACAATGGCTTCGGGCACACCCCGTACAGATTCCGATTATCAAATGGGAAACCAAGCAATGGGGCGAAATTCCCGCCGATTTCGGTAATAAATGATAAAGCAAAACACCGTGTTTGCTTATACTTTGCGCTCATTTATGCGTTAAGATCAGAAGCAAAGAATGTGGGTATTTTTGTTTACAAATACCCCTTTAAAATTCGCTTATTCTAAAACAAACTTGTTATCGTCTGAAATTCGTTAATTTTGCGATAATTCGTAGCTGGTTGATAATCAATAGATTGTGTAATATCGCGTTTTCGTCCTCGATTTTGCCATTCGCGGTTGAGTATCTAATGGCAGTGCGACAAGACTTTAACCGCAATGTCGATGAGGCTTAACCGTGTTGCCGTTGAGGCTTAGTCGCATCGCCGTTAAGCCTCCGTCATGATAGGACAGAGTAAAACCTCTGCTAAGCGGACTGTTTTTACGTTTTTCGGAAAGACAATACGGGTGGAAACATAGCCCTTTTTGCGCTGGTTGGTCAGAAAATAAACATCGAAAAACGGTAATCTGATTTTACAAAAAATCCCCCATTCTTTCCAATCTTTAAGGAGCTGTTTTCCGTCTCTTGGGCATCGTGCGGTTGATGCCTACTATGACGGGCGACTCCTTTTCGGATGAAAGGAATGGGGGGATTTCTTTGCGGGCACCCTATTTCCAGATGCTGTCTTGCGTGCAGTTAATCCATGCAATCTTATCCTCTATTTGCAGCATGAACTTGCCTTCTTCGAGCTTCCAGTTTCCGTCGGGAGCAACAAATGCGAGGTCTCTCCCCTTGATGGAAAGCGTGGCAGTCTTGGTTTCGCCCGGCTTCAGATTTATTTTTGTGAAGGCGCGTAACCTCCTTACCTCCGGAACGAGACTTGCCGATTGGTCTTTGGAGAAGAGCAGAATGCACTCTTTGCCTTCCATGTTGCCGGTGTTGGTCACGTCTACGCTCACCGTAATGTCGTCATCGGCGGTGAAGTCGGTCTTGTTCACTTTCAAGTCGCTGTATGCAAACGTTGTGTAACTCTTGCCATAGCCAAAGGGCCACTGCACATCGATGAGGGCGTTGTAATCGTATGCCCCCTCCATAGTGTCGGTTTCCTCACTGACGCGATAGTCGTAGGTGGTGAGAGAAGCACTATAACGGGGATAGGTGTAGGGCAGGCGGGCAGAGAAATTATCGTCTCCGGCGAGCAGGCGAGCCAAGGCATCGGCACCGTGTTCTCCCGGAATCATGATATTGACAACGGCTGCTGCCAGCGGCTCTATGTCGGCAATGATGCGCGGACGGCCCTCATTGAGAATGAGAACAATCTTCTTTCCTGTCTTGGCCAGAGCCTTGACCAGATTGCGTTGATTCTCGCTCAGGGCAAGGTCGTTAAGGTTGCCGGGGGTCTCGGTGTATGAGTTTTCGCCGATACAGGCCAGGATCACATCAGCTCCTTCGGCAGCTTTCACGGCCTTGTCTATTTCCGGCGCATTTTCTTCCCAGTATTTCCCTTTCATGTTATAGGTAACACCCGGCTCGTAAACCACATTCTCCTTGCCAAATCTTTGCTGCATGGCCTCGAAAATGGTGTTTTTGTCCTGTGCGAAATTGTCGGCATCTCCCTGCCATGTGTAGGTCCATCCACCGTCGAGTGGGCGCATGGTGTTGGCGTTTGGCCCGGTTACGAGCAGCTTCAACCCTTTTTTCAGGGGCAGAATGTTGTCTTCGTTCTTGAGCAGAATTTCCGTTTCAACGGCTGCATCTTCTGAAAGTTTGGCGTATTCCGCCGCTCCGAACTTGGG
Source organism: uncultured Bacteroidales bacterium (assembly GCA_937995875.1). Lineage (GTDB taxonomy): Bacteria > Bacteroidota > Bacteroidia > Bacteroidales > Bacteroidaceae > Prevotella. The sequence continues at coordinate 725 of CALKIW010000040.1, read as the reverse complement.
ATAATCTTTCAGTTCGGTGTTGGGTTGGTCAAACAGTCCGAGACGGAACTTCATTCTCAACACTCTGCGCACGGCATCGTCGATGCGGCTCATGGGCACCTTGCCTTCGGCTACAGCTTCTTTCAGAATGGTGCAGAATTCCAGATCGTAAGGCTCCATGGACATGTCGATGCCGGCATTGATGGCTTGCACGATAGCGTCTTTCTTGTTTTTGGCAACCATTTCTCGTGTATAGAGATTGTTGATGTCGTTCCAGTCTGTCACGATAACGCCGTCGAAGCCCAGCTCTTCTTTCAGCACGTCGGTGAGATAATATTTGTCGATGTGCATCGGAATACCATTCACCGATGCGGAATTCACCATGATGCTCAGCGCGCCCGCTTCTACTCCGGCCTTGAACGGAGCCAGATGTTTCTCCTTGATTTCGTAATCGGGAATGTAAGCGGGTGTACGGTCTTTGCCCGTGCGTGGCACGCCATAGCCCAAGTAGTGTTTCAGGGAAACAGCCACATGGTTGCGGTCAATATTGTTCTTGTCGTTGCCCTGAAATCCCAATACAGCTGCGCGACACATGACGCTGTTCACCAGGCAGTCCTCACCATAGTTTTCCCACATACGCGGCCATCTTGGGTCGCGGCTGAGGTCTACGGTCGGCGAGTAGGTCCAGGGACATTTGTCCCACCTTTTCGTCAATGGTCATCTTGTCCATGATGGCGGTAATCTTG
>CALKIW010000039.1 GCA_937995875.1 uncultured Bacteroidales bacterium | reverse complement strand
ACATGAGAATCATCCATAATTACTTGCAAAAGTAGACATTATTTGGTATATTTGCGCTGCGAAGTTACGAAAAGAGTGTAATTTATTGGAAATGAGCGTAGGTTAATTGCTCTTGATAGTAATAGGTTACGATTTAGTTAGTTATCTACTGCATTATCCTTCTGCGCGTTGCGTAACCTTCAAAGAACTCTTCGTATGCAAAAGTAGCTATTTAATTCGAGATTTTGATATAAACTCCCGTTTTTTATCCCCTCATTCATAAGAATTTTCCGTAAAAGCGGTATTGTCCGTCGGCACACCATTGCCCAAAACGAGTTTGGAACAAACGTGTGCCGACTACCGCATAGCTGGAGAAAAGGGCATTGCCTCACGCCTAAACGATGTTTAGACAGATGAAGCAATGCCCCTTTCTTTTGCGCCTATGCCAAGAGGTGCTTTTACGGGTTTTCAAATGATTTTTCTTTTTTCGCTGTCTCTTTTGCCGGAAGCGGAAAGTGAATGCAGAGTGTGTCAGCCTGCCCCATGAATGAAACAGGCGCCCACACACAGCCGGACAAACCGGGAAGAATGATTGTTGCCACCCGGCTGAACAAGTTCCGTCGGATCGGAAACAATCATACTTCCTTTGTTGTGGTTTGCCCTTTTCACGCTTCCGGTGATGTCTTTTTCCTTTTGGTGATTCTTTTTTTTACGGATTTTCCCCTGAAGTTTTTTTCTACACAATCTGCCTCTGTTTTCGTTTACCTCCATTTTGCGCCTTTCAGTAAGCCGCATCAGTCAGTCATTTTCGTTCTGGGCGCAAAGGTAATTCCGGGATTGGACGGGAAAGCAAGGTCAAGCCTCCTGTTTTCGGTAAAAATCTCCAGCCCTGCGGGTAGTATTTTGACCGAAAAACCTTGCATTCCCTAATCCCTACCTTTTCAAGCACCCGAAACGAAAACGACCGATGCGACAGAAAGACGCATAAAAAAAATGTCGGATAAACGAGAGGCAGATAAGATAGTTTGAAACTCAACTCCCTCAGCTCTTGAATCCGCATTAAAAACAAAAAAATCAAAAACAGCGAAGATATGACGGCAACGGCAAATTTCAGACAAATGGCGCAACACATCGGGTTGGCGATATGCGGCTTGATGATGCGCACCGCCTTCGGGGTGTTCGGCATCCTTTGGGGCATCATCAGAGAGATTGTAAACGGAGTGTTCCGAGTGGCGATAGGTGTAATCGTGGCTATCCTTTCCACCATTGCCTTCTTTGGCTTCATCCTTTGGTTATTCACCCTTTAACCCTTACCGACATGGCAAAAAGAAACAGCAAGACGGCAGCGCAGCAGTGCAGATATTACGAGGTGGACAACATCTTCGTGTATATGGTGGAAACGTACATCAACGGCAATTTTGAAACTTTCCGAAGATTGTACCACGAACTGAACAAGGACGCACGGAGGGATTTCATGGACTTCCTTCTCAGCGAGGTAGAGCCGACCTATTGGAGAGAGATACTGAAACAGATAATCTAAAAATGACAGCGATATGAAAGGAACAGACCATTTCAAGAGAACGATATATATGTACTTGGAACAGCGTGCGGAGGAAGATGCGCTATTTGCAAAGAAGTACCGCAACCCTGCCAAGAACATGGACGAGTGCGTGACCCACATTCTGAACTATGTGCAGAAAAGCGGTTGCAACGGTTTCACGGACGGAGAGATATTCGGGCAAGCCATCCACTACTATGAGGAAAACGAGATAGAGGTGGGCAAACCGATGGACTGCCAAGTGGTTGTGAACCACGTTGTGAAACTCACGGCAGAGGAAAAGGCGGAGGCACGTCAGAACGCTGTCCGCAAATACCAAGAGGAGGAACTCCGCAAGTTGCAGAACCGCCACAGACCGTCAGCGAGAAAAGAAAACCAACCCCAACCCTCATTATTTGATTTAGGCTTATGAAACCGAAGACCAAGATACAGAAAGAGGTGGCAAGACTTTCCGCCAACCTTCGCCCCATATCAGCGACACAAATAGATTGGGCATACCGCCACTGCGTTGAGCATATCGGCTACCGCACCAAGAAAGGGAACATCACCTGTTCCGACTGCGGTCACGAGTGGCACAGCGACAGCGGACTATGCGACACCCTTGAAGGCTGCACCTGCCCCAAATGCCATGCCGAACTCAAAGTGCAGGACACACGCAGACGCATCTACAAGGAAACGCAGAATTTCAGCGTGATAACCACCTGCAAAGGGTATCAGGTAATCCGCGTGGCGCAGGTCAGATGCGAGAGCAGGAAAGGCGAACCGATGCGTTTCTACTGCCACGAGGTCGTGCAGCGTTGGATTTCACCCGACGGCAAGGTTACGGACATGGCGTTGCTCCGTGGCTTCCTTTTCTGCTATTGCGATGTGTGGGCATTAGGCAGCGATATGGAGGTAAGACCGCACAACAGCCTATACGATGATGTGGTGGCAAGAAGCTGTGCATATCCAAAGATGAGGATATTGCCCCAACTCAGACGTAACGGCTTCAAGGGCGATTTCCACGGCATCTCCCCCGTGCGTCTTTTCAAAGCCTTGCTTTCAGACCCAAGAATTGAAACCCTTATGAAAGGCGGTGAGATTGAGGTCATGAAACACTTTCTTTTCAATACCCGTACTGCCGATGAATGTTGGGCATCATATCTGATTGCCAAGCGTCACAAGTATCAGATAGACAACCTCTCAATGTGGTGCGACTATCTGCGTATGCTCAAAAAACTCGGTCAAGACCTCCGTAACCCGAAGAACATCTGTCCCGAAGATTTCATGGCGGCACACGACAACGCAACCCGAAAAATTGAAGCCATACACGAGAAGGAAAGAGCCGCAGAGCAACGCCGTTGGGAGATTGAAAGGCGTGAGCGTGAGCAACAGCGACAACTCCAACGAAAGAAAGATGCGGAGGATTTCATCGCCAACAAATCCAAATTCTTCGGCTTGGTAATCACGGACGAGGAAATAATCGTCAAGGTGCTTGAAAGCATAGACGAGTATTACAACGAGGGCAAGACGCAGGGCATCTGCGTGTTTGGCAGTGGATACTACAAGAAAGCCGACACCCTCATACTATCGGCAAGGATTGGCGATGAGATTATTGAAACCGTAGAGGTGGACTTGCGAACCCTCGAAGTGGTGCAGTGCCACGGCAAGCACAACCAGGACACCGAATATCACGAGCGCATCATAGACCTTGTGAACAAGAACGCCAACCTTATCCGTGAGCGGATGAAAGCGGCATAGCATAACCCCTAAAACAACATTGATATGGAAGTAAGAATTGAAAGTATGATTTGTGTGTGGGATGATGCAATCCCCACGATGTTCCTTGAATTTGTGAACCTCCTCACTCTCACAACGAGTGAGGGGGAATTGAGAAAGAGCGTAAAGGAGTTTGCCGAGAAGCACGAACTTGACAAGTTTTTCCTTTACGGCTTCGGCTCACACCATTTCTACCTGCACCAACGCTACACAAGCAACCCCGAAATGGTGATGAAGAACAGAGTTCTGTCAGTACATTTTTAACCATCTAAAAAGCAACATTATGACAACACGAATGACCATCAACGGAGTAAGCACCTGCGCGGAAGCAGGTACGGAGAAATACGAGCGTTTCCAATCGGGTATCGGAAGACGCAGGCGGACACTTGTGCAGTACGACTACCGCCACCCCATAGACAGAGAATTGTTCTCTTGTGTCAAACCCACGTTGGACGAGTGCCGAGCCGCACGGGACAAGTGGCTGAACGCAAAGAAGGGAAAGGAGGACAGACTATGAACACGACCTATCAAACGCTGATAGTCAAGTTCAGCGAACCTATCACGGCATTGGACGGTATCTTTGACGATACCGGAGCGTGGGGAACGGACACCCTCAAGGGGTGGATAGATGATTACGAAAGCACACGTTTCACCGCCACCGACAGCCATACGGCAGTCATCACGAGCGAGTACAATATGGAATGTGTGAAAGAGTGGCTACAACGGCAGACCCCCATTTCCGAAATGCGAGAATTTTGAACGGGATGGCGGTGTCCGCACCGCCAATACTTAAAACCCTAAAAACAAAAGATATGATAGCCAAGACGATATTACAGCAGATAGGCGGAAAACGCTTCACCGCCATGACAGGTAGCCGTGATTTCATAGATATGGGCAACGGCTTACGGATGAGCCTTGCAAGGAACAAAACAAGTGCCAACCGCCTTGACATCATCTATGACGAAGGGGCAGACCTCTACAATATGCGCTTCTACCGCAGGACGTTCAGCAAAAAGACCTTTGAGTGCAAGACAAAGGACATTGCCGTACACGAGGGTATCTATTTTGATATGCTGGAGGAAATGTTCACGATGGTGACGGGACTTTACACACGCTTTTGAGTGGCGGGGCGGCGAGAGCCGCCCTACTTTCTTTCAGTGAGCATGATGGCGGACAAAGAAAGTAGCAAAGAAACCTTTGTCCAATCTGCGATAACTAAAAAATCCGCAAGTAAAACTTGCGGAGGCTATATATTGGGTCGTTATTTTTTGGTGGAGGGGAATGATAATCTCGAACCGTTGAACTACACATTTCTGCTTCGTCTCCATTTCCCCCAACGATTTGATACGTTCAATCATTTTTGTTGTTCCTTTCTGAATTTTCCTAAATACTTTCTTCATAATTTCGCTATACTTTTTATGGTTAATAACTATGTTTTGTATTGCTCTCACAACACTTACAACTTGAAGTGTTATTTGGAAACCGATAGGCAAAAATGGCTCAACGATGTCAATTAACGAGAAAATCCTACGATAATCTATCAAGTGATAGAGCAAAAGACGTGCCAAGTTAAATATGGCACGTCTTTTGCCAGTTTTGTCAGTCCTTTTATGGGATATACAACAGCGCAAACTCCGCCTTTCTCCGTTTGAGCAGCATGGCGTGGCGTTTTCCTTTGTAGTTGCAGAAGGCTATATACTCACGGTAGATGTTCCTGTCACCAGCTTCCAGCTTCTTGATTAAGGTGCTTTTGGGGATTGTTTTGCTGCCTAACAGCTTCGCCGGTCCCACATTGTAAGCTAACGTGCCAAGCAAAATCGAATCAACCCCGAATTTACGGAACATGGCGACAAATTTGCGCAGGTCTTTCCGCAAAAGTTCATCCGCATCCCGTTTTGTCATGGTTCGTGCCGAATACTTCTCGTTTGGCAAAAGTTTGTGACCCCAACCGACGTATGGGTAGTGTTTTTCTGAGTGCCAGCCTTCAAAGTAGCGGCAGCATAAAAAAGCACGTTCCATAAGCGGCAGTCGGTAGATTGCCGCCTGCCCGTCCGTTCCCTCTTGGCGGCTGATCTGCGCGGACACAGAACAGACCGTCAGAAGTGAACAGAGCATTGTCATGAATACACGCATCATTTCAACAAGGGGCTGAAGTTGCCGATGGGAACGATGGTAAGATCGTCGTCCTTTACATTCCTGTTGTTGAAGTCAAATTCCAGTTCGTAGGAGTTGCTAAAGTTATCCTCCACCACCACGATGAAATTATGCGCCTCATCACCCGCCGCCGTGTAGTACAGGCGGAATTTTTCGTTCTCCAGCAGGTAGCGGTCGTTAGGCAGGAAGGTGATGCCGTTATCCATTTTGAGCGAGCCTTCCCCCTCGAACTGGAAATAGCGGATGGTATAGAGCGTACCCGAAAAGTCGCCCTCCTTTTTCAGTTCACAGCGGATTTCCACTGTCTGCCCCTTTACTACCTTGTTCGGCACGGGCATGACCTCCACCGTGAAGGGATAGGACTGCTGGATGTCCATGTCATCGTCACATGACACGAGGGTGAATGACATGGCGGCTATCAGGCATAACGCCACTGCCTTGAATATTGATGTTCTCTTGTTTCTGTTGTTCAGTATGTTCATTGTTCTTCGATTTTTAGATGGTTGTTTTTCTGTTTTTTCGTTGTCAGTTGCAGGTACTCGTTCAAGTCCTTGCAACCGTCATAGAGGGAGGAACGGTCGGTGACACGTTCCCCGTATCGCATGGTAAGTGCGGCAAGCGTCCGCCGTCCGGCTTCGTCACGGTCGAGGAAGCAGCCGATGCGCCCGTATCCGTCCAGCAATCCCGCCGCCTTCTCCACGTTGGCGACTGAGTTCAGCACAAGACAGTCAGCGTTACCGGTTACACCAAGCGTCACGGCAGAGAGAAAGTCCATGAAGCCCTCGAACACGAGGCACTCGTCAGCCGGGATGTCATTCGCCTTTACCAGTGATACAGACTTCGGAGGTATGCAACCCTTGAAATATCGGCTTCTGACTTCATAGCCACCTGCCATGTTCGGAAAGCCAACGGCAAAATACCGTTTCCCACGCACACCGTAGTTCAAGCGGCAGCAGTGACGGGATGCGATGGCGTAAGGGATGCCCCGTTCCTCTAAATACTCCGTCAGCAGTGAGCGGAGCAGCGGAGCGACCTCCACATCCTCAAAAACGGATTCGGTCGGCTTCGAGAGATAGACGGGCTTTTCCCATCCGGCAACCGTCATATTGGCGGCTTCCGCTATGAACTTCGCTTGCTTCATGAAGTCATCGCTTTGCAGAAACTCCCCGGCAAGCGTGAAGATGTCGCCGCCCTTGCCCAAACCGAAGTCGTACCAGAGCTGTTTCGCCACGTTCACACGGAAAGAGGATGTGCGCTCGCCCCTGTACGGGGCAAGATACCACAGCTCGTTACCGCTCCTTCTGACAGGCTCATGCCCCAGCCGTGCGAGAAAATCCGCAAGCGGCATCCTTCTGACAGCATCTATTTCCGTCCTTTCCATGCCCGTGTCAGTTGATGATGAACTTGATACCGACCCCGAACTGCGTGTGGAACTTCCGTGTGTCGCCACCCCAAAGGCAACGCTCCCGCAGGTTGGCAAGCAGGGCGATACGGTCTGCCACGTAACACTCCACATCGAGCGTCAGCGCACCGCCGTAGATGAAGGCGTCCCGGTCGTGCAGCGTGGAGCCGTCATGCAGCACCTTCTTCCCCCAATTTACCGCCTCATATCCGGCGAGAGCCGAAGCCCCGGCATAGACGAAAACAATCTTTCGGGCGTCCGACAGTATCTTGAAGTAATAGCCGCCCTCCGCCGTGAACTGCGCCACGGGTATCTTGGTGTCCTTGTAGGGATTGTTCTTCAACAGGTATTCGCCACCGAACACCCACTTGTTCCCCTTCTTCGTGTAGGTGGAGAGAGCCGCCCCGAAGCTGTACCCGCCGTCCTTGCCGCCGAGATTGAAGCCGTCCGCCATGTCCGCCCTCACCTCGATGCCCTGCATCTTCGGCAGACACCGCTGGGCGTGCGCCTGCCCTGTAAAAAGGGCAAGCGACGCGATGATTATTGCGATGTACTTTCTCATGGTCAGCGTACTTGAAGTTCGTTGATGGTACCCGCGCGTACCAAATCCTCGTTCTCAATCACGAAGGACTGGTGACGGCCGCCGTTCTTCTCGTTCAATTCCACCACGAGGCACTTGTCATCGGGGATGGTGAACTTCGCCATCGTGAAGACCGTGCGCTCGCTCTTTTTGCCCGGCACGAGGGTGGCGTAGTTCTGCGCGCGGAGCGGCAGAATAATCTGCTCCTGCACGGCAGTACGCTTCGCAACCTTCTTGTCCACGATTTTCCAAGTGATGTAGTCCACATCGAAAGGCACGTTGCTCTGGTTCTTTATCTCCGTGTGGAAATAAAGCAAGCCGTTGTGCGTGTAGATGCCTTTCAACAGGTATTGGATGCCGAAACGCTTGCAGCCGATATGCTTCACCTCGCGCTTGTTCTGTTTGTGGATGGACTTCATGATAAGGCGCACCAGCATCGGGCTTTCGCTGCCCAGCTCTTTCAGATAGATTTCCTGCGCGTTGTTCGGGCGGTTCACCGTGCTGCCGTCATGGATGAAGTCGCACATCTCCACGTTGAGCAACAGCGGTTCGGCGGCGTACTTCACGTTGAAGGTGTAGAAACTGCCGTCCTCCGTGATGACGGACATATTCGTTTCGTTGGGAAAATTCCTTACGGTAGCCTTCACACGGATGATGTTCTCCGCTCCGTCGGCTTTCCCGGCAATCAGGTCGGGCGAGCCTAAATCGACATAGCGCACCTCCGCCGGAAAAATGACGTGGACGGTCTTGTCGTAGGTCACTTCCAGACCGTGCGGCGGTATCATGCGGTCGAAGGTCAGCTTGCGTGACAGCCCGTGATATAGGTCGCCGTCCGCCTCCTTCTGCGGATAGACCTCCTTCGTCAAGGTCGGTTGTTCACTTCCGTTGGTCGTTTCAACGGTTACATTCTCCTGCGCGTTGGCAGTTATGATGCCCATAGCGAGGGCAAACATGATGATTACTTTTCTCATTACTTTTGGATTTTAGTGGTAATTTTTATTGTTTTCAATATTTTTCTTGGTAAAGCATGACCCTGTACCCGGCTTTCAGATGCACCTTGACGGTTCGCATCTTTTTGGCGATGTACTGGCTCGTGCCTTGTATCAGCCCCTTGCCCAAGTCGGAGGCGAGCTGCGCCCCGGCATTGGTGGAGATGTTGATGCTGCTTCCCAGCGAGCCGCCCATGTTGGCGGCGACCTCCCGGACGGCGTTCATCTCCATCGAGTTCGGGATGAAGATGCCGGGCTGTCCGTCCGTGTCATAGACCGCAAGCTCCACGGGGATAATCGTGCCGTCGTATTCCAGCGAGGTAATCTCGATGTCGAGCCGCTCACCCTGTATCTTGCCCGTGCCGACCACCACCGCACCCCGGGGTATTGTCCTGCCTGCCACCGCCATAGGCTCCAGCAGGCGCAGCCTTACCGTCTGCCCGTCCGTCACGCTCTGCGCCCCATGCACGCACGCCGGTATGGTGTTCCTGTCCAATACCTCCGCCGTGCCGACAGCCGTGTTGAAACCCCGGTTGCGTTCCTGCGATAAGGCGGCGACAAACTCCGCGTTACTCATAGGCTGTGAGAGTGAAGAAACTACTTGATGCTCCACCTGTCTGATAGGCATTGCCTTGTTCTTCTTCCCTTTCTGCACGGTAGTTGGCTCTGCCCTCTGTTCCGCCGATGGCTGTCCTCCGTTCTGACCGCCCATGTACTTTGCCGCCAGCTCGTAGGACTTCTCCATAAGAGCCACCTGCTCGTCCATAGAGGAAGCCTTGCCCCTCTCGCTTTCCAGTTCCGACTCCAGCGATGCGATGCGCTCCAACAATTCGTCCATCTCCGCATTGTCGTTTTTCGGCTGGTCGTAGAAGTTTCCGAGCGTGGCGTTCAGGTCACGGTAGGCGGCTGCGGAGGACTGGATGGTCTGCGGCGTGGCTGGCTTTGCCCTTTCTTCCTTGCCGCCCGGATTGGCGAGGTCGAAGTCCACTCCGTTCTCCGTTCCCGCTATCTCGCGGTCGAACATGTCGCCCAGCTGCCCGATGGCACGGTTGCGGCTCTCCTGACGCTCTTCCATCTCCCCATGCTCGTAGGCTTTCAGCTTGTCGCCGATAATCTGCCGGTTCGCCTTGTCAGCGTCGGGCATCTCGGTGTTGTATCCGTCCGTTCCCGGCGGTTGCTCCTTGCCGGAGGACGGGGCGAATATCAGCCACATCGCCCCGATGAACACCAACACCATAGCGGGCAGCACGATCATCTTCTGCCGTTTCAGCCGTTGCGCCTCTGTCAGCGGTTCGCGCTCCTTTTTCGGTTTCCCCGTTTCGGGAGCAGCTTTGTTCTCTTTCGTCGGTTCATTCTTTGTCTGTTCCATATAAATAAGGTGTTAAGTGATTGCCTGTTTCCGCCGGGGTCGGCAGTTCCACCCGTCCGGCGTGTCCCGTTTCCATATGTGAGCCGTCGTTCCTGCCGATGTCATAGACGGCTCTGCCGAAGGTGTAAAGGGCAAGCACCGCGAAGGCGGCGAACATCCCCAGCACGATGCGGCGGCGTGTTTCCGGCGGCAAGCCGTCCAGATACCCTTTGAGACTTGCCGCCAAGCGTTTCCGTTTGTCGTGGAGTTTCCAATACATGCCCCACATTGATTTTCTGATACTTTTCATGTCCTGTTACCGTTTGATAGTCTGTAAATCCTTGTTCTCAATGATGGTGAAACCCTCGATGGTAAAACCGTTCGGGTTGTCATCCGACCGCGATGCGTTCAGCAGGCGGCAGGTGGTCACGAGGCTGCGCTCGGTGACGTTGCTCTGCCGGATGATTTTCTGTGTGGCGTAGGTCACGGCACGGTAGGGATAGGCGTTGAAGTCGCACACCACGCTGTCCACCTTCAGCACTTGGTTGATGTTCCCGGCGATGATGCGGTTGTAGTACCCCTTCTCCGCGAAGTCCGAATAATAGTGGTACACGCTCTTGTCCGCCAGCAGCAAGGCACGTTTCACGTTGTGTTCAATCGCGCTTTTTTCAGGTGATAGCGTGAAGAACATCTCGTGGAAACGGCGCACATGTTCCCGTGCCTCCGCCGGGCGGTTCTGCGACAAATCCTGAGACAAGGCGAGCATCAGGCTCTTGCCGTTGTCCAGCACATAGATTTTCTCCCGTTGCTTCTCTGCGAAACGGTAGGAGTTCCACACGCTCCACACCGTCACCACGGCGCACAGCGAGAGGAAGACGATACCGAACAGGCGTATCTGCCTGAACGACGATTCGATGTTTCTAAGTGATTTGAATTCCATTTATATTTTCCAATTTATGATTGCACATTGATTATTTCAGCAATTTGCCGACACGTCCGACTGCGTTTCCTGCGGCTGCACCCGCCACGCTGCCCGCCATGCTTCCGGCTCGTCCCGCCATCTGGTTCACGTTGCGACCGTAACCGCCCATGCCTCCGGCTTGGATAATCCAGCCCGCAACGGTGGGAATGGTAAAGTAGCCGATGATGCCGATGCAGAGGAATACGATATACACCCCGTCGCTCGAATCCAGCGAGAAGTTCGGGTCTGCCTGCATCCGCTCGATGTCGTTTTGCAGCATCAGAACCTGTATCTTCGCCAGTATGGTGCTGAACATGTCCGATACCGGTAGCCACAGATAGACCTGTATATAGCGGCATATCCACTGCGTGAGCGTGTTTTGGAAACCGTCCCATACCGACAGGGCGAAGGCTATCGGACCGAGAATCGCCAGCACCACGAGAAAGAAGGTGCGGACGGTGTCTATCACGAGGGCGGCGGCTTGGAACAGCAGTTCGAGTATCTCGCGGAAGAAGTCGCGGATGCTCTTCTTCATGTTGTACATTCCCCGGTCGATATACATTCCCGCCATCGTCACCATGTCGGAGGGCGACCAGCCGAGTTCCTCCAGTTGCTTGTCAAATTCCTCGTTGGACACGAGGTAGGCGGTTTCGGGGTTGCGTACCATCGCCTCGTATTCCAGTTTGTCCTTCTGCTCCCGGTATCGGTTCATGTCCAGCGTTTCCGCCTCCAGCATCTTTGCCGTGCCCTGTACGACGGGTGAGAGGATGCTGTTTATCGTGCCCAGCACCACAGTCGGGAAGAACATGATGCACAGACCGATGGCAAAAGGACGGAGCATCGGGAATACGTCTATCGGTTCAGCTCTCGCCAGCGACTGCCATACCCGGTAGGCGACGTAGAACAGCGCACCCAGCCCGGCGATGCCTTTCGCCACACCAGCCATGTCCCCACACAGCGGCATCATCTGCTCATAAAGTGAACGTAAAATCTGATGAAGGTTGTCGAACTTCATAGGCTACCAGTATCTTTCGTTCATGTTCCCGTACAGCCCCATGATGCGGTCGAGGTCGTTCTTCTTTTTCGCACGCAGGTAACTCACGGAGATGTTCTTGTTCGTGTAGTAGCTCACGAGGTTGCGGTAACGCTTCATCTTCGAGTGGCAGCGTTCCACCACGTCCATGCGCTCCTTGTCGGTCATGGAGAGCGTGGTGATGTTCACCACGTTCCTGAGTTCCGTCAACACTTCGTTGCTTTCCTCCAGCAGTTTCGTGTAGCCGAAAGCGATTGCGGAAAGCTCTTCGGGTCTGAAATTCCCGTCACGGAGCATCCGTTGGAAACTGTTCACATAGATGTCTGTGATGTCGCCCACCATCAGGATGGTCTGCTGCACCTTGCGGGCGTCCTTGACCAGATTGTTCACCGATTTGAGGGCATCGTAATACTTCTTGCCCTGCTGATAGATTTTCACCGTCTCCTGAAAGTTGCTCACCATGTTCGTGGCGGTCTTGGAGGTATGGATGATGTTTTTGGAGGCATTGATGATGCCCTGCGCTAGATTGCCCGGATCGCTTACGACCCACTGTGCGCTTGCCCTGCCCGCGAAAAGCAGGCACAGGCAGATAATCATTGTTATTCTTGTTCTCATGTTACTTTGGATTTTAGTGGTTGTTATTCTTCGGTCGGATGTCCCGGCTGCGGCTTCACCCGCACATAGTCCCCGTTTGGCGAGAAAGTCAGCACATCCGTGGCCTCGTTGTAGGACACGTCGATGCGGAAGCCGGTGTTCATGAACAGGTTGCCGTTCTCCTCCTGCAAGAGATAGGTTTCCGGCTTGAGCTTGCGGCGCAGACCGCTACGACGGAACACCGTCACTTTGTAGGCTTCGCCCTCCTTGTAGATAAGCACGTCAGGTTTTCCCTCCACGCTCTCCCAGTTCCCGCACAGCATGTCGCGGCGGTTGTCGGCCACGTCGCAGGATTGCAGCATCATGACCGCCAATCCGATAAGGCACTTGCTGACTTGCAGCATTTTCACTTTTGGTAAATTCATACGCGTTTTTCTTTTTTGGTTGATACATTCTGTTTTTTAGTTATTCCTTGTTTCTCCGCCTTTCGGCAAGCTGCCGGATGGCGGCTTCGATGTCGTCGCCCAGCTTCTCCGCCAGACGGTAAACCTCCACTTTTTCCGTTTCCTCGGTGGTGTACGCCAGATACTCTTCCGCGCTGACCTCCGTGGCATAGACCGCCGACTGCGTGCCGCCCAAGCCTATCCACACCTCCTTGTAGAGCCGTGAAGGGTTGTTCGCCATGTTGATGGAGAGTATCTGCGACTTCTCCTTTTCCGTCAGTCCGAGCAACGCCTGTATCTGGTCGAACTTGTTCATATATTTCCTTTGGTCAAGCAGGATTTTACAATCCGAGTTGTTGATAATGCTCTCTTTGACCACCGGAGAACTGATAATGTCGTCCACCTCCTGCGTCACCACGATTGCCTCGCCGTAATATTTTCTGACCGTCTTATACATATAGCGCAGATATTCAGCCATGTTCGCCGATGAGAGGGCCTTCCAAGCCTCTTCCACGATAAGCTGTTTCCGCACGCCTTTCAGCCGCCGCATCTTGTTGATGAAGGCTTCCATGATGATGATGGTCACGACGGGGAACAGTTCGCGGTTTTCTTTAATCGAATCTATCTCGAAGACGATGAACCGCTTGCCGAGCAGGTCGATGTTCTCCGTGGAGTTGAGCAGGAAATCGTAACGCCCGCCCCGGTAATACTGCCGCATGGTGGTGAGCATGTTGTCGATGTTGAAGTCGGACTTCTCCACCTTGATGTCACGCTGTGCCAGTTCCTTGCGGTAGTCGTCACGCATATACTCGTAGAAGGTGTTGAACGACGGCACGATGCTACGGTCGGATTGGATGCGCTCAATATAGGCACTCACGGCACTGCCCAGCTCGCCGCTCTCCGTCTTTGTCACCTTGTCGTCCTCCGACTTCCAGAGCGTCAGCAACAGGGTCTTGATGCTGTCCTTCTTCTCCACGTCGAAGATGTAATCGTCGGTGTAGAACGGGTTGAAGCTGATGGGCTTATCTTCCGTGTAGGTGAAATACACACCGTCCGCTCCGCCTGTCTTGCGTCGGATCATGCCGCACAAGCCCTGATAGGAGTTTCCCGTGTCCACCAATACCACATGTGCGCCTTGCTCATAATATTGGCGCACGAGGTGGTTCATGAAGAAAGACTTGCCGCTGCCCGAAGGACCCAGCACGAACTTGTTGCGGTTGGTCGTGATACCTCGCTTCATGGGCAGGTCGGAGATGTCAAGGTGCAGCGGTTTTCCCGTGAGCCTGTCCACCATCTTGATGCCGAAGGGCGAGAGCGAGCTGCGGTAGTTGGTTTCCTCTGTGAACAGGCACACCGCCTGTTCGATGAAGGTGTGGAAACTCTCTTCCGCCGGGAAGTCCGCCGCATTGCCGGGTATCGCCGCCCAGTAGAGTGTCGGGCAGTCGATGGTGTTGTGGCGCGGCACGCATTCCATGCTTGCCAACTGGCTGCCCACGTCGTTCTTGATATGCTTCAGTTCCTCCGCATCGTCGCTCCACGCCATGACGTTGAAGTGTGCCCGTACCGAGGTCAGTCCGTAGGAATGGGCTTCGTTCAGGTATTGGTCTATCCACTCGCGGTTGATGCTGTTGCTCCTTGAATAGCGAGATAGCGACTGCATGTTACGGGCGGACTTCTCGAACTTCTGCAAGGTTTCCTCACTGTTGTCTATCAGCACATACTGGTTGTAGATATGGTTGCAGGAGAGCAGAAGCCCCACCGGGGAGGCGAATGACAGTCGGCAGTCACTCCGGTCGGTGGAGAGCTTCTCGTAACGGGTGTCGGTAGCCACCTTGCCCGGCAGGTCTTCCGCGTCGGAGAGGGTGTGCAGACACAGGCGGTTGTCGCCGATGCGCATCTCCCTTGCCGAAAGCTCGATGTCCTGCAAGGTGGTGTCACCTTCCGGCATGAGCGAGAAGTAGCGTTCAATAAGTCCCGTCTTTCCCTCAGTACCCACAATCTCATCGGTGGAGAGGCGGCGCAGCCTGACAAGCCCGCTGTCGTTCATGATGCGCTCGAACTGTTCGCAGGCTTCCAAGAACTTGGTCGTGGTTTCCCTGTCCAGCTCCTTCGGGATGATATGTCCCCGGCACAGCGTGCTGAAATTGCTCTGCATCCGGTTACGCTCCTTTGTTGTCTTGGTCAGGTAGAGGTAGCAGGTGTGTTTCAGGTACGGACGCTCGTTGAAGTGACGCTCGAAAGAGCGGCTTAAAAAGCTCATGTCGTCCTTCTGAAGCTCCGGTTTGTAGCGTTCCTTGATGAACCAGTCCTGTTTGTGGACGACGGAGTAGTCCGGCAGCACCTTGATAGCCTTGCACCAGCAACTGTGTATCGCCTCGTACTCCGCACCCGTCACGGTGTAAAGTTCCGGTAGTTCCACCTCGAAAGCCACCGTGATGTCGGCGTCCTTTGAGATGATGCAGCCATGCTCCACCGCTAAAAGTGGGAACCTGTTTTCCAGTGTTGTCATTTTCGATGTATTCCTCATTGTCTTTCTTCCTTTCGTTGTCGTTTGAACAGACGGGTTATCCGCCGCCGGTTGATAAGGTATCGGGGATGGCTCCGTGCCGCTCCTAATTTCATCAGCCCGTGTTCACCGTACCGGGCGTTCAGCGCGAAGGTCTGCCATACAAGGAGGGAGGACGATGCCGCGCCGAAGCCGATACATATCCACTGGTCGATACCGACCATGTAGAGGATGACGAACAGGACGAAGAGAGCCAGCAGACCTCCGCAGAAGATGAAGAGGTACTGTGCCTTCAAGCCCTTGAACTCTACCGGACGGCCGATACCCTTGTTGATTGGGTATTCAGCCATACATTATTTATTAAAGGAAGAATGAGCGCAGGATGGTGGCGGCAACAATCAGGAAGATGCACGCGCCGAACCACGAGGCGGCTGTCTTGCTGGTGTCGGGGTCGCCCGATGAAAACTTGCCGTACACTTTTACGCCCCCGATAAGCCCGACGACTGCACCGATGGCGTATATCAGTTTAGTTCCGGGGTCGAAATAAGAACTCACCATAGAGGTGGCTTCGTTGATGCCCGCGATGCCGTTTCCCTGCGCGAAAGCGGAGGCGGTTGCGGCGATGACAAGTGCCGCGGAGAGGATTGCTTTTCTGTTTTTCAAGATGTTCTTGTTCATAAACTGTTCTTGTTTTTTGCCGTCAAAAGGGTGGATGGTCCTTTGTCGGGCGGTTGATACTTTGTTTCTTTACTTTGGTTTTAGTGGATGCCCGTTTGTTTCCACGGACGTGGGCGTGTCCGTTGCGGATGGGGATGCGCCTTGCGTTTCCTCGCCGCGTGGGTTGATGTCATTCTTTCATGTTCATTTCTTTTATTGTTGTCATACATAGTTGCGAATGTCGAACTCCTCGATGTTGTCCGGCACGACGAACTCCTTTTCAGATTTCTTCAGCCGAATCTCGATAAGCCCCTTGATGCGGATGCCTATCTCCGAAGAGCCTTCCATCATTTTCTCGTACAACTCCGTGCCCTCCATGTCGGTGAACACCTTAGCCGCCTTTTCACGTTCCGCCTGTGTCGCGTCCGGGTTTTTGGCGGTCTTGCAGGCGTCGTCAATCTCGTCAAAGCTGCTGCCCGAAGCCCGTGGCGTGTCCGAGGCGTCCTCTTCCGGTTCGTCGTCCCCGTATCCCAGTTCCTCCGGCGGTATGCTCGTGAAGGTCTCATCGAGTTTTTCCTCCGGGACTTGTGCCGGGCGGGATGCGTTTCCCGTTTTTCCGTCGTCAAAAGTAGCCTCTTCCTCCGACAGCTCAATGCCTTTTTCAATAGTGGCGGCTTCTTGCGTCGGTATGGCAGCGGTTGTCCGGGTGGATGCCATCCTGAAACGGCTCTTGCCGATGATGTCCGCCTTTTCCGCAGGGACTTCCTCGTGTGCCGCTATGCGTTTAGCCTCATTCCCGTCCAGTGACCGCCATAATCCGACAATGCCCTTGAAGAAGCGGACAATCCGCGTGTCCATGATGCGCTCGTAAAGGAGCAGGAACAGGAACCAGAGGTTGCAGCCGACCGATACCGCCAGCAGAATGTCTGTCATGCTGATTGTGTAATTCATATCCTTCCGTTTTTGGTTAGAATACTGAATTGTAATTTCGGGCATAAAGGCTCTTTATCGCATCTTCGCACTGGTTGAAGTGGTGCGTCAGCACATGGTCGATGTAAGCGGACAGCGTAAGCCGGTCATGCCCGATTACACGGGTGATACGCATGATACGCTCGTGGTACTCCGGGCGCACATACGCCATCTTCCCCTCACGTGCCTTTACTTCCGGGTCGCGGATGAACAGGCGTTCATAGTCCTTCTCACTGCATTTGCCGCTTACCGGGACAGGCGACAGTATTTCCACACTCGCCTGCACTTGGGTAAACATACCTCCGCAGTCTTGCTGTGGTCTTTTTTCATTCGGTGTCATTTCTTTTTCCATTTTCAAATCAGATCTTCACGTTGTTTCTTGTACAGTTCGTTGATTCTCTCCTTGTGCTGTTCCAGATGCTGGCGCAGCACGGTATCCACATATCCGCCTACTGAGATTTCCCCTCCGGCGATGTCGTTCACGATTCTGAGGATCTTGCCGTGGACGTCACGGCTGATATAGACACATTGGCGGGTCTTTATCTCGTTGCGGCGCAGGAATAGCTCGTTGTAGTCCTCGTCCTGCCTTTTCCGGCGTCCACTTTCCCTCTGCGCTTTTTCCCGTGTTACGGGTTGCACAGGAGATGGTTCCGGTGCGGCGGTGTCCTCTTCGGTCGGTGCAGCTGCGGGTACTTCCTGTGCGGGGCGCAGTGTCCCGTCCTGTGTGCGCCGCCCGATGGAGGCTAACAGCAGTTCCTCGTCGATGCCTTCCGTGTTCACTTTCCTGCTGCCCATGCTCACTGCGGTCTGATGATGTCGCTTATCTCTTCGGAAAACTCCCGGATGCCACTCCCTTTCAGCAGTGCCGTGTCCATCGGGAAGATGGTGGAGCGGAAAACGCTCTTGCGCTCTTCCGAAAGGTCACGGCGGAACTTCTTGCTGTCGGGCAAGCGGGTGGAAAGTACCGGAAAGCCCATTTCGGCTATCACTTCCTCGTAGATGCCGTACAAGTCGTTCCTCTCCCTGCCGTCCACCATCGTCCAGAACAGATGCAGCCCCTTTGTTTTCGCCTGTCCGGTAGTCATCAGCCTGTCGCGGAACATCGTGACGAATTTCAGGGTACTCTCCACGACAAAGCGGTCGGCACTCAGCGGAGTGAAAATGTAGTCCATCTGCGAGAGCGTCTTTATCACGCCGTTGCTTCGGAGTGTGCCGGGCATGTCGAAGAACACCACGTCGGGTTTCACGTCCTCAGTGGCAATCATCCTCTCGGCATCGTCGAGGGCGTTCACCGCATTGCTTTTGACGATGGTGTAGGCGTTCTTTTTGATCCGGCGGAAATGGTCGCAAGCGAGAGCCTTGAAGTAGGTGCTGCTGTCGATAAGCCCCATTTCGTGTTCGCGCAGCCCGTGGATGCTGTGCTGCGGGTCGTCGCAGTCCACGACGGCGACATTGTAGCCTTTCACGTTGTGCAGGTAGCTGGCGGCAAGTGCCGTGACAGTGGATTTGCCGATGCCACCTTTCTGTGTTGCGAATGCAACGAAGATTTCCTTACTCATAGTTCCATTTATTTTAATTGTTGATGATTTGTTTTTCTGTTTCCATACGGATTTGGCTGTCGCACCATCCGCTTCCGTGACTACACACGCAGGCGGGTCGTCGCGTATCCGGTTCTGTGGTGAAGCGGTGCGTCGGACAAATGGTGATTGACGACATTGCGTCATGAAGTCATTGAATCCATACGTCACCGAATTGTCGGAGAACCGGGTTTCCGACGGTTCGGGTATCCGTTTCGGCAAGTATCCGAAGAAGCGGATTTCCGGGTATTTGAATGTTCCGTTTATCATATCTTCAAATCGTTCGTTTCTTGAATCATGCTGCAAATAAACAAGTATATTTTGGAACCTGTATCACTTCTCCGGCAAGTGGCGGCACGTTGCGCCGGTTGGCAGTCATTGACCGGGTCAAGCATCTGTCCGATACCGCTTTAAGGGCGTAACTTTGCACCCGGACAGCAGGGTTCGCCGATGACGCGCGGCCCGGAGTCCTGAAAGGTATTTTCCCAATCCGTCCCCTGACGGATTTTTATGTTCACCTGAACATAGCAAGATGTCTTTTCAGCCGCTCAAAATATTTTGAGCAGCCACGAAAAGCACTTGCCCTTGCAGGGGGCGGGCTTTCCCTCCGAAGTCGGGAAGCCTTTCAGAACTGCGGTGCTGTAATCCGAAGCGGCGGCTTATGCCGTCAATCCGCTAAATCCAAAGTAATATGAAAGAGAAAAGGAAAAGCAAATCAGGGAGAAATCCCAAACTTGATCCGGCGGTGTACCGGTACACCGTCCGTTTCAACGAGGAGGAACACAACCGTTTCCTCGCCATGTTCGGAAAATCGGGTGTCTATGCACGGTCTGTTTTCCTCAAAGCGCACTTCTTCGGGCAACCGTTCAAGGTGCTGAAGGTGGACAAGACGTTGGTGGACTATTACACCAAACTGTCGGATTTTCATGCACAATTCCGTGCCGTGGGTACGAATTACAACCAAGTCGTGAAGGAACTGAGGCTGCATTTTTCAGAGAAAAAGGCGATGGCGTTGCTCTACAAATTAGAGCAACACACCGTCGAACTCGTGAAACTGAGCCGCCGGATTGTGGAACTTTCAAGGGAAATGGAGGCAAAATGGTCGCAAAAATCAGTGTAGGAAGTTCGTTGTACGGCGCGATTGCCTACAACGGGGAGAAGATTAACGAGGCGCAGGGGCGGCTTCTCACCACCAACCGCATCTACAATGACGGTTCGGGAACGGTGGACATAGGCAAGGCGATGGAGGGTTTTCTCACCTTCCTGCCACCGCAGATGAAGATCGAGAAGCCGGTGGTGCATATCTCTCTCAACCCGCACCCGGAGGATGTGCTGACCGATATTGAGTTGCAGAATATCGCCCGCGAGTATCTGGAAAAACTCGGTTTCGGAAACCAGCCTTATCTTGTATTCAAGCACGAGGACATCGACCGCCACCACCTGCACATCGTGACGGTCAACGTGGACGAGAACGGGAAAAGGCTCAACCGGGATTTTCTCTACCGCCGCAGCGACCGTATCCGCAGGGAACTGGAACAGAAGTACGGATTGCATCCGGCAGAACGTAAAAATCAGAGATTGGATAATCCGTTGCGCAAGGTGGCCGCATCGGCAGGTGATGTGAAGAAGCAGGTAGGCAACACCGTGAAGGCTCTGAATGGGCAGTACCGTTTCCAGACGATGGGCGAATACCGTGCGCTCCTTTCCTTATATAATATGACGGTGGAGGAAGCGAGGGGCAACGTGCGCGGACGGGAGTATCACGGGCTGGTCTATTCCGTCACGGACGACAAGGGTAACAAGGTGGGCAACCCGTTCAAATCCTCGCTTTTCGGGAAGTCCGCAGGCTATGAAGCCGTACAGAAGAAGTTTGTCCGTTCCAAATCGGAAATCAAGGATAGGAAACTGGCAGACATGACGAAACGCACCGTCCTTTCCGTGCTGCAAGGCACTTATGACAAGGACAAATTTGTATCCCAACTCAAAGAGAAGGGCATCGACACCGTACTGCGCTACACAGAGGAAGGGCGCATCTATGGGGCTACCTTCATCGACCACCGCACGGGATGCGTGCTGAACGGTTCGCGCATGGGTAAGGAGCTTTCGGCGAATGCCTTGCAGGAACACTTCACCCTGCCATACGCCGGACAACCGCCGATACCGCTATCCATCCCTGTGGATGCTGCGGACAAGGCACACGGGCAGACCGCCTACGACAGTGAAGATATATCGGGCGGTATGGGCTTGCTCACTCCCGAAGGTCCGGCGGTAGATGCCGAGGAAGAGGCTTTCATCCGGGCGATGAAGCGCAAAAAGAAGAAAAAACGCAAGGGCTTGGGTATGTAATCAGAGTATCAACAATTAAAAAATCAATGTATGTCACAACAAGAAGACGATTTGAGGGCATTGGCGAAAATCATGGATTTTCTGCGTGCCGTGAGTATCATTTTAGTGGTCATGAACGTGTACTGGTTCTGCTACGAAGCCATCCGGCTGTGGGGCGTGAACATCGGCGTGGTGGACAAAATCCTTCTGAACTTCGACCGCACGGCGGGGCTGTTCCATTCCATTCTCTACACGAAGCTGTTTTCCGTCCTTTTGCTTGCCTTGTCCTGTCTGGGTACGAAGGGTGTCAAGGGTGAGAAAATCACTTGGGGGAGAATCTGGACAGCATTTGCCGTCGGGTTCGTGCTGTTTTTCCTGAACTGGTGGTTGCTGCCCCTGCCGCTGCCGCTTGAAGCGGTGACGGGACTGTATGTCCTTACCATTGGAACGGGCTATGTCTGCCTGTTGATGGGTGGTCTGTGGATGAGCCGCCTGTTGAAACACAATTTGATGGAGGATGTTTTCAACAACGAGAACGAGAGTTTCATGCAGGAAACGAGGCTTATCGAAAGCGAGTATTCGGTCAATCTGCCGACACGTTTCTATTACAGGAAACGCTGGAACAACGGTTGGATCAATGTAGTTAATCCCTTCCGTGCGTCCATCGTGTTGGGTACGCCGGGCAGCGGCAAGTCCTATGCCGTGGTAAACAATTTTATCAAGCAACAGATTGAAAAGGGCTTTAGTCAATACATCTACGATTTCAAGTATCCCGACCTATCTACTATTGCCTACAACCATTTGCTGAACCACCCGGACGGCTACAAGGTAAAGCCGAAGTTCTATGTGATCAACTTCGACGACCCGCGACGCTCTCATCGGTGCAATCCCATTCACCCGGATTTTATGGAAGATATTACGGATGCCTATGAGAGTGCCTACACAATAATGCTCAACCTCAATAAAACGTGGGTGCAAAAGCAGGGCGACTTCTTCGTGGAGTCACCTATCATTCTGTTTGCCAGTATTATCTGGTATCTCAAAATCTATCAGAACGGGAAGTTTTGCACGTTTCCCCATGCTATCGAGTTTCTGAACCGCCGTTACGAGGATATATTTCCGATACTGACCTCTTATCCGGAGCTGGAGAACTACCTTTCGCCGTTCATGGATGCGTGGCTTGGAGGGGCTGCGGAGCAGCTCATGGGTCAGATAGCGTCGGCAAAAATCCCGCTTTCGAGGATGATTTCACCGCAGCTCTACTGGGTGATGTCAGACAGCGAGTTTACGCTGGACATCAACAATCCCGAAGAGCCGAAAATCCTCTGCGTGGGTAACAATCCCGACCGTCAGAATATCTACGGTGCGGCACTCGGTCTGTATAATTCCCGTATCGTGAAGCTCATCAACAAGAAGGGGATGCTGAAGTCATCGGTCATCATCGACGAGTTGCCCACAATATACTTCAAAGGGTTGGACAATCTTATAGCTACCGCCCGAAGCAACAAGGTTGCCGTGTGTCTGGGCTTTCAGGATTTCAGCCAGTTAGTGCGTGACTACGGGGACAAAGAGGCGAAAGTGGTGATGAACACTGTCGGCAATATTTTCTCCGGTCAGGTGGTGGGGGAAACAGCCAAGACGCTCTCCGAGCGGTTCGGTAAGGTGTTGCAGAAACGGCAGTCCATCTCCATCAACCGGCAGGATGTTTCCACCTCCATCAACACGCAGATGGACGCGCTCATTCCACCGAGTAAGATTTCCGGGCTTACGCAGGGAATGTTTGTCGGTTCTGTATCCGACAACTTCAACGAGCGTATCGAGCAGAAGATTTTTCATTGCGAGATTGTGGTGGATGCCGAAAAGGTGAAACGGGAAGAAAGTGCCTACAAGAAAATTCCCGTCATTACAAACTTCACGGACGAGGACGGCAACGACCGCATGAAGGAAACGGTGCAGGCGAACTACCGGCGCATCAAGGAAGAGGTGAAGCAGATTGTGCAGGAGGAACTGGAGCGTATCAAAAACGATCCGGTGCTGTGTAAACTGCTACCAGATAATGAGACTGTCTAACAAGTCCCCAAAATTGAAAATTATCCCTATCGAAGTTTGAAGTGACCCCCAAAAGTTGGATACAATTTTTTTGGGGGGCACTTCAGTTCTGACGGGTAAAATCGTAAAATTCGGACTTGTTAGACAAATACTTACGCGGTTTCAACCTCAGGTACTGAATCTATCGAATTGACAAATTTAACCAATTGCGGATCTGAATCTTTTTGTATGAGGTTTCGGAGACTCTTTTTCAATTCATAAGCATCATCCCCTGCTGTATTTATTAAATCCATATAAAAATCTTTGTTTTGCAGAATCAATGAACGGCATGCCCCATCGGAAATTACAGGTTTCACTATTTTATCAATAACGTCTCCAGCTTGACTTTTCAAATTACCATGCGATCTAAGCCATGTTTCGAAAAATTGAAACTTTATTGCATTGATAGTCTTTTTACCGATGCAGAAATCATTTCTTATATCGGTAACTGTCGATTTAATTTTTCGTTTATCCAATCTTTCAACTATATTCTTGAAACAATTAGGGAAAGGATTCAAACTTTGAGTTCCAGAAGCAATATCCATCAGAATCTTTTTGCCAAATTCAGTCAAGTTATCTGGCAAGGATTTGATTTTAGCCAGTAAATGTTTTATTGCGACAAACCAATAATATGATGTATGTGCTGTTCTTTGGGCGTATAATGTATCAACACTTATTTCAGACAACGCTTCGAACGCTATTTTATTGATATGATCGGTCAGGACATTGCTTATTTTAGTGGTCAAATCGTAAAAAGATGCGTCAGGAATTACATCTTTAATATTGTTCTTAGTGATATACTTATCCAAATCGGTATTCCACTCTGCTAAATGCTCGATAAATACCTCATCCGTTACACCTATTCTGTTCTTAATATCTTCAAATTGGGGCAATATGTCTGAGAGCAATAATTTATAGCCAAGTTTATGATTTACCATGTATTGTAGTGTTTCATTTAATAGCGGTATATTCCATCCCACACTATTTACTAATAAGTCTCCATGATCCACATAATAGTCCATGAGTTCTGCAACATATTTTATATCTCCACCCTCTATTAAGGAAACGGAATGACCATGTGCCAATTGCATGGCGACTAAATCGTAATATCCAGACTCTTTAATGTTTCGGCCATCAGTTTCTAATTCAGAATGCAACTGATTTATGTAGGTTGAATCTAACGTTACAGGTAAAGGTCTTTCTTCGTCAGATGCCAATAAACGATAGGTTGTAAATATAGCCCCTATATTATCTTTATTTACATTCTGTTCATCAATGCAATTCGTGATCGCTTGCAAAAGCGTTGGAAACGTATAGGTAGAATTATCTTTTAACGTTTTTACAATATCTGCATGGTCGAAATTATCGGGTAGTAAGTTTGCCAAATAATTATCGAGCGCCTCCGAATTTGTTGCTACTTGATAATATTTATATGCTTTAGTTGTCGCGTTATCCCGATAGGCAGCATCTGTTGCATTTGCAGCTTGAATATAATCGATAAATGTATTTGGCTTGACTGTTTTTGCTTCAATCAATGACGTAAAATCGCACGCCAACTTATTTTGCGCAATAAACCTGTCTATTGCATCTAACGTTTTGAAATAGTCGCCGCCATTGAAGTCATTGAACCGAACTATCTTCTTATATAATTGAGCAATCACATGGTTTTGGCTTTCCGTGTCTAAATGCAACAGCAGTTCTTGGTATTCGACAGGGAACACCTGCTTCTCTATGGATTCTTTTAATTTCAATTGTGCTATTCTTTGCCATACACGCAGAATAACATCGCTCTTTCGAGTTAATTTATGCAAACAATGTATAATCTTATCGATAAGCGCATTGTCCATACATTGTATAACTTCTTCTAATACAGTGTCAAATTGTTTATTAGTCTCTGCATATTGATTTATGTCGTGGTCTTCTTCTCCGTTGATGCAGCCTTCAATATATTTTTTCAATGGAATTTGTCGAGCATCTTCAACATCGACACCATATACCAAAGCTGCAATTTCGCGTTGTGTTTGCAGATCATTGTTAATTATTGTTTGAATGCCATTCAGATAGTCGCCGGACAATATTTGTTCTACTGGATTTGCCAGAATATCCGTCTTCTTCAAACAGAACAATGCTATGTTTATCATCAAAATTTCGTTACACCACTCTTGTTTAAGAGCGACCATCTCATTGATATATGATATAATTTCCCTAACATTGGCATTAGGATTTACCAATCTGAATATCCGATTTATAGTTTCTTTCGCTTCATTTTCTGTTTCTCCAAATGCTTCAACAAACAGTTTGTTGAATATACTTCGATAGTCGGTAATAACAGGAGGAGCAACACGATAAACAATAGGGAAAGTTTTATTGATAAAATACTTGGTCAGTTGTTTCGTTTGTTCGTCGGTCTCATCTCCGAATGCACAAGCTAAATGTGTTTCATCGAAAGGAATAACAGCCCAAACATTTTCAAAACCGCTATCGGCGAAGAACGTATGGATAGAAGACCATAATTCTTTTACTTTTTCAGCGGGGAGACGATCCATGTTGTCAAAAACAAGGACTAATTTACGTTGTCCTTTTTCCTTGATAAAATCAGAAATGTCTTGCATCCATGTTTTGAACTCGTAAACCGTTGGTTCGTCTTCGCTCAAAGTCTCATAGCAAACGTCCTTTTCGACTTTATCTTGATAAATAGCTAACATATAACTCCATCCATATTTATGATCTTTGCTATATGCCCATTTCCAAACGCACAATGCAATAAGAACTGGCAGTGCAGCTATGATAATAGACAATAAAGAAAACCACCATGTTGTGGGTGTAGGTTTTACTGCATACGCAATAAATGTAAATATCGGAGTTAAAACTGCAACCAAAAATGCCGCAACCATACCATTACTGATAAGGGGATATTTTTCGGTTACGGTCTCCGTTTTACGGGCTAATAAATATTTCAGCTTTTCAGACCATGATACGGTTTTCGTACCTCCACCTTTGACTTTTATTGTTGCATTTCCAGATAGGATACCATCATCAATAAGTTTGCTTGTAAGCAATTCCAATATAGAGCGGCGTTGCAAGTCCTCTTGATGTCCCCATGCGTCATACTCAAAAAAGTAATAGTCGTCTGATAATTCACGTTCCAACATTTTAACCACGTTGGATTTTCCAGATCCCCAAATACCTTCGATGCCGATAATTCGAGGTAAAGTACATTCCTCATCCAATGAATCATTCTGACAAAAATGGCGAGCAATAGTTTTTGCCAACCTTTCTTGCGAACCTCCATCGAATTTGTCAATACCACACGGTTTATTTTGGATAAACCGCGGATATTGCTGTTTGGATTGTAGTTTTGTTTCCATATACGTAATTTATTGATTATACGAACTCCAAATAATTCTCCCGATTTACCACATGAAACTCGGCATAGGGATAGGCTTCTTGGAAGGCTTTCGGTGCGGCCGGCATTTTATTTCCCCACTTGAACTCCAAGGCGGTAAGACTGTCGGCACTCTCCTCAATCAGGTCGATTTCCTGTTTGTCGTAGGTGCGCCAGAAATAGAACTCCCTGTGCAGTCCCTCATTGAAGTTCGCTTTGCGCCGCTCTCCGATGATGTAGTTCTCCCACAGCGCACCGACATCCTGCCGAATGGCCAGCGGTGAGAAAGCCCCGATAATGGCATTGCGAATGCCGTTGTCGTAGAAGTACCACTTGCCAGCTTTTGTAACCTCCTTGCGTAGGTTACGCGAATAAGCCCCCAGACGATAGATAACGAAGACCTTTTCCAATAGGTCGAGGTATTTTTCAACGGTCGTCTTGCTCATGCCGAGTTGTTTACCTAACTCTTCGTAAGAAACTTCGCTGCCCAACTGAAAAGCTATCAATCGCAGTAGATCGCGCATCTTGCTCGAATTTTTTAAGCCGTCAATTGCTAAGATATCTTTAAGCAGGTATGCACCGACAATATCACGTAGGTAGTCTGTTTTACGTTCATAGTTCTCCATCATTACTACTTCGGGATAGGAACCGTAAATCAAGCGCGCTTCGAGGTTCTGGCGGGTTTCAAGTGCCGTTTCCGTCTGTGCGATTTCCCGTTGCGAGAATGGTGTAAGGAGAAATTGCGTACTGCGGCCGACCAACGGTTCACCAGTCTTATTCAGCAAATCGAATGACGAAGAACCACTTGCCAAGACACTTATTCCCGGTATTTCATCAACTATCAACTTCAGAATACTACCGATTTGTGGTATGTTCTGTGCCTCATCAATAGCCAGCAAATCAATACCATCCAATAAATGCCGATAATTGGCTATTGAGCGATTCTCCAATAGTGCTAATGTGTCGTAGTCTTCGCCGTTGAGCATCATCGTCCTACCTGAATAGTTGTCCACAATTTTACGCATCATTACCGTTTTACCAACACGGCGAGCACCAAAAATCAGTACTGCTTTATTGGGCGCGATTCGTGCTGTAATCTTCTCTTGAAGTATTCTATTTACTGTTTCCATACCTTATAAAATATAATGCAAAGATAATCATATTTTTTTAATTGGCGAATTTTACAAAAAAAACGGGCTATTAAATGGCGATTTTTACAACCACAATCTTATGGAAGTTGTTTCATTGTTTTTAGTAATGATATATGTTCATACTATGATGACTCAATAATTTACCAGACATACGTTTCTGAAATTTGTCCTTATAGGAATGAAAAACTCACATATATTGTGCTAATTAATATATAATTAAATGAAAATAAAAAGACAGGATACGAGTATTCCTGTCTTCTCATATGTAATGGATATTTTTTTATTTTCTCATCCGCTCCAACTCCTCATCACGCAACATTCTCTCGTTCAGTTTTTCCTGCATCCTGTCAATGAAATAGGTGCGGCTTTCGTTCTTCCGGCGTTTGATATCAGTGTAGAAGCGGTAGCAGTCTTTAGAATCAACCCCGAATATCTTATAGAGAAGTGGGGCGAGCTGTTTGAGCGGCATATTGCCGTTGTTGATGCAGCCCATCACGTCTATGCCGTAGATAAGTTCCACGAGGTCGATGGCATTGCCCGTCCATTGAAGAAGGCTGGCGGTGGTTTCTGTTGCGTTGTTGGCGGATATTAGTGGTGGCACTTGGGGCGTGGCAAGGAATTTCTGCATCTTTCTTACGAAAGACAGAGCCTTGCTGACGTAGGCGGCAATCTCTCTTTTTTCTTCTGACAGATTACGTACGGGATGGTGCTGCAACTCGATTTCGATGTAGGCAAGCGCGATGACGGTAAGGTTCATGTCCATGCCGCCGTTGCACAGTTCGATCACTTGGGTGGCGAAAGCCGTGTATGCCGTTTCCATATTGCAGTCGCCGGCTTCGTTTATCAGGCGGAAAAAGTCGGTTTCCGCCAGCAAGAAATAATTCATGGTTCTGTCAATTTTGAAAATTACACTTTGTTTTCTGCGTGCGCACATGAATATAATTGGCAAAAAACGCGGCAGAAAATAAAAAATCCAACACTCAATTTTACAAAGTGCTGGATTTCAGAGGTATAAAATTCAGTATTTTTTCACAAGGACAAATTATCTCCGACTTAAATTGTTTGTAATCGGAACATTTATTCTATTCCTGAAAATAGAAATGTATGCTTGCCGCACATTTTGGCTATCTTGCTTTTTTATCAAGGATATAGATAATGCGACATACACCGTTGGGATAGCTTTTCAAAGAGGAAAGCGTCCAGTGTTGCTCTGGCAGAGCCGACTTAAAAAAATGTCGTCCGCTTCCGGATATGAAAGGAACGGTGTATAGTATGATTTCATCCACAGCGTGCATCCGCAGCAGTCCGTTTATATAGTCTGCCGTGTCCGGTGTGGCTTCCGCGAGGTAACGGATGTTTGTGCAGTCTTTTCTCCATTCGTGCAGCATTGAAATGGAATAGTCCGGTGTCACACGGTAAAAGGCTTTCTTCCTGATTTCATCAAGACCGCAACGGTCAAGGCACAAATCCTGATGTGCTTTATCATATAACTCTGAAGAAAGACATCCGTCCATCGTCAGTACGGCGAGAATCTGAACTTTACCCATAATCGTTTCCTTTCGTTAGGCAAGGGTAAAAAAGTAGCGTGCAATTCACACTACCTTCAAGCGATGGCTCTGGTAAAGCCTTTACGGAGAGTACGTGAATGCACGCTATGCGTAAGCATAGCATAAGCATCACGCAATCGTCTCCGTAGTTCCAATTTACCAGATTTTCGCTTGAAACGCCTTGCGGTCTTATCCTATATGTTGGCGGCGAAAAGCTCCTGCCAATCGCCGTTTTTCTCAAATGTTATGCAAAGATAGCCAAATTCAGTGAATTACGGGCTATGATTGCTTGAATTTATATTTAAGTCCATACTCTTCAAGTTTGCTGTATAGTGTTGTCCTGCCTATGCCGAGCAGTTCTGCGGCGACACTCCGGTTGCCGTTTGCCTGTTTCAACGCACGCAATATCCGCTCCTTATCCTCCGCGTCATTGCGCAAGGCGAAGCTGACAGTAGAGGTCGGTTTCGTCACGGCAAGTTCCAGATGCTCTTTCATGACAACACCTTCCTGCGCCTGCAATACAGCACCCATAACTTTCTGCCGAAGTTCCCGCACGTTGCCCGGCCATGCGTGTGTCAGCAACGCTTTACGTGCTTCGGAACTGAACCCGCTCACGCTACACTCCAGCTCTCTGTTTGCCATATCACGGAAGAACTCTGCCAGCGGCATAATGTCTTCTTGACAGTCACGCAACGGAGGAACGGTTATCCCGAAGTCGTGCAGGCGGTACAGAAGATCCTGCCGAAAACGCTTTTCATTCACCGATACCTCCAAATCTTCATTGGTAGCAGCGATGATGCGGACATTGAAATTCCGGTCTGCCTTGTCTCCGACCGGGCGATACCGCCTCTCCTGTATGGCACGGAGCAACATCTGTTGGGTTTCCAACGCGAGGTTTCCTACCTCGTCCAGAAACAACGTGCCGCCTTCCGCCTCATGGAAATATCCTTTCTTGGCATTGTCCGCACCTGTAAATGCACCTTTGACGTGTCCGAAGAAAGCCGACGGTGCAAGCTCTTTGGAGAGTGAACCGCAGTCCACCGCCACAAATGGCTTGCCTGCACGTTTGCTCTTGTCATGCAACAGGTGGGCAATATGCTCCTTGCCCGTGCCGTTCTCACCAAATATCATCACGCTCATATCGGTGGCGGCTACCAGCCTTATGCGGTGCATGATTTTCTGAAAGGCGGAACCTTCACGGGCGAATATAGGCATACGGCGTTGTCCTGCCTGACGTTCTTTCAGTATGGAACGGATCAGGGGGACAAGTTTATCCTCCACAAGCTGTTTGGGAATATAGTCTATCGAGCCGAGTTTCATGCTTTCCACGGCGGTATTAACTTCGGCGTAGTCGGTCATAATGATGAAGGGCTGCATCTTTCCCTCCTTTCGCATCCAGCACAAAAGGTCTATGCCACTGCCGTCAGGCAGACGCAGGTCGGCAACCACGATATCATTATCTGTTGCCTGTTGCAGATGTTTCTTCGCGGTTGAGAGGTGGTAAGCCTTCATATTGCGGTAGCCCTCCCGTGACAGCATATTGCAGACATATTCGCAATACACGATGTTGTCTTCCACCACAATTATTTTTGTCTTATTCATCTTCGTATTTTCTCCTTTCCTCTTCTGCCAACCGTATTATTTCCACTCCCTTATCCAGCACGGCAGTCACGGCATGGCTTAACGCTTCACCATCCGGGAGAGCATCGCCACGAAGCAATCCGTAAAGTACATTCAGCGGTTGGTCGGCACGGAGCACCTCCCACGAACTGCGCAGGTGGTGGATCAGGGAATCCAGCTTTTGCAGGTCTTTTTCTTTTGCTGCATCCCGTACCGCCTGCATTTCCTTTTCTGTTTCAGTTATCAACTTTTCCAGCATGACGGCTTCATTGCCATAGGACAATAAGGCGGAAAAGTCCGGTTTCCCGTCCGGTGTCGCTTTTATGGCACACCTGTCGGAAACCTCCATCAGTTCCGATATGGAGAACGGTTTGAACAGGCATCCGGCAAAGCCTTTTGCCAATAGTTCCCCTTTGTTACAACTGCCCGAAGCGGTTGCCACAACCACCGGGATTGTTGGTGAATTGCCCACGTTGGACGAACGCAACAGTTCCAGCAATTCGAAACCGTTTATATCGGGCATATTCAAGTCTGTCAGCAACAGGCTGTATTCTTTCTGGCGTATCATTTCCATCAGTGCCGCAGCATCGGTGCAAGTGTCGCAGTGTATTCCTTCTTGGGAATACATCTCTTTCAGCATCAGAAGTAATACCTCATCATTGTCAATGGCGACAACATCATGGAATTTATTGTTATGATAAACAGGTGTATTGCTTGTATATCCAAGCTGTTCTTCAGCTTCCTGCATAGAAATTTCAACTGTGAAACGACTGCCTTTCCCTTTCTTGCTGTCTAAACGGATTGTTCCGCCAAGCATCGACACAATATTACGCATTATGGCAAGCCCAAGCCCGAAACCCTCCTTTGCGGCGGCATTTGATAGACGTTCAAACGCACCGAACGCTTGTTTCTGTTCCTCTTCTGTCATGCCTGTACCTGTATCTTCAACGACCAGTGTCAGAACTCCATTATCATATTCAGTAATCAAAGAAACACCGCCTTCTTCTGTGAACTTGACAGCGTTTGACAGCAGGTTATTCCCGATTTGTATTATTCGCTCTTTGTCGGTCAATACAATGGCATCGTGTCCAGTCTTCACGGACAAGGACAGCCCTTTGTTCACGGCAACAGGCATGAACTCCGTTTCAAGTGTGTGCGTGATTGCTGAAATCCGGCAGGGTGACAGACGGGGCTGTTCCTTGCCGTTGTCCAGGCGGAAGAAGTCAAGCAAAGTGTTAAGCATATCCCGCATACGGTCGGAGGATTGCAGTATGTTTTGGATATACTGCCCGGACTTATCCTCACACTGTTCTTTCCGTATCAGTCCGGCATAGCCTGTTATTGCTGTCAGCGGTGTGCGCAGTTCATGGGTGATAGTATGTACCGCCTTCTTCCTTGACGTTATCAGTGCCTCGTTCCGTTGTACGGATTGTTCCAGTTGCCTTATCAAATCAGTTGTCTTGTGCTTGTATTGTTTAATGCTTTTTGCATCACGATGTATGATGATGTAGGAAATTAACAACAATAGAAGAACGAATCCCATTAAACCGCCTACTTGCATAAATGACTTTTCACGCATGGCAACTATTTCGTTTTCCCGGCTTTGCAGTTCGGTTTGTACCTTTTCTTCTATTTGGCAAATCAATTCTTGCAGTTGTCTGTTAAGTTCTGCATTACGAGCTGCAAGGCTGTCGGCTTGTTCCGACAATTGGCGATCCTGCACTTTCTGTTCGCTGATTACGTTTCTATTGACCGAATGAAGGATAGTGGTTGATACTGCTGGAGTTACTTCCTTTTTTTTGCCGAATATGCCTAAGAAACCTTTTCGTTTTGGCTTTTTGGACTGTTCCTGCACACTTTTCTGTACAATAACCGGAATTTGATTGGCTATCTTCTTGTTAATAGATTGTTGTTCATCCATTAACCGGACTATCTGGAACATCTGTCGTTCCTTATCCTCTAAAAGACTGCGCACACTATCGATGCGCTCTGCTGGATAGGTGGCCTTGAAACGGCAGAGCATACTGTCCATTGCCATACGCCGTGCATGGTAATGCTCGATATCTTTATCGTTCCATTCCAGTATTGTTTCACCCAATAGAGAAAATTTTATCATTTGAATATTGATATTGTTTATTTCTTTTCGGAGCTCGTCTATTTTTTTATTGCCAAGTTCTAATGCTTCTATCTCCTGCCATTCATAGAGGCTATTATATGCCATACATCCGATAAGAATGGAGATAAGTATATATCCCAACCGTATTGCCTTATAGAAATTTCCTGACCGCTCCATTATTTTAATGACATTGATTTTTGGAACATGAATAAAAGTTTATCTTTTTCGTTCATGCGGATATTATCAGAATAACCGTCTTTTGTTATTTGATACCCACATGGCTTAACCATAAAAATGCCTAAGCCCTTAGTGTACGAACTTACTTCTGAGGCATAGTCTTTACTTGTATTTAATGGAACTTTCCCTTTAATATGACACCACTCATTATTACAACTGATGTCTTCAATCTCAGACATCAGTTTTTGCAAATCTGTAATAGCTTTGGAACTCGCTACTTGGGGTATCTGCAACTCAAAACAGAGCATCGGTTCGAGAATGTCCACACCTGACTGTTGCAAAGCCAGCCTGAAGACATAAGGGGTCAGCTGTCTGAAATCAGCAGGTGTACTTACCGGGCTATAATACTCGGCTTGAGTAAAAGTTACTTTCAGATCTGTCACTTCCCATCCATGTAAACCAGATTGGCAAGACATACGAATCCCTTCAAAAACGGCATTTTGAAAAGAATGGTTCAGATAACCATAGGAGATGTCACTTTCGATTTGCAACCCTGCCCCTAACGGTAAGGGTTCAAGAGTCAGCCCTATTGTGGCCCAGTAAGGGTTGGGTGGTACTTCGATCTGAATAATCTTATTGACCTTTTTTATAGGTCGTTCTTTGTAGATAGTCTTGATCTCATCAAAATGGACCTTTACGGAAAATCGTTCTTCCAGCAATGTCTGTATGATTTCCTTTTGGGTCAAACCATATAACGAGATTTCCAATTCATCACTATATGAGTTTATGGAAAAGGACAAAGACGGGTCTTCAATCCACAATGTATTCAGAGCGGATATCACCTTGCTTCTCTCTTCGGGCCTGTTTGGCCGGACGGAGGATTTGAGAGCGGGATGCTGATGAGATAACCCTTGAATCAAACAAGGTTTAGTACCTAAATAATCTCCGATTCGAAAATCTTCTATATCTTCTACAATCGCGATATCATTGGCACCCACTTCATCAACATTTATCTCTCTGCCCTGATAAATAGTCTTTAGATTTTTAATCTTGATGAATTTTTCCGAATCGTTGATTCTTACAACGTCTCGAAGTCTCAGACTTCCGTCAATTATTTTAAGAAAACTTCTTTTATGCCCTTTGGGGTCATGCTCTATCTTATAGAGATAAGCTGAAAGTCTGTTTGAGACTGATGCCGGAGGAAGTATAAAAGAAGAAATGGCGTCCAACAACTCATTGATACCGATATTGAACATTGCTGATCCATGTAGCACCGGATAGACTTTGGCTTTTGCCACAAGAGCGATTATCGTATTCCAATAATCAGCCGGTGAAATTTCGCTATCCGCCAAATATCGTTCTAATATATCGTCGTCATGGTTGCATACAAATTCTTTGTATTCTTCCTTTATATATGTTTGGGAGCAAATCGGATAAACCGATCCATCGACAACAGTTTGCATAAACAGGACATCTTGAGACAGATTTGTTTTTATATCCAGATACAAACGCTCTAAATTCACACCGGCACGGTCAATTTTATTGATAAATATAATTGTCGGGATTTGCAGTTTTTGTAAAGTACTGAACAGCAACTTTGTCTGCGCTTGTATGCCTTCCTTTGCGGATAAGATGAGGACTGCTCCATCAAGCATTTTGAATGTCCGCTCCACTTCCGCAATAAAATCCATGTGTCCCGGAGTGTCAATGATATTGCATTTCACTCCATTCCAGATAATAGATGTCGTAGAAGCCCGAACAGTAATTCCTCTACGTTTCTCTATATCCATAGAGTCCGTTATGGTGTCACCATTATCCACACGGCCGCACTTTTCCGTTGCTCCACTGGCAAACAGCAGATTCTCGGTTACGGAAGTTTTTCCTGCATCAATGTGAGCAAGAATTCCTAAATTTATAATATTCATTTGGATTAAGCAATAATATACTACAGTAGATGCATTGTCGAAACGCACCTTTTAATACCTCCTCGTAGCATATGAGAACTACAGGATTACTAACTCGTATTAATATGTATATTATTACTGCCGCATAACGATTACAAAATTACACAAAAAAATATATCTAACAAAAGTGGGAGGATTTTTTAACTTTTTACCATAGACATTTTATTAGGGAAGCGTAGGTTCAACTGGCAAGTACAAATAAGTAGAAATGTTTGAACAACACCGTTTTAGGAAGTTGAAAAATCAAGTTTCTCTCTCGGTATAGCGTTTATTTTGGCCAATATCTTCTTTAGTTTAGCATTTGTGTATTTCCCATTCGTGTTCTATTTAGCTCCTTATTATGAGTATGTAGCAAGTTACTTATCAAATTCAGCCTCTTTGAGGGTCAAATATGGTTTTGCAAATGGTGACTGACAAGACATAAACAAGGTCAGCAGGAATTTTTTACATAAATGGACATGAATGTATATAACCTAAAATAAGAATAAATTTTAATAAGGGCTGCCCAAAAAGAAAAAAATGCAGTTGCCATCCTATAGATACTTGCAGAAAGGATAAAATTTACTTTTAGACCTTTTGGGATAGCCCTTATTAATACTTCAGATAAAATTCCTTAGGTTATATTTTCAATCCTTTGGACCGGGTTTCCTCCTTGGCATACAGTCCCGGACGCCCGATTATGACATGGTTGGCAACGATACTATCCGCCGGACTGCGTATCTGCGGCGGTGCATTTTCGGGATATTGCGCCTGCCTGTTCCTCACATCTTCCGCTTCCGGCTTGAGCTGTTGCCCTTCATTCTCCTTTTCTGCGACTTCGGGCGTGGGTGGCGCAAGCTCCAGCTGAATTTTTCGGTCAAGGGCGGCAAGTTCGGACTTCAACTGCTTCAGCTCGTCCTCCTTCTTCCACACCTTACCCGCTATCTCCTGTAACTGCGGTATCTCCATCTCCAGCACCTCGTTCTTCGCCTTGTACTGGTCGATGATGGAGGGTATCCTCTCCATCGCGTTGAGGAAGTTGCGGGCGGCGGCCAACGGGTCAGCCATCGCCAGATGCCCGTTGTTGTAGGTGTACTTGTAGTTCCCCTCGACCACGAAGCGGTTGTCGGTGAACTCCAATCCCTCTTTGAGTATCCTTTCGCTCACCACCTTTATCGGAAAACCGTAAAGTTCACCGACCTGCGTGTACAACCCTCCGGTCGTGGCATTCTTGGCTATCTCCTGCAAACGCTTTCCGATGACCTTCTCATCGGCGGAATCCACTCCGTCCACCTTTATTATATTAAGGCGGTTGCCCTCCTTGTCGGTCTGCACCACCGACAGGAAGCGGTTCCAGTCCTCCGTCATGGCATCTATGAAAGCCGTGTTGTTGCGCAACTCGCCGGTCTTTGACTCCAGCTTGAACTCCGAATCACGCTTGCCCTTGTTGAACGACTTGCGTTCCCCTTCGAGCGATGCGATCCGCTTTTCCAGTTTCGCCTTGTCCAACAGGTCGGTATTGCCGGAGAGCAACGCCATGTATTCCGAGAAATTCATGCCCGATTTTTCGTCCATTGCCCCCTCGTCGATGGTACGCGCACCCATCGCACCGCTTTTGAGCTGGCTTATGAAAGTCTGCTTGCAGTGCAGGAGGTTGAACTTGTAGCTGTCCAGTGACTTCTCCACCGCGTAGATGATTACATCCACGTTGTTCCCGGCGAAATGTTTGGCAATCTCATTACCTGCCCTAACTCCGCGTCCGTCACGCTGTTGCAAGTCGGACGGTCGCCACGGCGTATCGAGATGATGGATAGCCACACACCGTTTCTGGGCGTTCACACCCGTTCCGAGCATAGAGGTAGAGCCGAACAGCACACGCACCGTCCCGGCGTTCATGGCGTCTATCACCGCCTTCCGCGCCTTGTCGGTCTTGCACTCCTGAATGAAGCGCACCTCGCTTGGCGGTATACCGTAGTCCTCCGTCAGTTTGCGCTTGATTTCCGAATAGACGTTCCACCCGTCGCCCGGCTGGTATGTCCCCAAATCAGAGAAAACGAACTGCGTGCCTTTCTGGGCGTCGTATTTTTGATAATACTCCGCGATCATCTTGGCACAGTGACTCGCTTTGTTGTCGGGATGATCTTCGTAATTCGGGTCTATCATGCGCATGTCGAGTGCCATTTTCCGGGCATAGTCCGTGGCGATGAGCATCTTCGCCTTTTCTTCCGTTTCCGAAAGCGGCAGCCTGCCCAACAAGGTGGCATCGCCCGTCTTGGCGAACTGCATCAGTTTCTGTATGAAGTCCTCCTGTTCCGGCGTGGGCGGTATATGGTGCAGTATCTCGTTCTTGGCAGGACGGTCAACGCCCACATCCTCCGCCGTGCGGTAGTCCGTGATTTCATTATAGAAGGCGGCAAGCTCCGGCACTTTGATGAAGTAGCGGAAACGCTCCTTCTGGACCACATTGTTCGTCACGTTAAATTCAAAATCCGTCGTCTTCTTGGCAAATATCGCCGCCCAAGCGTCGAAACACCTTATGTCCTGCCGTTCCAGCTCCTTCGGGCGCAGGTACTTGAACAGCAGGTACAATTCAGTCAGTGAGTTGCTGATAGTCGTGCCGGAGAGGAAGGTCGCACCCAAGTCTTTTCCTGTGCGCTCCTGTATGGTGCGTATGGCAAAGAGCATGTTAAGTGCCTTCTGGCTTCCCTCGCTGTTTCCCAATCCCGCCACACGGTCGTGGCGCGTGTTGAAAGTCAGATTCTTGAACTGGTGGCTCTCATCTATGAAGATGTGGTCGATGCCCATCTGCTTGAAATCCACCACGTCGTCCGTGCGTGACTTTATGGCGTGTTCCACCTTCTCCAGCTTCGCTTCAAGGTTGTGCTTGCGCTTCTCCAATCCTTTCAGCATCGCCCGCGACACGTTCTTTCCCTGCTGCCGTAGCACTTCGAGGTTTTCCTCCACCGTGTCAAGCTCTGCTTGCAGGATGCGCTGCTGCAATTCCGGCGACTGCGGTATCTTGCCGAACTGGTCGTGCGACATGATGACGCAATCGTAGTCGTTGTTCTTTATATTATTGAAGAAGCGCACACGGTTGGCGGTCGAAAAGTCCTTCTCCGAAGCGTACAGAATACGTGCGTTGGGATATGCCGCCTGATAGGTGGCTGCAATCTCCGCAACGTTGGCTTTCAGCCCGATAATCATCGGCTTGTGTGCCAAATTCAGACGCTTCATCTCATGCGCGGCGATGCACATTATCAGCGTCTTACCGGTTCCCACCTCGTGGTCGCAAATTCCGCCGCCGTTCTGTTTCAACATCCAGACGCAATCCATCTGTGAGGGATAGACGCTCTTGATACCCCGGCTTGCCAGCCCTTTCAGGTTGAGGTCGGGAAAGGTCTGATGGGAGCCGTCGTAGCGCGGGCGCACGAAACAGTTGAACTTGCGGTTATACATCGTCACAAGCCGCTCCTTGAACTGCGGCGACTGCTCTTCGAGCCATTCGGAGAAGCCGTTTCGTATCTCGTCAATCTTGGCGTTGGCGAGTTGTATTCCCTCGCTGTCGCGCATCTTGATGTCGTTGCCATGCTCGTCCTTGCCGATGGACTTCATCATGTCAGGGCAGGTGTTGTGCAGGGCGTGTTTTAGGAGGTGCATACCGTCATAGTTCCGGTAATACCCCTTCACCAGAAACTCGTCCGTGATTTTCATGGTGCGGTAGCCGCACACCACCGAAAACTCGTCCATGCTTGCGGAATAGGCGATTTTCACCTCCGTGTCGAACAGCCGGCTCATGTAGGCGGCATAGACACCCGTCGGAATCCAGCGTTCCCCGAAATTGAAGTCCAGATCCTCGAAGGCGATGCGCTGCGGCTCGGCATCTTTCAGAGCCTCCAACGCCTGCTTCACCTCCGGCATACGCTCATTTTCGGGATTGTCACCCATCCATGCCTCTATGCGTTCCGCTTTCTCTATGACATTTCCGGCGATGAAACGGTCTTTGATTTCGTAACCGGTCACGAGCGGATTGTAGTAGATGCGCCCTTGCAGGGCAGTGAGCAAATCCTCCGCCGTGCTGTCGGTTATCTCCCGCATATAGTCGAGATTGACCGTACCATATTTGTTGAGCGACGCAGACAGGGCTTCTTCGGGAGAGCCTACGTTGGCATGGCTCTCCACCGCGAAGGAAACAGGATGCTCGAAGATGTCCGCCTTGACGAACTTTCCGTTTTCCATCCGTTCCAGCGAAAGGATGTCGCGCCCGCCCGCATCCATCATCACTAACTTCACGTTCTGCTTGGCGTTGAGGTTGCCGTAGCGCATGACAAACTCATCGTAACAGGTATTCAGATGCTCTCGCCACGGAACATTTGCCTCGCGCCGGAGCGATTCATAACGGTACAGACGCTCGTAGGCGTCACGCAGCGACACATACAACAACGCCTTTTCCTTCTGGTATCCTTTCAGGTCGAGCGGCTGGAATGTCGCCCCGTATGGCGTGATGTCTTTCAGGTAGCCGATGTTATGACGCCCCCGGTCAGCCACCAGCGACCCTTCGCGCAGGTGCATCTCCGGCGTGCGGTGGTAGGCACGCGGAGAAAGGTCCACGACTTCCTCCTTCGGCTTTTCCGCTTCGATGTCGGGGAAAAGGAAAGTCCCCACCGCTTCCGATGGGGTATCTGTAACGGCAGGTGCGGCGACTGCCTCCGGCTGTGTTTCCTCCTGTCGTGGCTGCTCACGGGAAGTTTCCGGCACGGCTTTCACTTCCGTCTTTTCCGCCACTTGTTTCTCGTTATGCTGCCTTGCCAGTTCCCGAAGTTCTTTCCTACGCTCCGGCGTCAAACCCATCATCATTTCATAGAAACCGTTGATGGGAGGATTGGTATCCCAGTCCAGTGTGGCATAGATGTCGTCCGGGTCGGCAGGCTTGGCGGTGTTCTCCGCTTTCACCTCCTTATTCTCCATTGCGGGTTTTGCAGTTGGAGCTGTCGGTGTAACCGTGACTTTCGGTTTGGGCGGAGTGGACTTTGCCGTAACTGCCTTTTTCACCGTCTTTTTCTTTTTGGAGGTTTTCGGTTGGCTGACCTCTTCCGTCATCCCCCAGAGGTCAAGCAGGGTGAGCTGCACGCCTGCGGAATATTGCGGGCGCGGTTCTATCTCCGGCTTTTCATCTGCGGGTTGCGGCTTTTCTGTCGGAGTTTCCACCGTCTGCGCCGAGGATACTGTTTCCAATTTTATGGCAGGACGCTCTACTTTATTTTGAACGGCAACTTTTTCTTCCGTTCCTGCCTGCCGGATTGAACCCGAATACAAGCGCATGGCAAGCCTGTAATGGAAATCCTCGTCGAGCATACGGCGCAAATCCCCGGCGATGCCTGCTGCCTTGCCCTCGTGCAGATAAACCATAGCGGGCTTCCCGTAGGGGTCTGTGTCAAGTTTCGCCATCGTATGCACGATGCGTTCCGGGTGGTGGATGAAATAGGCGTTGTCGGTCAGGGCGGTTTTCGTGTCCGTCTGTATCACGGTCATCAGCCGCTCGTCCTGCGACATTTCCTTCTTGCTGAGGTTCTTTTGCAGGACAATCAGGTCACTGCCCACCTCCGTGCCCGCGTTGTCCGTGAACAGGTTGTTGGGCAGGCGTATCGCGGATACCAGATTGGCCTGACTGAACAGCTCGTTACGCACGGAGGTCTTGGTGCTATTCAATACCCCTTGCGAGGTGATGAACGCCACGATACCGCCGTCACGCACGGCATCCAGTCCTTTGAGAAAGAAATAGTTGTGGATGGTTTTCTGGGCGGAGCGTCTGCCGAAAGAGTCGCTCCGCTGAAACTCCGCGTCGAACACGGCAATGTCACCGAACGGAATGTTGGACACCGCCAAGTCGAAATAATTGTTGAACGGTCTTTCGATTTTCTCAAAACCGCAGGTGCGCATTTTCTGGTCGGGATAGAGATGCCTCAAGATTGTACCCGTGAGCAGATCCTTCTCGAAAGCCATCACATCCGCATTGGGGCTGTGCCGCAGCATGGAATCCACGAACACGCCGACACCTGCCGACGGTTCGAGCATACGGGCGGGGCGGACGCTGTAATCTGCCAGCACGTCCGCGATGGTGTCGGTTATCTCTTTGGGGGTGTAGAAAGCGGTCAGCACGGACGCTTTCAGCGAATCCACAAACCGCTTGTACTCTGTTTCGTCCTTGCTGTTCTCACGGATAAGCCTGTGCAGCTCCACCGTCGGGGCGAACAGTTCGAGGTCGGATTTCGCCCACCGGACGGCATCCGTCAGTTCCTTTGCAGGGTTGAGGATACATTTCAGACCGCCGAAACCGCAGTACCTTTGAAGTATGGCACGCTCTTCGGTTGTCGCTGTCCTATTTTCCCTGTCAAGGATGAATGCCGTCCGTATCGCCTCGATGTTGTCCCGCAGTTTCTGTTTGCGGTTAAACGCCATATTCGTCTAAGTAAAGGACGGTTGCTCCCGTCAGCTCCGTGTAGAGCAGGTCGTAATCGGAAGACAGGGCGAAATTGTCATCCGAGAGGTCATAGACGGAGAACACGTTGCCGACAAGCGGCAGCAGTTTCAGGACAAAGGCTTCACGCTTCTCTTCCGGCACTTCATCGGCAAACTCGTTTTCCACGACTTCGCGGAGGATGGCGTAACGGGAATAATGCAGCCCGCGCAGCAGCGTGTCCATCGCCAGTTCCTGCGCACCATCGGCGGGATAGCCTTCAAGCCGTGCCCTCTCATACGTTTCGGCGGCACGGTCGGCCCGTTCCCGTATGAAAGCGGTGTCGTCAGCCTGTTCAAACTTGTTCGTGCGGAGATAGTCCAGCAGGTACAGACCGTAATAGGAAAAGTCGGTCTGACCCTCGTTTTTCTTCTTGTTGTTCATTACTTTGGATTTAGCGGATTGATAATTAACGGGATAATCGGTTGGAAAAAGGAAGAAAAAGGCACTCGGTATCCCTCCGAGTGCCACCACTAAATCCAAAGTATGAGTGTAATCCGGTATCGAAGAACAATTCATTACTCTGAACAAGTGGCAAAGTTAATACTATTTCTTCCGTCCTGAAAATTTCTTGTCCTTTTTAGCCTCCGGGAACACAAAAGTCGTGTTATATTCCCCGTCAAAGGCGACAACAGCATCGAAACTCTTGCCCTGTTTGCTCTTGAACCCTTTGAGCAGCTTGGTATGCCCTTCGGTGAGCAGGTCTTTGATTTCATCGTCGGACAGGGTGCGTCCCGCTTTCAGCCGGAACACGGGCAGTCCGCACTCCGTGTTGTCGCAGCGTACCACCTTGCCGTAGAACCGCATCCTGCCCGTGCCACACTTGGGACACGCGCAGCCGGAGTCACGGCTGCCGAAGAGCTTGTCGCACGAGATCAGTTCGGAGGTTATCTCACGTGTGTACGCCTCTATCTCCTTGCGGAAGGTGTCGTCGGACAGTTCCCCGCGCTCGATACGCGCCAGCTCCTTTTCCCATTCGCCCGTCATGGCAACATCGGCGATGCGCATCGTCTTGACGACGGAATTGAGGGCAAGTCCTTTTTCGGTGGGAACAAGCGACTTCTTGCAGCGTTCCATGTAACCGCGCTTGAAAAGCGTTTCGATGATGGAGGCGCGTGTGGCGGGAGTACCGATGCCACAGTCCTTCATCGCCTGCCGCAGTGCGTCGTCCTCAATTTCCTTGCCCGCCGTTTCCATTGCCGAGAGCAGGGTGGCTTCGGTATGCAGCGGCTTGGGTTTGGTCTTTCCTTCGGTAATGGACGAGCCTTTCGGTGTCAGCGTGTCGCCTTCCTGCCAGCCGGGGATGGTAATTTCCTCTTTTTCCTCGCCATAGACGGCACGCCATCCGGTTTGCTTCACGACGCTGCCTTTTACGGTAAACTCCACTCCGGCACATTCCGCCGTGACAGTGGTCACATCCTTGACGCATTTCTCAGAGAATGCCTCGACCATGCGCCCGGCAATCATCTGATAGATGGTATTGTCCTCTTTGGAGAGGAAGAGCGGTTTCTCACCCGTGACGAGCAGGGCATGGTGGTCTGTCACCTTGCCGTCGTCCACGCTGCGGCGTGTCGGGGCGGCTTTTGCCCGCACCTTGTCTTTCCATTCGGGCTGTGTGCCGATGAAAGCGAGCAGTTTGGGAATTTCGGCAAACACGTCTTCGGGGATGTAGCGGCTTCCCGTTCTCGGATAGGTTATCAACTTCTTTTCGTAGAGTTTCTGCGCGATTTCAAGCGTCTGTTCCGCCGTGAAGCCGTGCTTGGCGTTGGCTTCTTTCTGGAGCGTGGTCAGGTCGTAGAGCAAGGGAGTTTCCTCCGTCTTCTCCTTGCGCTCGGCTTTCGTGACAGTGGCGCAACCTGCCGCCTTTACCTTATTATATAGTTCCATCGCCGGTTCTTTCTCTTTCCATTTCTCGGAGGATGAGAATTTCACGACTTCGCCGTCGCAACCGTCCGTTGCGATATGGAGCTGCCAGAATGCTTCGGACGTAAAGCGGCGGTTCTCCCAGTAGCGTTCACATACCATAGCCAACGTTGGTGTCTGCACCCGCCCCACGGAATACGTGCCGTGTCCGGCGGCGATGGATAACGCCTGTGTGCCGTTGATGCCCACGAGCCAGTCGGATTCGCTCCGCGCTTTGGCGGCGAGGTAGAGGTTGTCGTATTTGCTGCCGTCTTCGAGTTTCCGCAGTCCCTCGCGGATAGCTTTGTCGGTGAGAGAGCTGATCCACAGGCGCACGAAAGGAGTGGTGCAACCCGTATAGTGGTAGAGGTAGCGGAAGATAAGCTCTCCCTCGCGTCCGGCATCGGTCGCCACGATGATATGTTCGCTTGTGTCGAACAGTCTTTTGATGACTTTTATCTGCGACACCACGCCGCTGTCGGGCTTGTAACCTTTCTCCGTCCTGACCTGACGGGGGACGAGCGTGAATGTGTCGGGAATAATCGGGAGGTTGTCACGGACAAATCCGCGCACGCCGTAGCCGTCGGGCATGGCAAGCTG
Source organism: uncultured Bacteroidales bacterium (assembly GCA_937995875.1). Taxonomy (GTDB): domain Bacteria; phylum Bacteroidota; class Bacteroidia; order Bacteroidales; family Bacteroidaceae; genus Prevotella. The sequence goes on along the minus strand of CALKIW010000039.1, from coordinate 29,441 downwards.
AACGAGGTGTCCGAATGCCCATGTCACGGCATAACCGCCTCCCTCGAAATATCCTTCCTCTCTCTTTGTCGCGCCCACGATGCGGGCGATTTCACGTGCCACGGAGGGCTTTTCTGCAATGATTGTCTTCATGTCTTCTTCTTTTTTGTTGATACTTTGGATTTTATTTTGGATTCAGTGGCGGACACGGGATTACATTTTCATGCCCTTGCCCGTTTTCTTCTGCGGCTTCTCCTGCTGCTGTTGCTGGCGGGCGTCCTTCGGGTTGGTCTGACCTTTCTGCAACGGCTCTCTCAGATTCTTTGTAGCCTCGTTGGTCTTGCCATCGTTGTTCACCGCCACCTGCGTGCGGCTCTCGTTGGACGGAGCAACCTGCTGTGCATTGTCAGGGTTCGTGTCGTAGCGGTACGGGCGTCCCTTCTCCGGGTTGAACTTGATATACATCGTGGCATGGAAGCCCTGCTTGTCGGTCACGTTCTCCAGCTTCACGGCTTTACCCGCCACATAGTCGGCTTTCTGCTGGTCGGTGAAGCTCACGCCGCTCCATTTGCTGATGGGGCGGATGCTGCCGTCCTCGTTCGTCCACGTGTTGCGGCGTTGCTCCTTCTTGGTCTGTGCGGCATTTTCCCCGCCCTGCGCCTGACTTTTCGATGTGTCGCCTTTGGTTTCCTGTGTCTGTGCGGTACGGGGCGACTTGCCGGTTCCCGGCACGAACTCCACGCCGCGCTGCTCCACGTTCACTTGCAGGGTGGTGACGAACTTTCTGCCGTCGTTGCGCTCGATGAGCTTGTCGCGTACGGGCAGTCCGGCGCGGAGCATGTCCCGCTCCTGCGTGGTGATTTCCGTCTTGCCGATGCGCTCCGGGATGCGCACCCTGCTTGCCGGAATGTCCGTGATTTCATTCGTCTTGCGGTCGATGCTGATGTAGGAGGGGATGATCTCGCCCGTTTCCCTGTCCACAATGTCCACGACCCTACCGAGATTGCCCGTTTCGCGGAGGTTCTTCCGGTCATTGTCGGAGAATTTGTGTTCCTTGTACTCATCCAGCTTCTGCTCCTTGCGGATGAAGTGCGGCACGAGGCTGATGTTTCCCTCACCGTCCTTCTTGAAGGAGAGGCGGGCGTCCAGCTCGAATGATTCGCCGCCGAAGGTCGGTTTGACCTTTACCAAGTCGGACTTGCCATAGTTGAGCATCTTCGTAAGGTCGCCGGACTTTTCAAGGTTGTCCCGCTTTACGCCCCATCTGTCCTCCAGCTCCTGCCAGTTGATTTTACTCTCGTCGATGGGCTGGTAGCCACGTTTGCCCTGCATCTGTTCGGATTTGTCCTGTTGCTGTTCTTTCCGTTGTTCCATGTTCTCCTGTTTTTGAGGTTCTTGTTTCTCTGTCTGTTGTGCTGCCATCTCTTCCTGCACCTTCTTCTCATAGTCGGAGGTGTCCACCTTGTGAGGGGCGAGCAGCTCCTTGTTCGCTTCGGGGTCTTTCAGCAGTTGCTTCATCACCTCTAAGAGATTTTCAGCTTGGTCTGCCGCAATGCGGTAGAAACCGAAGCGGCTGGGTTCCTTGCACTGCCGGAAGAAGTTCTTGAAGAAGTTGTCCAGCACGTCGCCATGTCGGTCGAATTGCAGGAAACTCTGCGCGTTCTCCGCTTTTGCGGGGGTGCGCTTGGGTGTGCCGTCCGCGTTCAGCCCGGCTACCACGCTGATCTCGCCTGTCTTCTCGTCACGGACTACCAGCACGTCCTTTTCGTCTTTTTTCTTTGCCATCTGAAAAATGTTTTAATGGGTTATTTATGAAAGAAATTATGGATACGAGCCTTGTAGAAGGCTATATCTTCCTTTTTGAAGTCCTTGATATGGTTGGAAAGGAATGTCAGCACGTCCTCCTCGCTGTAATAGGTCTTCTTGCCCAGCGTCTTGTAGGGCAATGCGCCTACGCTGCGGTAGCGTTGGAGGGTGCGTTTGCTTATCTGGAGCAACATGCACAAATCCTGATTGTCGAAAAGGCGGATGCTTTCCGTGATAGTGGGCTGTTTCCCCTCAGCCTTCATCGCCAGCAGCAGTTCGTCCTGACGGTCGAGCCGTTCCATCAGCTTCTGCATCCAGCCCTCGAAGTTGTTTCGTGTGAGCAGTTCCATGACCTATGTCCTCCTTCCTTTTGGTTTGCCGCCCGTGCGCAGCGTGTGGTTGTGGAACAGGGTGTCTATTGTCCCTTCCTCGTTCCTTACTGTGTTGTCCTCCAATAGCCGCAGTATCTCGGAAAGGCGGTAGCGGCAGCTTCCGCGTACCACCACATACTCGATACGGTGGTCGGTGCGCATACGCTGCATGGTGCGCTTGCTCACGTTGAGCATCTTCGCCGCCTGTGCCGTGTCAAGCAGCTTGTCTTCGGTTTCCCGCTTCCGTTTCTTCTCGTCCCTTGCCTCGCGGATGTACCCTGCGATGTTCGCAATCTGCGCCATCATCTCCTTGTAGGCGGAACTTTCCATTGTTATCACTTTCATGTTCAGTCCTTTCTTTTTGTTTCTGCGACAAAATTCGGCAATAAACAAAAGGGGCTTTAACAACTCACTACGTGACTCACGTAAGATTTTTGCGGAAGATGGCTCCGTAACCCGGTCAAACGGCGCAACAGGCAGCCTTTCAGCGGAAAACGATACGTCTTGTATGCCGTTTCGTTACCTTTGCGGCAAACTCTAAATGACATGAATATGGAAATAGTATCTATCGAGAAAAAGACTTTCGAGATGATGGTGGCGGCATTCGGCGCACTCTCGGAGAAGGTCGCCGCCCTGAGGCGCAAAAGCGACACGGGGCGCATGGAAAGATGGCTCACGGGCGAGGAGGTCTGCGGGCAGTTGAGAATAAGCCCGCGCACGTTGCAGACGCTGCGTGACAGGCGGCTTATCGGCTACTCGCAGATAAACCGCAGGTTCTATTACAAGCCAGAGGAGGTGAAGCGGCTGATACCGCTTGTCGGCACGCTCTATCCGCACGGCAGATGATTTGATTTATTCACCCACTGAATCCGAAGTTATGATGAACGAGAACAACGATGTTTTTACGATGGAAGACGAGCCGATAGCCTCTGTGGTGCAGGATATGCGCAAAGGCTCGAAATGGCTGTCCGCATTTCTGGAAAGCTACCGTCCTCCGCTGGACGGGGAACGTTACCTGACGGACGGCGAGGTGTCGGAACTGCTCCGTGTGAGCCGGCGCACCTTGCAGGAATACCGCAACAACCGCGTGTTGCCCTTCATACTTTTGGGAGGGAAGGTGCTTTACCCGGAAACGGGGCTGCGCGGGGTACTGGAAGCGAACTACCGCAAGCCGCTGGAGTGAGGCGGTTTCATGAAAAAGTAAACGGGTGACACCTTTTGTGGTGCTACCCGTTTACTTGTCTTATGGGGTATGTGCAATCAGCAATACCCGGCTTTTCCGTTCTGTATGAACATCACGTATGTCTGCCGTTTCTCTTGTGAGAGTGCCTTTCCCACCAGCCATGTGCGGAACAGGTGGGTGTTGTAGGTATTCACCCTGAAAGCGACCGGGATGATGATTTCAAGGGCGTACACGTCCGCGTGCAGCCCGTTTTCAAGCTGCATGTAGCGGCACACCTCGTAGTCGTTCAGCACGTCCGACTTGCGGACGGCTCTGATGGCGGCGTTCACTGCCGGGACGGTCGTATGGAACAATCCGGCTATTTCGGTGGCGGTCATCCACACGTCGTTACCGGTTACGCTGACTGCCTTGTCCTCGATGATGATTGTGTCACGTTTCATGGCTTTTCTTTTTAGATGGTGCAACCTGCAAATTCCTCGACGCCGTTCAATCTTGCGGCAAGGTTCTCCATGTCCTGATTGAGCTTCTCTTTGGTTATCTTTGCGTAAATCTGCGTCGTCTTTATGCTCTTGTGTCCGAGCATGGAGCTGACCGTTTCGATGGGAACACCGTTGGAGAGGAATATCGTCGTGGCTGCCGTGTGGCGGCTCTGATGCCACGTGATATGCTTGGTGATGCCGCAACGCTTGGCGACGGCACGGATACCGGCAAGGCACGTGTTATAATGCGGAACGGGAAATATCCTGCCGTCCCCGCACAGTCCCCGGTATTTGCCGATTATGCGGTTGGCGATGTCGAGCAGGCGGATGTTGGACACCACGCCCGTTTTCTGGCGGTTGATGTTTATCCACTCGTGTTCGTCGAAGTAGGTGCGGATATTCTCTTCCGTAAGGTTGCGCATATCCGCGAACGACAGCCCCGTGAAGGCGCAGAACAGGTAGAGGTCGCGGTACAATTCCTGTTTGGCGTTTTTCAGTTTCCCCTCCATCAGCAGGCGGATCTCATCTTTGGTCAGGAAACTGCGTGTTGTTTCCTCCTTCTTGATTTCATACTCGCGGAACGGGTCGCGCGTCAGCCACTCGTTGTTGATGGCGATGAATACCATCGTCCGTAACGGGCAGACGTACAGCCACACGGTATTGGTGCAGCAGTGCTTGTCCGTGCGCAGGAACATCTCGAAGTCGGAGATGAAAGCCGGGGTAAGCTCTTTTAGGGCGATGTCCTTCACATGGTAGCGGATGTCGAGGAACTCTTGCATGTGCTTGTAAACGGTGCGGTACTTCAGCAGCGTGCCTTTGGCTTTCATGCCTGCCTCCACCTGCTTCTCGTAGTCCTCGTTGTGCTGGCGGAACACCTGCATCAGCGTGTGGTAGCGGTGTTCCAGTCCGAGAAAGGCGTTCTTCACCTTCTCCGCCGTGACGAAGTTGTCACGCTCCATGATTTCCTGATAATGCCTGTTGATGCGTACCCGCATCTTGTCAAGCATACGGTTCGTTTCGAGTGCCGCCGTGCTTCTGCCCGTGACACGTCCACCTTTGGTGTCCCACAGTTTCGGATCGACAGTCAGTTTGCAGCTGAACTGTGTCTGGCTGCCGTCCACCGTGATGCGTCCCATGACGGGAACTGTCCCGTCCTTTTTCACTACCTGACGCTTGAGGTAGTAGATTACTGAAAATGTACTCTTCATTGTCCTTAATTTTTGGGTTTCAAAATTAGTTGGTGAAGAGTCCGGTGTTGGTACGCAAAACGGGGAGGAACGGCGCAATCTTTTTCCGTAACCTGATTTTTCGCATGAGTTATGGATAACTCACTATTCCTTAGAGCCTTGTTTCGCTATTCGTACCCGTTTGTCGCATTTTCGGGCATGGTTACGAACAAGTAACGTAGCGGCGTCAGGATTTGGCTTCGGCAGGGATTGTAATGGCTTCACGGATTATCGCCACTTCAACCAAAACCCTTGTAACTCAATTCTATCACTATATCTTTCCGCATTTCACTTTTTTGTAGTAACTTTGCAAGTGCAAATCCCAAATAAATTCCTTCTGTATGCAAGTGAATCTCGACCTGATGTCGTTCATCGAAACCTCTATTCTCCCTAAATATAATGCCTTCGACAAATCCCATAACCTCAATCATGTGCAACGTGTCATTGCCAATTCATTGGTGCTCTCGCGCCAACTCGGCACCGACATCAACATGGTCTACGTCATCGCAGCATATCACGACCTTGGCATGAGCGGCCCGCGCGCTATCCATCATGTTACCGGCGGTAAAATTCTCCTGGCCGACCAACGGCTGCGCAAATGGTTTACGCCGGACCAAATCAACATCATGAAAGAAGCGGTGGAAGACCATCGTGCTTCCGCATCGCACGAGCCGCGCAGCATCTATGGTAAGATTGTGGCTGAGGCCGACCGCGATCTTCAACCCGATGTAGTGTTCACCCGTGCCATTGAATATGGTCTGGATCATTATCCGGAACTCAATAAGGAACAGCAATGGGAGCGTTTCAGTCACCACATGGACCAAAAATACAGCGCACATGGGTATATCAAACTCTGGATTCCTAATTCCACCAACGAGCAGTATCTCAAGACCGTGCGCAATATCATTGCAGACAAGAGTCGCCTCCGCGTCGTTTTCGATGACATTTTTGGAAAGGTGAAAGACCTTTAACTATGTCTTCCACTTCCTTTAGCTGCGACTTCCCCTCCCTTCTGTTGCGACTTGTACTTCTTTTCCTTGCGACTTCCCCTTTCTTAAGCTCTTTCTTCTCCTTTCTTTAACCGCGTTTTTGAACTCTTTCAACTGCGTCTTCCCAATTCTTTAACCGTTTCTCCTAATTCAGGAGGCGACACATTAATCATCACTCTACACGGATGCAGAGTGATGACTGGGTAGGCAATATGCCCTTATTTCACGGTCTTGGCATTGCCCACACAGCTGTTAGGCATCTGGATGTGCAGCATGGCACAGATGGTGGGAGCAATATCGGTCATGTTGGTAGGCTCTGATGTTTCACCATGATTAACGTTCCAACCGTAGAGCACGAACGGAATGTGGGCATCATAGGGATTCCACTGTGCATGTGTAGTGCCGATATAATCAGGTTTGTTGCTCACATTCTCCCAGCCTGCTTTGGCCACATAGAAAAGGTCGCCGCTCCGTTTTTTGTTGTATCCGTTCACAATGCGTTCGCGAATAGGTTGAGGAATAGAGGTAATGAGTGCCTTGTCATAATCCACCACATACAAGATTTCATCGCGTTTCTCTATCTCGGCAATCACAGCCTGCTTCACTTCGTCAAGCGTTTTGCCGCTACGCTCTATCACTTCATGGTCGAGATATAAGCCTCCTGCATTTTCATCCTTGATGATTTTTCCCGTAACACCCAGTTTTTGAGCCACACGCTTGTCTACATCGCCAAGCCACGTCCATGTCTCCAGTCCGCCGGAAGGAATTTTATGGGCTTTCAGCTCGTTAGGATTATGGGCGCCACCATGATCGGCCGAGAGAAACATCAGATAGTTGCCGCGTCCCACGCGCTCATCGAGCAACTTGAAAAATGCTGCCAACTGTCTGTCAAGCTCCATGTATGACTCCCGCATGAGCTTGTGGCGAGTGCCGTATTGATGAGCGATAGCGTCGGTCGATGACACGCTCACGGCCAGCAGGTCGGTAATATCGTCCTGTCCCATGCCTTCGTTAATCAGGGCTGCCTCTGCCATCCGGAACGTCTTGACAACCCCTTCCGGCGATGCTTTCACGTCGATACCGGGCTTGGTACCAATCTCCCTGTTCACTTTCTCCACCCAACCGGGCAGTTGCTTCATATAATAGGTTGAGGATATGAATTTGCCGACAGAAGTATCCCACCAATAGGCGGCATCGGCGGCGTGCCCGGCCGGGAGAATGGCAGCACGGTCTTTCAACGCCACGCCCACAACTTTCGCCTTGTAGTCTGTGTGGATTTTCAGCATATCGCCCAGTCCCGTTGCCAACAGGTTGCGGGGCGACAGCTGACCGGCTTTGCTATTGGAGCCAACACTCTGCACCGTAGCATCGTCACAGCAATACACCTGTTTCCCATCCATATAGAAATTATTTCCGACAATGCCATGCAATGCGGGAACGCTACCGGTATAGATGCTGGTATGTCCCACTGCGGTTACCGTAGGCACGTAGTTTATCATCGTGTTTTCGAAACTATAGCCCCCGTCTATGAGGCGACGCAATCCATCAGCTTGAAACTGGTCGTAGTAATAGTACAGATAGTCCCAGCGCATCTGGTCTACCACAAGCCCCACCACGAGTTTAGGCCGATTGATTTCTGCCATTCCGGTCGCAGACAGCATGACGGCTATAATAAAGGAAAGAATTTTTTTCATGTCTTTCAGTTTAGTGTGACGTGTATTTGTCTATTTGCAAAAATACAAAATTTAGTCTGAACAACAAGCGCAATTTATGATAATATACTATTACATTATTAAACAGATACAGTAGCGTTTTTCCCTCTTTTTATCATTAAAACAGCCCGAGACAGAAAGTCCCGGGCTGTTTTTCAAATATATGGTGTGAACATTGGCTTATGCCTCTTCACTCCAGTCTTCTTTGCTCTTGCGCACATAAGATTGATAGCGCAGCTTAGCCATCTTCTCCGCAGCGGTGAAGAGTTCTTCAGCTTCATGAGGATAAGCCTTGGCTACAGACGAGTAGCGCACTTCTCCCATGAGGAAGTCGCGGAAGTTGTCCCACTTCGGCTCCTTGCTGTCAAGCTGGAACGGATTCTTGCCTTGCTCAGCCAACTCTGGGTTGTAACGCCACAAGTGCCAGTATCCACATTCCACTGCCAAAGCCTCCTCACGCTGTGAGGTACCCATGCTTCGCTTGCCGTTCTTGGTGCCCTTGATACCGTGATTGATACAAGGTGCATAGGCAATGACGAGTGATGGACCCGGATAGGCTTCTGCCTCGCGGATGGCTTTCAGTGTCTGGGCATTGTCTGCACCCATAGCAATCTGAGCCACGTAGATGTAACCGTATGTGGTCTGCATCAAACCGAGGTCCTTCTTGCGGATGCGCTTGCCCGAAGCGGCAAACTGTGCGATGGCGCCCAGCGGCGTAGCCTTGGAAGACTGGCCACCCGTATTAGAGTAAACCTCTGTGTCGAGCACGAGAATGTTTATGTCTTCTCCGGTGGCAAGCACGTGGTCCAGACCGCCGTAGCCAATGTCGTAAGAGGCTCCATCACCACCAATGATCCATTGTGAACGCTTCGTGAGGTAGTGGTCGAGCGTCTTCAGCTCCTTCGACAGTTCGCAACCGGCCTCAGCGTCCTTGTCGATCAGCGGTTTCAATGCGTCGCCGGCAGTCTTGGATGCTTCGGCATCGTTCTTACCATCAAGCCACTGCTGTGCTGCGGCCTTGAACTCTTCAGAGGTCTTTTCGTTGGCCATCTTCTCGTTCAACAGCACGGAGATACGCTCGCGCATCTTCTTGTTACCCAGTGCCATGCCAAGACCAAATTCGCAGAAGTCCTCAAACAGAGAGTTGGCGAAGGCTGGTCCGCGTCCCTCCGGATTGGTGGTATAAGGCGTGGAAGGTATTGATGCTGAATAGATTGACGAGCAACCTGTAGCGTTGGCAATCATCTCGCGGTCGCCAAAGAGCTGAGAGATGAGTTTCACGTATGGAGTTTCACCACAACCTGCACAGGCTCCGGAGAACTCGAACAACGGTGTGGCAAACTGAGAATTCTTCGGAGTTTGCTTGATGTTTACCAGATGCTGCTTGGAACTTACGTTCTTAGCCATGTGTAGCCAGTTCTTAGCTTCCTGCTGCATCACGGGATCGTCCACATTGAAGGGCACCATCTTCAGAGCCTTCTTCACTTCGCCGGTCTCGCGGTCTTTTCTGCCCGGACAAACGTCGGCACAGTTACCACAACCCAAGCAGTCCATCACAGCCACTTGGATGCGGAATTGCATACCCTTGAGCTGCTTCGGAGCCACCACGTCGATCATTGGGAGGTCGCAGTCCTTAGCCTCGTCTTCGTCGAGAACGAATGGACGGATCGTGGCATGAGGACAGGAGAATGCACACTTGTTACACTGGATACAGTTTTCCGGTGACCACTGGGGAACGAAAGCCTCTACGCCTCGTTTCTCCCATGCAGAAGTACCGTTCTGCCATGTGCCGTCCACGGTGCCATGCTTCACGAAGTCGGACACCTTCAGCAGGTCGCCTGCCTGTGCGTTGATGGGGCGAACGAGCTCCTTAACGAATGCGGGTGCATCGTCTTCAACAGCCTCGTCGTCGGGCAGGTTGGCCCATGCGGGGTCTACTTCGAGTTGCTTGTATTCACCGCCTCGGTCTACAGCTGCGTAGTTCTTGTTCACCACGTCTTCACCCTTCTTGCCATAAGACTTCACGATAAATGCCTTCATCTGTTCAACGGCGAGGTCGATGGGGATTACGTTGGTGATGCGGAAGAATGCCGACTGGAGGATAGTGTTGGTGCGGTTGCCCAAGCCAATCTCCAATCCAATCTTGGTAGCGTTGATGTAATACACGCTGATATTGTGCTTGGCCCAGTAGCGCTTCACCTTGTTGGGGATGAAGTTCACCAGTTCTTCACCGTCGAAAATGGTGTTCAGCAGGAACGTACCATTGTCGCGCAAACCGCGAGTCACGTCATACATGTGGAGATAAGCCTGAACGTGGCAAGCCACAAAGTTAGGCGTGTTCACCTGATAGGTGGAATGAATGGTCTTGTCTCCGAAGCGGAGGTGCGAACAGGTAAATCCTCCCGACTTCTTAGAGTCGTAAGAGAAGTATGCCTGGCAGTATTTGTCGGTGTTGTTACCGATAATCTGTACGGAGTTCTTGTTGGCACCAACCGTACCGTCAGAGCCCAATCCGTAGAACTTAGCCTCAAACAACGACTCGTCACCCATAGGAATTTCAGGCACTTCAGGCAGCGACGTGAAAGTCACGTCGTCTACGATACCCACCGTAAAGTGGTTCTTGGGCATCGGCATCTCCAAGTTGTTGAACACGCTGATAATCTGTGCCGGTGTGGTATCAGCAGATCCCAGTCCGTAGCGACCACCAACAACCAGCGGTTTGCGCGGGTCTTCATAGAGGGCCGACTTCACGTCGAGATACAGGGGCTCACCCTCTGCACCCGGCTCCTTCGTGCGGTCGAGCACGGCAATGCGCTTCACGGTTTCGGGGATGGCTTTGCGGATGGCCTCCACAGAGAACGGACGATAGAGGTGTACGGCTACCATGCCGACCTTCTTGCCCTGCTTCATCAGATAGTCGATGGCTTCACGGGCTGCCTCTGTGGCCGATCCCATCAGGACGATGATGTTTTCGGCTTCCTTGTCGCCGTAATAGTTGAACAGGTGATACTCGCGACCGGTAATCTTCGAGATTTCGCCCAGATAGTGTTCTACCACTTCAGGCACCTTGTCGTAGTATTCGTTGCAGGCTTCACGGTGTGTGAAGAAGGTTTCCGGGTTTTCGGCCGTACCGCGTGTCACGGGGCGCTCCGGTGAGAGGGCGCGGTCGCGGAAACGCTTCAGGTCGGCCGGATCGAGCAGCTTGGCAATCTCTTCCTGATCGATGGCCTCAATCTTGTGGTACTCGTGAGAAGTACGGAAACCGTCGAAGAAGTTGATGAAGGGAACGTCGGTCTTCAGCGATGCCAGATGAGGCACGGCGGAGAGGTCCATCACCTCTTGTACGGAGCCGGAGCAGAACATGGCGAAGCCGGTCTGGCGACAGGCCATCACGTCTTGGTGGTCTCCGAAGATGCTCAGTGCATGAGAAGCCAGCGTGCGGGCCGATACGTGGAACACGCAGGGCAGCAGCTCACCGGCAATCTTGTACATATTAGGAATCATCAGCAACAATCCCTGTGAGGCAGTGAACGTTGTGGTCAGTGCTCCGGATTGAAGTGATCCGTGAACGGCACCGGCAGCGCCACCTTCCGACTGCATTTCCTGCACATGAACGGTCTGCCCGAACATGTTCTTGCGACCTCTGGCTGACCACTCATCGACGTGCTCAGCCATTGGCGAAGACGGAGTGATGGGGTAAATCGCGGCCACCTCAGTAAACATATAGCTGATATGAGCGGCGGCGGTGTTGCCATCACAAGTCATAAATTTCTTTTCTTTTGCCATTTTTAAATAGATAATAATAGTTTATAATGTTGTAATTTTTTAGTAAAATATATTTTAGTAGAGAAATCCAAACAGCCAAAGCGGTATATGGTTTTCGTGTCCTATTTCTGTATTGTATTGTGCGTAGATTGTCTCGCTGTTGTATCGTTTTTTCGCAGAGGCGTGCGCGTCGCCTATCTTGAACTTTCGACTCTCGTCGATAATGTAGCTGTGCCCCTTGCCGCCCTCGTTCACCTTGTGGTCTTTCCACAGGCAATTCACGAAAAATGTCTCCATCACGTCCTGCTGTACCACCTGAATCGGATAGATGGCATACATCAGATTGGGGTTGTGGAGCATCACCTTCGACGGTTTTTTGGGGAAGTGCTTGCCACAGTTGTATATCATGTTGATGAGGCGGGCATCGGCCAGATACTTGATATAGTTCATCACCGTTGCACGGCTGGTGTCTATCTGTTCGGCCAGCCAGCTGATGTTGGGGGCATGAATGCCCTCCACGGCGAGCAGGTAGAATAGTTTTTTGATTTTTGTGAGATACTTCAGGTCTATCTGTTTGATGAGCAGGATGTCTACTTCGGTCATCATGTTCATGGTCTTGAGCAGGTTTTCCGAAAAGTTGCGGTGCTCCAAGAAAAACGGATAGAATCCGTGATGCAGGTAGTCTTGAAAGTATTTGAGCGGACTGACGTGTGGCAGAATCCGCTTCACAATGTGTTCGTGCCCGTTCAGAATCTCGCTGAGCGTGTAGGGCTGAAAGTCCTGCCCGGCCTGCAAATTCAGGAACTCACGAAACGACAGTCCCCTGAGATTATAGCTTTTGACGATGCCCTTGAGTTCGGGATTTTCCTCTTTCAACCGCATCACGCTCGACCCGGTAAACACAATCTTGAGTTGCGGAATCTCGTTGTAGCATCGGCGAAGCTCCGCGCTCCAGTTGGGCTGCTTGAACACCTGATCAATGAGCAGGGTGCGCCCGCCCTGTGCCACGAAGTCGTGCGCAAAATCGGCAATGCCACGCTCTTGGAAATAGAAATTATTCATATTGACATAGAGACACTGATGGTCGTCCTTGCCAAATTTTTCCTTAGCATACTGTAACAGGAATGTGGTTTTTCCAACGCCTCGTGTTCCCTTGATGCCAATCAAGCGGTCGTCCCAGTCAATCTCATCCATCAGGGTGCGACGAACGGGGGCGTTCGTGTGTTCTACAAGATAAGCGTGGGTGCGAAAAAATGCTTCCATCTGCGGCACAGTCGATTTACTTCATTAATTATATGCAAAGATAGTGTTTTATTTTATAATTGCGAACTGTAGATAGCAAAACTTTTGTTTTTTAGTAAATTTTGCACAATGATAAAATTTTCAAACGGTGGTTGCGACAAAAGCGTGATTTCCTTCTGCCCTCCCCTTTGGGGAGGAAACAGACGGCTCGGATAATTTTGCAACGATTTCAGGTGGATTTTGAGCTGACGGCCCAGCAAAATAGTGTTCGCTCGGCGGATGTGTGAAATTGTTCATAAAAAGTCACGTTTTTGGTGGGTTCTCATTCCTGTGTTTTAGCGCAGAAAGGGCTATGTTGGCGTCGCAAAATCCTCGTTTCCGACACGCTGAAATGCGGTCGGATTGCCGTTGAGGCCTTGTCGTGATGCGGTTGAGCTTTAACGGCCATGCGACGGAGCCTTAACCGTGTTGCCGATAGGACGTAGTGGCGACACAGTTAAGGCCTAACGCCGGCCGGATGAAAGGGCAGAAGTGGGGGTATAGAACTGTTTTCGTTTGCAAGCAGTTGATTAACAAGCGGTTGTGTATATGGCTTAAAATTCGCGAATTTCCGGCCATCGTCTTTCTGTTTTCAAATACGCGCAGCATTCGGAGCCTTTTGTCGGTATTTTTCGTGATTTATAATGGTGCTTCCTTCGGTTAATAACAGTGCTGCCGTCTGTTGGTAAAGGTGCTGCCGTCCGTTTAAGATTAGAGAGCCGAAAGAGAACGTCCGATTCCCGTCTGCACCGTTGTCGGCATAAATATCGCACTGTCGGGCACGGCGCTCTCATTTTTCTTTCGTAACTTTGCTGTAGAAAACGCCACGACATGAAACTTCATATTTTCAATCCCGACCACGACATCGCGCTGGCTGCAGACCGCGAACGTTTCACGGCGCCACGTGCCGCGCTGCGCCTGCGCCGCGATTTGGGCTATCTGCCCATGCTCTGGGCCGAGCGGGGCGACGTGGTGTTGGCCGACGATGTGGCGACGGCGCGTCGTGCATTGCAGCAACTGGGCATACGGACCGCCGGCCAACTGATCAATCGGCGGGAATTGGCGGAATATGCGGCTGACGACAAACTGTCGGAGGTTTGCGCTTGGGGCTGGGACGCTGCCCTGCGTCGCGACTTGGCAGACAATGGGGTGCCCGTGCGACTGCTGCCTTCGCCGGCACAACTGCGCGTCATTCGGACAATGAGCCATAGGGCTTGGGCTGCCGGCCATCTGCTGCCCCGCCTGCGTATTCTGTCCGGAACGGTGGGCGAAGCCTGTGAAGTGCACAATGCCGATGAGGTGTCGCGCTATTTGTCGAAGTATGGAAAAATAGTGGTCAAGGAGCCTTGGAGCAGCAGCGGACGGGGTGTTCGTTACGTGTTTGGCAAGACTAAGAATGACGGAGAAACGGAAAAGATAGACCAGCGTTTGACTAATTGGATAGCAAACGTGGTGGCGCGGCAGGGCAGCGTCATGGTGGAGCCTTTGTGCGACAAACTGATGGATTTCGGTATGGAGTTTTCGAGCGATGGATGCGGCACAGTGCAGTATCTTGGACTTTCGCTTTTTCACACCGTGAACGGAGCCTACGTGGGAAACATTTTAGAGACTGAAGACCGCAAACAGGAAATGCTTTCGCGGTGGGTCGAAACGTCGATCATCGAGCGGCTGCGGCGGGCGATTTGCGGCGAGATGGGACCACTGCTCAAGAGCCGCTATGCGGGCTGTTTCGGGGTAGACATGATGGTGGTGCGCGGGGACGGGCAGACAATGGTGCATCCCTGTGTGGAGGTCAATCTGCGACGCACGATGGGGCACGTGGCATTGGCGCTGTCGCGTCGTGAGGAAAATCTCGGACACGTCATGCAGATAGGTTTTTCGAATGGTTTTCAAATGGAATTGAAACCCCTCTCCGCCTTTTCGCTGTAGAGACAAAGCCGTGCGGCATCTCCTTGGATATGGGGTTGGCGACGGCAGTTCTTCTCTTTCTGCGTGGAATGGGCGGAGAGGGGCTTGCGTTTTATGCGCCGTGGAACAGATATTCCTTCTGGATGTCGGCAGTCATGCGTGTGAACAGTTCGTCCACCAGCTCGTCGGCCACTTGGAGTGCACGGGTCAGGATGTCGTCGCTGAACTGCTGCAACATATCCAACGCCTCCATAGGACGGTCTTTGCAGAGGTCGAGATAACGGGCCTCAAACTCCCGCTGACGCTGGTCGTTCTCGGCTTCGAGACGCGCGTAGGTTTCCTTGATGACGGGTGCGTAGGCATTATAGTTGGTCATGCCCAGTGTCATGACTTTGCGGAAACGCCAGTAGGCCGAGTGGGAATCGCAGTGGCTGTTGCCGATGGAGTAGGCTTCGGGGAAACTCCTGATGCCCTGATAGATGGGGAGAAACACGCCGAGGTCGGCCATTCCGTTGGCCACGTAGGTGACGCAGCCTATCTCCTTAGGCAGCCAAGGGCGCACTTGCAGCAGGTGGGTTTGCGTGGTGCGGAAGATGGAGACGGGGCGCCAAGGCTCCTTACCGTTGTTGTGGAGGTAAGGGTCGTGGTCGGTGTTGTCGTAGTGGAAACGGAAGGCGTTGCGCAAAGCGTTGATACCGATGGGCTTTTCGGCTTCGGCAAACACGGGGAAGGTGTTTTTCGTGACGTCGTTTTTCAGTTTGGGCGAGAACAATCCCTGCAATCCCCACACGCGCGGATAATTATAGGTGGTGTCGTTGATGTCGTCTTTGGCGTAGGCCTCGTGGAAATCGAACTCGCCTTTCGAGGGGTCGTAGAGTCCGTTGCGCTCGGCGAACTCGATGAGGTCGGCCGAAGCCATATAGTTTTCCTTGTCGTTGGGGTCGTAATGGCGGAAGCGGCTCTGGTTGCCCGTTACGAAATACTTATCTTTGGGCATACGGCAGGCCAGCCAGCGATGTCCGCAGGCATTTTCGAGATACCAGATTTCCTTGTCGTCGATGAATCCGATGCCGAAGCCTTCGGCCGACCCGTATTGTTCGATGAGCTTCCCCAGACGCTCCACTCCCTCGCGGGCGCTGTGGATATAGGGCAGCACGATGTTGTAGGTGCAGTTTTCCGACAGTCCGTTTTCCACGTAGGGGTCGAACTTGAGGGCTTTCTCACTGCTGAAAATGGTCTCCGTAGAGCTCTCGCCCACGCCGGCAGAGTTGAATCCTGCGCTTCCCCACTCGTGATGGTATTGGTAGTCGGGCAGTGCGGTGTAGCCCATAGTCTTCTTGGGCAGTGGGCAGCGGAAGGGACTGTCTTCGGCTACAAATTCCTCAGGGCCATTGTCGGTGTTTCTGAATACCAGCCAATTCTTGCAGCGCATAGCGTCGTAGTCTTCCGATCGGCCATAGATAAGCGAGCCGTCGCCGGTCATCTCCTGACCAACAATAATCGTTGTACACTCTGATGGGAGTTTGTGGAATTTCTCTTTATTTGTCTTCATACATTGTGGTTTATGTTAAACTGAGAACGAAATTAAGATTTTTGGAGGAAATATGCAAGCACTTGGCGAAATATCAATAAAAATAGGTCGTTTGTTTCCAAACGACCTATTATATAAGGTGTAACGCCGGTTGATGCGGCGTTGTTATGAACTCGGAATTTGCCTTATGGGGTGTTCCGTGTTATTTCTTGCCCAGCGACTTGAGCCATTTCAGCGGTTTCTTAATGATCGTCTTGAGTCCCGTGTCCTTGTTGCTGTTGGTAGCCGGTGCGTTGCGACGGGCTTTGGTCTGACGTTTGCCCTTGCTCTGCTCGTCGTTGCGACGGTTGTCGGTGTTCCGGTTGGCGTTGCGGCGGTTACGGTTGTCGGTGTTCTGACGACGGTTGGCATTGTTGCGGCGACGCTTGTTTGGCTGTTTGTCGCTCTGTGCCGACTGCTCCGCGCTGTTGTTGGTTGCGTTTTCATCGCGCTTTTGGTCGCGGTTGTCGTTGCGTTTCCTGTTATTGTTACGTCGGCGGTTACGGTTGTCCTTCTCCTCGCGCTGCTCCCCGTCGTTGTTGTCCGGGCGGTTGTCGCGCGGATTATTGTTGTTGCGGCTGCGGTTGCGCTGCTTGGTTTTCTTGTGTGCGGTCTCTTCGCGGGCGTTGCGACGGCACTTCTTGGCCGGTGTGCGGCGGGGCTTGCGCGACGTGTCGTAGTCCGGACCCTCTTTCATGCCTTCGGGCAGCGGATTTTTTTCGATTTCCTTGTCGAGGAATTGCTCTATCTTGTGGAACGCAAACATGTCGTCCTCATTCACCAGTGTGATGGCCACACCGTCGCGGTCGGCACGGGCCGTGCGGCCAATGCGGTGCACATAGTCTTCGCTGTCGCGTGGCACATCGTAGTTGATGACCATTGCGATGTCGTCGATGTCGATGCCGCGAGCCACGATGTCGGTAGCCACGAGCACGTCGATTTGTCCGCTTTTGAATTTATACATGATGTCGTCGCGCTGCGCCTGATCGAGGTCTGAGTGCATCTCTCCACAGTTGATGTTGAGCTGAGTCAGTGCTTGGTTGATTTGTTTCACCTTCTGCTTGCTGCCCGAAAAGATGATGACGCGTTTCAAATCGCCAGCCTTGAAGATATGCTTGATGATTTCTATCTTCTGCGTGGTGTAGCAAATGTAGGCGCTCTGCTTGATTTTCTCTGCGGGTTTGCTCACGGCGAGCTTCACCTTGACAGGATTTTTCAACAGCTTCTGAGCCATTTCTTCAATGTCGTTCGGCATGGTGGCCGAGAACATGATGGTTTGGCACGACTTGGGCAGTCGTGAGGCGATGGTCATAATATCGTCTGAAAATCCCATGTCGAGCATACGGTCGGCCTCGTCGAGGACAAAGAAGTTTACTTTGCTCAGGTCGATGTTGCCCATCGTGATATGCGAAATGAGACGGCCGGGGGTGGCAATCACCACGTCGGCGCCCAGTTTCATGCTTTTCATCTCTTGGTCGTAGCGGTTGCCATCGTTGCCACCGTACACGGCAACGCTCGATACTCCGTTCAGGTGATAGGCGAAACCCTGCATGGCCTGATCTATCTGTTGAGCCAGTTCGCGTGTAGGCGACATGACAACGCAGTTCACGCTGTCTTTCGGATAGCCGCCTTTGTCGAGCATGGAAAGGATGGGCAACAGGTAGGCCGCAGTTTTACCGGTACCCGTCTGGGCCACGCCTAAGAGGTCGCGCCTCTTCAGGATTTCCGGTATGCACTTTTCTTGAACGGGTGTGCACTCCTCGAAATTCATGTCATACAGTGCGTCGAGGATGTTGTCGTTTAAATCTAATTCTTCAAATTTCATAATTTCTTCATTTTGTTTAGGGTTTCCTGACATGGCTTTGTTGTTTATAATTTGGTCAGGAACGCGGTGCCCCCTTGCTGGTTATTGCCCGTGTGGCTTTCCCTTCTCATGGGAGGGGGCGTGGGAAAGCGACTTTAACTTGGGGCGTGCCTGTAGCAGGCGAATGCGATGATGGCAAACACGATGTTGGGAATCCATGCTGCCAGCATCGGGGGAAAGTCGGCATTGATGGCAAACGTGGACGATACGGTTTGCATCATGATATAGGCAAAGCTGAGGGCCAGGCCGATGCCGAGATACATTCCCATGCCTCCCTTGCGCTTGCGGGAGGACAGCGATGCGCCGATGATGGTGAGGATGAACGATGCGAATGATGAGGCGATGCGCTTATGATACTCCACCTGATACTGCACCACGTTGGCCGAGCCTCGGTCTATCTGCTTGGAGATATAGGCCTTAAGCTCCGGCGAGGTGAACGTTTCCTGCTGCCCCTTGGAGTAAACGAGGTCGGTAGGCTCCATCATGATGAGCGAATCTTTCTCCGCTCCGCTGGTGATGTGCTCGCGGAGCCCCTTGAGCTGACGTACTTTCCAGTTGGTCAGCTTCCAGTGATACTTCAAGTCTGAGATGGTGTCATATTGCACCTCCATCGCCGTGAGATGCGAAACGAGTTTCTTGTTCTCGAATTTGTCGAGACAGAAGCCGTATCCTTTCTTCAGTGTGTTGTCGTAATACTGAATATAGGCGATTACTCCGCGTCCCACCTGCAACTGTACATTTTGGGCCGAAGTGTTCTTCCGCTTGTTTTTGTACATGGTTTCGAAGTTCTGCCTGATCACCGTTCCATGCGGAATGACGTAGGCCGAGAGGTAATAGGAAAGTCCGGCGAGCAGCACACACGATATCATGTAGGGTCGCAGAAGCCGTTTGAACGACATTCCGGTGGCCAGCATGGCGATGATTTCGGAGTTGGCCGCCAGTTTCGAAGTGAAGAAAATCACCGAGATGAACACAAACAACGCACTGAAAAGGTTGGCGAAATAAGGCACGAAGTTGGCGTAATAGTCGAACACGATGGCCTCTAAGGGCGCATGGTATTGCGAGAATTTCGCGAGATTCTCGTTGATGTCAAACACGATTGAAATCAAGATGATGAGGACAATCGAGAAGAAATAAGTGCCGATGAACTTCTTGATGATATACCAATCGATGCGTTTGATATATCGAAAAGGATTGAGCATCTTGAGAAAGGCAAGTTTCTGCCCAATCCATCTTAGCACCCGCTGCAGGCCTTGAGTGTGTCGGGCCGTCCACTCCAGCATATTTCTGAACCATGCCAGATGGCTGTCAAGCCAGCGTCTCACTTTATATAGCCTGATATGTTTGCGGATTTTGCTATAGCTTTTCATTGCGAATCATTCAAAATTCATGTTCATCCACATCAGATGCGCTGCCCCAACCGGTCGATGACGGAGCGTTTCCATTGCACGAAATCGCCCTGCTCGATGTGTTGGCGGGCGTCGGTGACCAGTCGGAGATAGAAGGCAAGGTTGTGGATGCTGGCTATCTGCATGGCTAAAAGCTCGCCGGCCTTGAACAGATGGTGCAGATAAGCCTTAGTGTGGATGCGGTCGATGTAGCATCCTTCGGCATCGATGGGCGAGAAATCGGCCTCCCACTTCTTGTTGCGCATATTCATTGTGCCGTTGTAAGTGAACAGCATCGCGTTGCGACCGTTGCGGGTCGGCATCACGCAATCGAACATATCCACGCCACGTTCGATGGCTTCGAGGATATTTTGGGGTGTTCCCACGCCCATGAGATAGCGTGGCTTGTCCTTAGGCAGGATTTCGTTTACCACCTCAATCATCTCGTACATCACTTCCGTCGGCTCGCCTACGGCCAGTCCGCCGATAGCATTGCCGTCGGCTCCCTTGTCGGCCACAAACTTCGCGGCTTCCTGTCGCAGGTCTTTATAGGTGCAGCCCTGCACGATGGGAAACAGAGATTGTTGATAGCCGTAGTGTGGCTCGGTTTCGTTGAAGCGCTTGATGCATCGGTCGAGCCACCGTTCGGTGAGCGCCAGGGAGTTTTTGGCGTAGCTGTAATCGCTCTGTCCCGGCGGACATTCATCGAATGCCATCATGATGTCGGCACCGATGACGCGCTGGGTGTCCATCACGTTTTCAGGTGTGAAAAAGTGCTTTGAGCCATCGATGTGCGAACGAAACTCGCATCCTTCCTCCCTAAGCTTGCGGATTCCCGTCAGTGAGAACACTTGGAAACCGCCGCTGTCGGTCAGGATGGGACGTTCCCAGCCGTTGAAACCGTGCAGTCCTCCCGCCTTTTCGAGGATGTCGAGACCCGGCCGCAAGTACAGATGATAGGTGTTGCCCAGTATGATTTGTGCGTTGATCTGATGTCGAAGTTCCTCAAAATGCACCCCTTTCACGCTGGCGCAGGTTCCTACGGGCATGAAAATTGGGGTTTTGATCTGTCCGTGATCGGTCGTAATCAGACCGGTACGGGCATCACTATAGGGGTCGGTATGTTGTAATTCGAATGTCATCGGTAATCCTCGCGTCTTCTTAATTCTTTTTTCCGGCATCGTCTTTATGGAGTGCCGTTTCGTGGATTGTCAGGTCCATGGGGTGGTCCACCAGCTCGTCGGTGAGGGCAAAATCCCACACGTCCTGCACGTTTTCCACATAATGGAACTCCACTCCCTTGCGATATTTCTCCGGAATCTCCTCAATATCCTTGCGGTTGTCCTTACACATCATGATGTCGGTGATGCCTGCCCGCTTGGCAGCGAGGATTTTCTCCTTGATACCGCCCACCGGAAGCACCTTACCGCGAAGTGTGATTTCTCCCGTCATGGCTGTTTGCTTGCGCACCTTACGCTGCGTAATGGCCGATGCAATCGACGTGGCAATGGTGATGCCCGCCGACGGACCGTCTTTCGGTGTGGCTCCTTCGGGCACGTGGATATGTATGTTCCAGTTGTCGAATATGCGCGAATCCACGTTGAGATATTCGCCGTGCGCTTTAACAAACTGCAGGGCGATGACTGCACTTTCTTTCATCACGTCGCCCAGATTACCCGTCAAAGTGAGTTTGCCGGCCTTGCCTTTGGAGAGCGATGTCTCTATAAACAGAATCTCTCCTCCCACGCTTGTCCATGCCAGTCCGGTCACCACGCCGGCATAATCGTTGCCTTGATAGATGTCGCGATAGAAAGGCGGTTTGCCCAACAGGGCTTCTATCTCGGCCGGAGTGATGCTCGTAGTGGCGAGTTGCCCGTCCATTGCCTTGCGGAAAGCCATCTTGCGGAGGGCCTTGTTGATTTGTTTTTCCAACTGGCGAACACCACTTTCACGTGTATATTGCTCAATGATTTTCTCCAGTGCGGTCTTGTAGAATTTTATTTTAGGCTCATTTTTGTCAAGCCCCGTATTCTCCAGTTCGCGCGGAATGAGGTGGCGGCGTGCTATCTCTATCTTTTCTTCTGTGATATATCCCGACACCTCGATAATCTCCATACGGTCGAGCAGTGGGCGCGGAATGGTATTCAGGTCGTTGGCCGTGGCGATGAAAAGCGTCTTCGAAAGGTCGAAATCCACGTCAAGGAAGTTGTCGTGGAACGCGTTGTTCTGTTCCGGATCGAGGACTTCGAGCAGTGCCGACGACGGGTCGCCGTTGACGGTGTTCTGCGTCACCTTGTCTATCTCGTCGAGAATAAACACGGGATTCGATGAGCCGGCCTTCTGAATGTTCTTGATAATGCGACCGGGCATGGCGCCAACATAGGTGCGACGGTGTCCGCGGATTTCGCTTTCGTCGTGCAGCCCACCCAGCGACATGCGCACATACTTGCGCTTCATGGCGGTGGCAATACTCTTGCCGAGTGATGTTTTGCCCACTCCCGGAGGCCCGTACAGACAGATAATAGGCGACTTCAGGTCGCCACGCAGCTGCAGCACGGCCAGATATTCCAGAATACGCTCCTTCACTTTCTCCATGCCGTAGTGGTCTTTGTCAAGCTTTCTCTGTGCGCGCTTCAAGTCGGTATTGTCCTTAGTGTACACGCCCCAGGGTAGAGCCACCATCTGTTGCAGATAGTTCAGCTGCACACTGTATTCCGGACTCTGCGGGTTGAGCATGTCGAGCTTGTCCAACTCCTTGTAGAATGTCTTGCCCACCTCCTCAGGCCATTTCATGCCTTTGGCCTTCTCTTGCAGTTCCCGTTTTTCGGGCGATCCTTCGCTGCCGCCGAGTTCCTCCTTGATGTTCTTCATCTGCTGTTGCAGGAAGTATTCTTTCTGCTGTTCGTCAAGATCTTCCCGCGTCTTCTGGTGAATCTGATTCCTGAGTTGCTGAAGCTGAATCTCTCGGTTTTCTATTTTCAGAAGTTCGATGATTCTGTCTTTCAGACTGTCAAATTCCAGCAGCTTCATCTTGTCTTTCACCGCAAGCGGCAGATTCGTACATACGAAGTTGGTGAACATGACGTTGTTGGTGAGATTCTTGATGGTCAGCAAGATGTCGTCGGGAATCTCATCACTGCTCCTGATCAGTTCCTCAGTGGTGAGGCGCAGATCGTCCGTCAGCGTGTTGTATTCGCTGTCGTCGTCAGCCGGAAATTCTTCCGGCACACCTTTTACAATGCCTTTGTAGTATGGCTTGGTGGCCGTGATTTTCTCCAACCGGCATTTGCCCATCGACTGGAAGATGGCAGTCACGTTGTCGGGTGTGGTCATCTCGATGATGCGTACCAACCGCGCATACACGCCGTATGTGTACAGTTCGTCGTCTCCGGGAGTGTCCACGTCGGAGTTTTTCTGGCAGAATATGGCACAGATATTATTTTTTTGGCTTCTGCTGAGCTTCTTGGCAAGATTCATGCTCGCCTTGCGCCCAATCAGTATGGGCACCAGTACGCCGGGAAAAAGCACCATGTTGCGTGTGGCAAGCACGGGGAGTTCTTCGGGTGCCGGTGTGTTCATCAGCTCGGTAATATCACCGTTGAAATCGGCAAACATCTGAATGGATGTATTTTGTTTTTTACTCATTGATATGTCCTGAACGTTTTTGAAAGTGAAAACAACTTTGTTGTGCGTCCTATTTTATATTATCGTGCAAAGATACGAATAATATTGCACAAAGCCGTGACCTATATCTATAAAAAATGTTGGACGGCAATAAGCTGTGCTGCATCAGCCCCTCACCGATACTCTTTGAGGATTAAAAACAGGGAAAACTCGAAATATTCTTCATCAGAAAGCCGGATAACTTCAAATTTAAGGCTATATTTGCACAGTCTTTATTCATGAATGGTGGTATTGATGCCATTTTCTCATGTGCAACCCTTCAATATGATTCAAGAAAATCCTTTAAGTTTCAAGCACCCATTACGTAAAACGCATGTCGTTTTGCTTATGGTGTTGGGCCTGTTCACCTTTTTTGTCAATCTCGAACAGCTACCGTCAGACATCATGGAACAGCGTAATCTTGTCACCGCACGGGAAATCGCTGACGAGGGCAACTGGCTTGTGCCCACAATGAACGGAGAGTTGCGTTTGCAGAAGCCTCCACTGCCCACATGGGTGGACGGCGTTGTAGAGCCCGAATTATACGGACGCGTTCTTAAACCATGTGACGTTGCTGACGCGGAAAAACCAATAACAATGCGCACAGACCTTTGTAGCATTTATCGTTTCATCTATATTTAAATTCTCTAAAGCTCTTGCGGGCAACAGTCATGTCAAAAGGATTTACATTCAAGCAGTTCACAGTGTGTCACGATCGGTGTGCCATGAAGGTGGGCACCGATGGTGTGCTCCTCGGAGCATGGGCACGTGGGGGACGGCGTATGCTCGACATCGGGTCGGGCACGGGCCTCATTGCGCTGATGCTCGCCCAGCGTTTTGACGGGGCACGGGTCGATGGTGTGGAGGTGGATGGCGAGGCGGTGGCTCAGTCGCGTGAGAACGTCGCCGCTTCTCCGTTTGCCGATTGCATCGCCATACACGAAACAGACTTCCGGCATTTCCAACCGCAGGCTCCCTATGATGCCATCGTGAGCAACCCTCCCTTCTTTCTGAATGGTTTGAAAAATCCTGACGAAGGTCGCAGCACGGCACGCCATTCCGACCCTTTGTTTTTCAAGTCTTTCTTTCGTTTTTCCAAGCAGTGGCTTGCTGATTCGGGCGAGGTGAGCCTCATTATTCCCTCAGAACACTATGAGGACATTGCAACAGAGGCATATCTGCTGGGGTTTCTGTTGAGCAGGCGGGTGTGGGTGAGGTCGTCTCCCCGCAAGCCTGTGGGCCGCTGCCTGTTGGCGTTTGCGAAGCGACGCATGGGGATGCCGGAAGAACAGGAGGTGTGTCTCATGGAAACGGGGGGCAGACAGAGTGATTGGTATAGGGAAAAAGTTTTTCAATTCATAATCCTTTGCAATTCATAATTCACAATTCATAATTCATAATTTTGCTGCACGTCGTGAAAAGTCGTGAGGAGTCGATGCGAAAAATGGGAACGAGTGTGGCAGGCAGCGACATTACCCTCCCTGCCGATGTCAAGAAAACTTTGTAGCAGTCCCCGTTCCACTTTTCTATATGTAAAATATAAATACCATTTTTCCGTGATTAACTTCTGTCCTTCCAGCGCAAAAAGGGCTATGTTTCTGCCCTGATATTCATCTCGCACACCCCGAAAGTTGTTCGGTTTTTAGGGGTTGTATTCCGCCATAGCATGGCGGAGCCTTAATCGCGGTATGGTTAAGCCCTATCCGCACCACGAAAACGGCCTATCCGCACTGCGTTTAAGGTCTATCCATACTGCCATTCGATACCCAATCGCAAGGGGCAGAACAGCAACCGAAAAGGCAAACTTCCCCAACATGCTGACAATCAGAACTCTACAAACGCTCGCAAAAATCGCATATTTCAGCCCAAAGTAAAATCATTTTTAAAGATTCAAAAACCAGAGCATCTTTTGTAAAATAAATTAGAATTTAAATACACTTCAAAACTCCATCTCACAGCAAGGCTTAACCACCAGTTAAAAATCCGAAAACGAAAAAGGAATCCTGCCAAACACCATCCAATCGCCTCTTTTTTGTTAAAAATAACAGTTGCTTCTTTGCGAATCAGAGAATTATGTGTATTTTTGCAAGTCAAAAGCTTGAATATGAAGAAATTCGTTTTGATGGCATTCTCGGCGCTGTTCCTTTTCGGAAGCTGCGCCAAGGAATTCAATCGAGTATATAAGTCGCCCGACTACCAATACAAGTACGAGTACGCCAAGGAGTGCTTTGCCAGAGGCAAATACACGCGCGCCGTGACGTTGTTGCAGCAGCTCATTGTGCAGCAGAAAGGGACATCCAACGCGGAGGAAAGCCTCTATATGCTTGCCATGGCTGAGTTTTGCGACCGCGATTACGAATCGGCGGCCGAGACGTTTAAACGCTATGTAAAGTCATACCCACGCGGCATATATGCTGAAATGGCTTCCTATCATGTGGGGCAGAGTTTGTATATGTCTACTCCGGAGCCCCGATTAGACCAGAGCAACACAATACAGGCCATTGCCGCGTTTCAGGAATTTCTCGATCTTTTCCCCACAGCCAAAGTCAAGGAACAGGCTCAGCAGCGACTGTTCGAGTTGCAGGACAAACTGGTGGAGAAGGAATTGTATTCCGCGCAGCTATACTACGATCTCGGAACATATTTTGGCAACCAAACGCCGGGCGACGAGGGAAACAACTATCAGGCCTGCATCATCACGGCACAGAACGCTCTGAAAGACTATCCTTACTCCGCTCGGCGCGAAGATTTTGCCGTGCTCGTGATGAAGAGCAAGTACGAACTTGCCCAGCAGAGTGTGGAGGAAAAGAAGCTGGAGCGTTATCAGGATGCGGAAGACGAGTGTTACGGTTTTATCAACGAATATCCCGACTCTAAGGAACGCAAGACCGCTGAGAGTTACATCAAGAAGTGCAAGAAGTACACGGCCAACATCGCCGACTGAGTTTTGAGGTAGCAACACAGTACTATAACAATATTCGCAACTATTAAATTATACATTATATCAATGGATTACAAAAAGTCAAAAGCTCCGGTAAATACAGTTACCCGCAACGTGATGGATTTGTGTAAAGATACCGGTAACATCTATGAGAGTATCGTGATTATCGGCAAGCGCGCCAATCAGATTGCCATAGAGGTTAAACAGGATCTGAACAAGAAGCTGGCAGAGTTTGCTTCGTACAACGACTCACTGGAAGAGGTTTTCGAAAACCGTGAGCAGATAGAGATAAGCCGCTATTACGAGAGGTTGCCGAAATCAACCATGCTCGCCACTCAGGAATTTATTGAGGGTAACGTCTATTACAGAGACGCGTCTAAAGACTAAGCAGGAAAGGTTGGTGAAGCAATGATTCAACGTAAGCAGACCGTTTTTTTATTACTGGCACTCCTGTCGCTCATCGTTTGCCTGTGCCTGCCTATCGGGAAGATTGAGCCTCAGGGCATGGGCGTAATGACGATATGGTACAATCTGGGATTGGTTACCGATGGGATGATGCGCCCTCAACCCATGCTTTTTGTCGATTTGGTGGTGACGGGCATACTTGCTTTCATCGCCATCTTCATGTTTAAGAAGCGCAAAGTGCAGGCGCGCCTGTGCAGCGTGAGCATGGTGCTGTGCCTGACGTGGTATGCCTATTATGCCTTCTGCGTCCTCAATGAGTTTCAGACGGGAGGCACGTTCCGCATCGCCTTTGCAGCCTGTCTGCCGTTGGTGGCTTTCATATTGCTCTATCTGGCACGACGGGGTGTTATCGCCGACGAGAAGTTGGTGAGGTCGATGGACAGAATCAGGTAAGTCCGCGACAATTTCCTTGCTGCCCTGCCGCTTGGAACAACACAATTAAAACATCAGCAACTCCGGAAAGCATCGTTACATGCTTTCCGGAGTTGCCGGTTTTAAACATTGTCAAAACATGAAATTCAAGTGACAAAAAAAGAGTCTCAGGCACCTTGCCCAAGACTCTTCCAAATCGTTATGTAATGTCGGAAAATTACAATCCGAGTTTACCTTTTACTGTGTTTGAAGCTTTATCAATAGCTTCACCAGTCTTTTGCTTAGCCTCTTTGGTTGTTTTGTTCACGCTCTTTTCAACATCCTTGACTGCGTTGTTAATGCCTTCCTTAGCTTCGTTGGCTGTCTTCTCTGCGTCGCTGGCCACTTGGTCGGCAGCGGCTTTGGCTGCGCTTTTAGCGTTGGCAGCAGCATCTTCCATAGATTCCTTGGCAGCAGCAGAAGCGTTTTTCAAAGCCTCTGTAGCAGCTTCGGCAGTGGCCTCGGCAGAAGCACCTTTTTGCAGGCTCTCGTTAGCCAGTCCTACGGCCTGCTCTGAAACGGCACTTTTAGCATCTTCAAGTGTTACTCCGGCAGATGTAGGGAGAGCCTCGATACTTGAAACCAGACTGGCAATAGTGGCGTTTCCGTTGGCCACGCTCTTGATTTTGTCAGCATTTTCAGCGATTAAATTCTTGACAAGAACTCCGTAACCTTTCAGATCTTCCAGATTGCCGGTGTTGGCCAGCGTCTTATACATTGCCTCAAAATTGGCCAATGCTTGGGTCACAGCATCGGCACTACCCTCGTCTAACGCACTGATCAACTGCGCACTCAGTGCCTTGAAAGTTGTCATCGTTTCAGGGGCAAGTGCTGTGGTGTCTACCGTTGTACTGTCTACTGCCTCTGCGTTAGCGTTCGACTTGTTTCCGCAGCTTGCAAATGTAAGTGCCGCAACTGCGACAACTGCAAAAAATAATTTCTTCATCATTGTTTTCTCTAATTAATGTTATTATAAAATAAAACATTATTCTCAATTTGACCATTGAGTAATAATTTCAAAGTTAATAAAAATTCAACATATCGGGGCATATATTTCATTTGTTTTAACGTATTTATTGTTAAAACCAAATTCCATCAGCAAGTGCAAGGTTATATCACGTTTGTCTTTATCACAGCTCGTGACGCAACATTAAAAATCGAGCTAAGCGACAGGCTTTTCAAGAATAATGCTTAAATTTGCCTATTGATAAGTATCGGAATATGATTTATATTATAAGAAACGAACATCAATACGGCCCCTACGACGAGACGGTAGTGGCCCGCTATGTGGAAGAAGGCAAGCTCCTGAAAAACGACAAAGCACGCGACGCCATCACGGGCGAGGAAAGCACCATAGACGATTTTCTCAACAGGCGAGGCCTTAATCCCAAAGTGCGCGACAAGGGAACGGTGCGCGAACAGCTCCGCGCCATCGGCTCGGAATTCATCTTCCCGAAAGAAGACATGGCCAACCATCGGTGGAGAGAGGACAAGCGATTGCTCGTATTAGCCGTCGTGGGACTGTCGCTGTCGGTGTTGATGATGCTCCCCATCGGCGGTTATCTCGTGTTTTACGCCGTTTCTTTCTATTTCGCAGTTGTTTGGGGACTGTTTTTCTATTATTTTTTCCGCACCCGACAGGTGAATATCAAAACCACCGTATCGGTGTTTTTCCTCACCCAGTTGGCTGTGTTCCTCATCTTCTCCGGACTGAATCAGCTGAATTTCTTTTATGTCTTCACCAATGCCGCCTTTCCTTTCAATGCCATTGGATTTATATTGGGCGTTGGGCTGACTGAGGAATTTGTGAAGATGCTGCCCCTACTCTATCTGGTGCGAAGGGCTAAAGAGCCGCTCTTACCCCAGACGCTGGTCTATTATGGACTCATGTCGGGCATTGCTTTCGGTGTTTTCGAGGGTGTGCAATATCAAACCACC
Source organism: uncultured Bacteroidales bacterium (assembly GCA_937995875.1). Classification (GTDB taxonomy): domain Bacteria; phylum Bacteroidota; class Bacteroidia; order Bacteroidales; family Bacteroidaceae; genus Prevotella. The sequence goes on along the minus strand of CALKIW010000039.1, from coordinate 502 downwards.
ATCAACGCCCAAGCCGATTACACCACTGCTTTCTTCCTCAACATCGCGCGACTCACCTCGCTTCCGTTCCTCCATGCCCTTTGGGGAGGCATATGTGGCTATTTCGTGGGATTTGCCAATCTTTATCCCCGCTACCGCAAGTCGCTCTATGTTTTGGCTCTCGCCATCCCCGCCGTGCTTCACGGACTCTATGACTCCTTCGCGTCGGCCATTTACCTATTCTCGCTGGTCATTGCGTTTGTCAGTGTTTTAGCATTGATGACCTATCTCAGCAAAAGCAATCATTTCCGCGAAAGACTAAGAAAATAAGACTGTGCCAACACCATAAAAGGATAAAGCAGAACGGTTTCTGCCTATAAAACCACATCCCACGAGATTTCACAAATATTATATAGAGATTTCAAAGATACAAGACAGAGATTTCAAAGATACAAGACAGAGATTTCCAAGATACAAGACAGAGATTTCACAAATACAATATAGGAATTTCACACATGCCATA
>CALKIW010000038.1 GCA_937995875.1 uncultured Bacteroidales bacterium | reverse complement strand
TGCCATCTATTGTCAGGCCTCCAGAGGTTTCTCCACCAGGATTCTCCTCTCCACCGGATCCTTCATCGCCTTTGCCATTGATAGAGACGATTTTAGCACCCTGTTGTGTTTCCGGTGTTCCATTAAAGTTGATTAGTATGCCTTGTACAACCACCGTGTCGCCTACTGCAATCTCATTGCCCGTTGTAAACTTTTGTCCATCCAACCCATAGCTACGGTAAATCAAGAACTTGGTCATACTGTTCTTGGTGTCACTGATAGAGAATGTAGCATTACCAAATTGGTTGGTGTCTATTTCTTTGATATTGGTAATAACACCTTTTAAATATACCATGTCGGTGGTCTGTTCTCCGGCCTTGATAATCTCCAAAGCTCTTGCCACATTGTAGGGTGAGGCTTCTGTACCATCGCCTGCAGGCTCTACGTTTGATGGCTCCCCTTGTTCATTATAGTTTGTGTCGAATGGCGCGGGAACGTCTTCGCAGCTTGTGAATGTCAGGGCCATGATGGCCAGGACAAACGCAGATTTGATAATCTTTTTCATTTTATATTCTTTTTTTTTATTATTTTACTTCTTCAACATCATCCAGTGTACGGATGATCAGCTCCCATGTATTGTTAAAACGCTTCATGATACCCGTCACGTTCACCTTGCCGGTAGGCAGTGCATTGGCGGCGAAGTCAGCGTAATTACTGGTATAAAGCATGATGAGGCTGTTGCTGTATTCATTGAAATACACACTCTTGGAGCCTGCTCCACCTCCTGCATTGGCATAAGTGGCAGTGCCGTCAGCTCCCTTGAAGCTCACGTTTTTCAGTGTGACGAGTTTCCCATCATACATATTCCCGTATTTGTCGATGGTCATCGACTTGTCGAATTCAATGGGTTCTATGGTCTTGGTGGCTCCCGTCAGCTTGAAATGCTGAGCCCAAAGCGAACGTCCCATACGGCTCACGTAGGTTTGTCCGCGTGCGTTAGTGTATGGGGTTCCTATTTCTGCTTGTTTGCCATAGTTGCCTACGTACAAGCCTTTGAGGTCTACGAGGATCTCTGCTCCCACGGGTAGCTGCCCGAAAAGACCACCCTGAGATATGGCAATGATAATGGCTCCGGTGCCGTCGTCTACAGCAATCTCATTGTAGAGGTTGCCCTGAACATCGTTGCCGATCACTACGGCCTTGATTTGCATGTCTTCCGTGACTTGTGCAAAGGAGTTGCCGTCGCGATAATCTGTGCCAATGGGATCTTTGTAGAGATCTTTCAGCTTGGCAATGCTCACCACATTGGTCTCCTTCAATTCCTTGTTGCCGATGCCGGCTTCGTCGGCCGTGAGTTCAGGCTCGTCCCAGTCGCCATCCATGCAGCTTGTTGTGAGGCTGCATGCAAAAGCAAACATCATGATATATTTAAATGTCTTCATTGTCTGTCGTTTAGAATTTGTAAGCAATGTTCAGCATTCCATTGGTACCAAAGGCATAGTACTTTTTGGGGTTCTTAGAGAAACG
>CALKIW010000037.1 GCA_937995875.1 uncultured Bacteroidales bacterium | reverse complement strand
CCGTGAGGGTCTTTCCGAAAGGCACAATCTTTATTCCAAAGGATTTGCAATCTCGATAGAGAATATCCGCTATGTCGGTAGTTACTATCATAAGTTCAATTTCAATTCACGCTCTTTAATTCTTTTGATAGATAAATCGTAATACTCCTTATCCAACTCAAAGCCGATGTAGTTGCGGTTGGTATTCATACAGGCAATAGCAGTTGTTCCGCTGCCCATGAAACCATCGAAAACTGCCCCCCCCCTCTTGCGAACTCTTCACTATAATTTGTTCTATTAGAGGAACTGGTTTTTGATTTTGATGTATCTGTTTAGCCCCGCAAACTCGTGGAAACTGCCAAACGTCTGATAGCCGTTTGCCGTTAATCTTGCACCTGCCTTTATTGGCATACAAAATTATCTCATACTGCTGTCCGTATTGAGCTTGTAAATCTCCAGCTGTCCAATTATTCTTAACCCAAATAATCTCATTCTTAATAGTAAAGCCTGCTTTAACACATTCTTTCCGAAAGAAATCAACCGTCTTGGAAGAACAGAAGATGTAAGCTGCCGTATTGTCTTTCAGCATTCGGTATAATTCAACAATATATAAGGATATAAGTGCTTCGTTATCATCATTGGCTATCTCGTGACAGAATTTATGCTCATACTTTCTCCGCCCTGACTTATATCTGATAAGATAGGGTGGGTCTGTGCATACCAAGTCCACGCTGTTGGATGGCATTCGTTTCATACCCTCCAAGCAGTCCTCGTTGTATATGTGATTTAATTCTATCATTACTCAAACATTTTTTTTAGTTTCTTCTCGGCTCTCAGCGCAGGAGAACTCAATACCTCAAATCCCTTTGCCTCGACATAGGAAGCGTAGTCGGCTGTATTCTCCAATGTCAGTCCGTCTTTATCTACATCGTAGCCGTTAGACGTTCTCAAAGTGAGCGTGTGGTCTTGGTAGTTGCCGCTTTCCTCTGCGTCCTTGACTGCTTCATCGCCAACGTCTATCATAGCACTCTCTACCTCCCATTCTCCATCATCGAAGAACTTGTCTACATCGGAGAAATCAGCGTCTATAACCATAGTTCAGCATTATTGAAGTAGTTGGTATTCTTTACGATGTAAACCTTTCCCTCGCCCCTTACGCTGTCACCCTCAAGACACCTTACCTCCGTTCCTGCCTTGACATCCACCCGCATCTCGCATACCACATGGTAATCGGGTCTGTACACCTCGCCGTTGGCAGACTTGAACTCCTTGGTGGTGTTGTCGTCACACCTGCATCGGCAGAGTGTTACCCACTGCTCGCCACCCGTGCCTGGGATAGCGTGTCCGAACTCGTCCTCTTGGAACGGAAGGACTTGCTTAACCTGCAATATGTGTGGAGCGTATATCATAACATACGGATTTTAGGCTTGTTGTCGTTGAGTTCGTCTTTCAGTCCGTACTGCCTGCAAAGCATAGAGTAATAGTCTTTGATGCCGTCTATATTCCACGACATCGAGAAACCGCTCTCACTGATGCTGGTCGCACGAAGCAGAAGAGAAGGGATGAAGCGTGCGATAGCGACAGAGATAGCTCCAGTGCTTGTCACCTCATCATCGGGGCTTACATTCGCGTTGAGGGACATATCCAACAGGTCAGCATCCGACAGCTGTATGCCGAATGACTGAAACCTGCCTGATATGTATTCTTCGATGGTCATTAAGCGTTCACCTTAGAGAGGTCAATGTTAGTGATGGTTGTCGGGTCGGCAATCTGCG
>CALKIW010000036.1 GCA_937995875.1 uncultured Bacteroidales bacterium | reverse complement strand
CGGGATGGATTGCTCCACTGGTGTTTGAGACCAGCGCGTCTACCGATTCCGCCATCTGGGCGTAGGCGTATTTCTATGGTAGAAATGCGGGTGCAAAGATACAATGATTTTTTGATAAGTACAAGTTTTTATTGAAAAAGTTTTTATTAAAAAAGTAAAGTTTGGATAATTCAAGAATAATCACTTCATGAGAGCTATACGTCATGAAGATAATAAAGGCGACTATCAAGGAGGCAAAAAAACAAATAAAGAAGGAGTGCATGAGGAGATACGGGGTGAGGGTTAAAGTTTATCGGTAAACCGTGTTTAATATGAAAGTTTTAGTAACTTTGCAGTCTAATACATTTGTTTAATGAAGGATATTTGCTGTATCGGACACATCACCCGAGACAAGGTCATCACTCCCAAGAGTACAGTCTATATGGCTGGCGGCACATCTTTTTATATGTCTTGCGGAATCAGTCATCTGCCGAGCCAGATAGATTATCAGTTGGTGACTAAGGTAGGACAAGGACAACTGCACGAAGTAGAAAAGATACGCAATTTAGGCATCGATACCATTTGTTATCCAAGCCAACATACTGTTTATTTTGAAAACAAATACGGGACTGACAGCAACAACCGCACGCAGCGGGTATTGGCCAAAGCCGATCCGTTTACTATGGCAGATGTGCAGCCTCTCGAAGCTAAGATTTTTCATTTGGGTAGTCTTCTCAGTGACGATTTTCCTCCCGAAGTAGTAAAGTATCTTTCAACGAAAGGTCGGATATCTATTGACGTTCAGGGCTATCTGCGACAAGTGGTGGGCGAACAGGTGCACCCCATAGCATGGAAAAACAAGGAGGAAATTCTGTCCTGCACCGATATATTGAAGCTCAACGAGCATGAAATGGAAGTGATCACCAATTACAAGAATCCGCGCACGGTGGCCATGAAACTGGCAGAATATGGTATCAGCGAGGTCGTTATTACGCTTGGAAGTTTCGGATCGCTCATTTATGCGGAGGGAAAATTCTTTGATATTCCTGCCTACACCCCATCTGAAGTGGTCGATGCTACCGGTTGCGGCGACACTTACTCCGCCGGCTATCTCTATTGTCGTATGCAAGGTATGGGGTATGCTGAGTCCGGCAAGTTTGCCGCTGCCATGTGTACACTCAAATTAGAGCACAGTGGCCCATTCAACCGCACTGTTGCCGATATTCACAAAGTGATGAGAACTCAAAAATAACCGGACATTCCATACTGCTTACTTGCACGCGTTTGCAGACACTTAATCCGTTTGCTTCTCGCAGACAAGGCTTGTAACTTGCTCCTCAATCATCACACAACGACCCATTGAATCCTATCCTATCCTATTATTGTCAAAAGATAAACACATCTTCAAATTGATGGCAAATATCATCTAACAATAGCATTTTATTACCGAATGTTTCGTTTTTTAGAGCATATTAGCGTAATTTTGCATCATCAATTAAAATCAGTGTAGGACAATGGCCAATTTAAGATTAGAAGCTGTGACGGCAGCTTTTCACAAGCGCCCTATCGAGACGACGGCACCCACCGAGCGCCCTTCAGAGTATTTTGCCCGCAAGGTGTTCAATCGCCAGAAGATGTATAAATATCTTCCATCGGACGTCTACCAAAAGCTCATTAATGTAATCGATAATCACGAACGCCTTGACAGAAGCATCGCCGATGCTGTGGCCAAAGGCATGAAGCAATGGGCCAAAGAGAACGGCGTAACCCATTACACACACTGGTTTCAGCCTCTCACTGAAGGCACGGCCGAAAAACACGACGCTTTCGTGGAACACGATGGTAAGGGGGGGATGGTAGAAGAGTTTTCCGGCAAGCTCCTTGTGCAGCAGGAGCCTGACGCTTCGAGTTTTCCCTCCGGCGGAATACGCAACACTTTCGAGGCACGCGGCTATTCGGCGTGGGACCCCACGTCACCTGTGTTCATTATGGACGACACGCTTTGCATCCCCACTATTTTCATTTCGTACACCGGTGAGGCTCTCGACTATAAGTCGCCACTGCTGCGGTCGCTCCATGCCGTGAACACAGCAGCCCTGAGCGTGGCCCGACTGTTCTATCCCGACGTGAAGAAAGTACAGACCAACTTAGGTTGGGAGCAAGAGTATTTTCTTGTTGATGAGGACTTGTATTTAGCCCGACCCGACCTCATGCTCACCGGGCGAACGCTTATGGGACACGACTCCGCCAAGAATCAGCAGATGGACGACCACTATTTCGGGGCTATTCCCGAACGCGTTCAGACCTTTATGAAAGACCTTGAGGTGCAGGCACTCGAACTCGGCATACCCTGCAAGACACGCCATAACGAAGTGGCGCCAAACCAGTTTGAGTTGGCTCCCATCTTTGAAGAATGTAATCTGGCCGTAGACCATAACATGGTGCTGATGGGCCTGATGAAGAAACTGGCCCACAAACACAGTTTCCGCGTGCTGCTACATGAAAAGCCGTTCAAAGGTATCAACGGAAGCGGTAAACACAACAACTGGAGCCTGGCTACGGATACGGGCGTATTGCTCCATGCTCCGGGCAAAACGTCTGAGGACAATCTGCGCTTCGTGGTGTTTATCGTTGAAACCCTGAAGGCTGTTTTCAAACATAACGGACTGCTCAAGGCATCGATTATGTCGGCCACAAACTCCCATCGCCTGGGAGGCAACGAAGCACCGCCAGCCATTATCTCATCGTTCCTCGGCAAGCAGGTGTCCGACCTTCTCGCCCATATAGAGAAAGCTGACAAGGAAGAACTGTTCACCCTGACCAAAAAGAAAGGGATAAAACTCGACATTCCGGAGATACCGGAGCTTTTTATCGACAACACCGACCGCAACCGTACTTCTCCCTTTGCCTTTACCGGCAATCGATTCGAGTTTCGTGCAGTGGGTTCCGAGGCCAACTGCGCCTGCTCACTCATCGTGCTCAACACCGCAGTGGCAGAAGCACTTGTCGATTTCAAAGCACGTGTAGACGCCCTGGAAGCCAAAGGTGAAGACCGTACCAGTGCCATTCTCGACGTTGTTCGTGAGGATTTAAAGACTTGCTCCCCCATCCATTTCGATGGCAACGGCTATTCTGAAGAATGGGTGGAAGAGGCCAAGCGTCGCGGACTCGACACCGAAAACTCGTGCCCGCTTACCTATGACCGCTATCTTGATGCCGACACCATTCAAATGTTCGAGGCAACCAACGTGATGAGCGAGAATGAGCTGCGTGCACGCAATGAGGTGAAATGGGAGACCTATACCAAACGTATTCAGATCGAGGCACGCGTGATAGGCGACCTCGCCATGAATCACATCATTCCCGTAGCCACTCATTATCAGAGCCAACTGGCCAAGAATGTGGACAATATGTTTGCTATTTTCAGCAAGGATGAGGCTACGCAACTCACGGCACGAAACAAGAAAATTATCCGTGAAATAGCCGAGCGCACCCAGATTATTGAAACGGGAGTAGAAGAATTGGTGAATGCCCGCAAAGTGGCCAATCGTATTGAATGCGGGCGTGAACGCGCCATCGCCTATCATGATACGGTGGAAACGAAGATGGCGGAAATTCGCTATCACATTGATAAGCTCGAACTCATTGTGTCAGACGAACTGTGGACCCTCCCCAAGTATCGCGAACTGCTGTTCATACGATAGACGGGCAAAGGCAATCTTGCAACAACCGTACCTTCCATTAAACCAAGAGGGGGTGTCTATTACGACACCCCCTCTTGGTTTTAGGTACAATACGATGCGGGGAATATATCTCTTTTCATCATTAACAACATTGGCATACAGGTGTATCTATACAGAGTTCCGGAGTTTCTCCAATAGCAGTGCAGAAATCAGGCTACATGGAAAGGGACGTTTGGTGCCCCCTATTTCTATATTCAGAAAGCTACAAGATGTTTTGTGAACAGACAAAAACAAAAGTCGAGGACTTACGCCCCCGACTTTCGCATAATGTCTACTTCTCATCCAGCGGTGTGATGCGGAACTTGAAGGTCATGTCCTTATAGCCCAGCCGATGTTGTGGCAAAGGCCATGCACCCCAACTGTTCACACCACCCAAACCGAATTGAGCATGGTCGAAGCAAAGCTCCGTGTATTTGCTCTTGGCCACTTCGGGCGCATGGCGCTGAGCTTTCTCCTCACCTTCGTCAAGATCGGTTATGCTGTAATGCAGTGCGCTGGCATTGAAGTAGCCGGCGGCGGTTAGGCAGAATCCTGCTCCTGAGCCATTGTGCTGTCTCCACCAGCGTACATCGCTCTTCGTGCCGGTTTCCTGCGGACGAATGTAGGGATAGAATTGCTCATCCGCCGTCTGCTCATAGATACCCACCGACTGGCTCTCCTTGCGGTCGATATAGTTCTCTATCGGTCCGCGACCATAGAACACGCTCTTATCCATGTCATAGGGGAGTTCCATCAACATACCGAAGCGGAGAAGTCCCTCAACTTTTGCCCCCTCTGTCACGTCAAGCGATTCCTCAACGTCTACCGTTCCATTGGCATATACGGTATAGACGAGCTTGAGTTTAGCCTGCACCTCAGGCATATCAAACATGGTGTTCACGCGAAGAGCTTCCTTACCAAGATTGTCATAAGTCATGGCCGAAAGCACCATCTTCGGGTTGCGCCAGGCCTTGAATTTCTTTTGCAAACCGGCACCCATATCGTTGTCGGTCACGGCACGCCAGAAGTTAGGACGCAGCGTTCCTCCCTTTCCGAGCAGGTCTCTGCCTCCCACCTTATATTGGGTCATCAGTCCCGTCGTTTTGTCGAAAGACAGGTCAAGTCCGTCATTCGAACTAATCTCATACGCATTCGATTTCTTGTTGTCCTTGACTTTGAGTTTCAAATCCTCCGTTGCCACATCCTTCAGTACGGGCGCAATTTCTCGAATGGCAAGCTGGCGATAGGCTACCACTTGTCCGGCTGCCATCAAAGGCTCTGCCTCCTTGAGCTTGAACGCCACGTTGAGCATCACTTCTCCCGTTGCCGGAACACTATAGGGCAGGGTTAGGGTCGCTTTCTGCTGCGGAGCTACATCGAGCGTTTCCACTTCGCCTTGCCCCACTTGCTTGCCATCATTCAGCAACGTCCAAACAAGTTTGTAGTTGGACAGGTCGCGGAAGAAATATTCATTGTAAACCGATATCTTGCCTGCCTGCAGATCAACCGCCTCAGCCCAGATGTTCTGATACTCATAAGCCAGGTCGTAAGCATGGGGATTCAGCTGGCGGTCGGGCCCGATCAGACCGTTGCAGTTGAAGTTGTTGTCAGACCCATCGGTCTTGTTGTAGTCGCCGCCATAAGTATAGAGCGGAGACATATTGCCCGTTCCGGCCTCATATTTGGCCGCGATAGCTTCATAATCAGCCAGCGAACGGCCGGCCTTGAAGTTGGGTTTGCGGTGCAAAGCCTGATCTACGAAATCCCAGTTGTAGCCTCCTTGAAATTTCGAATACTTGCGCACCAGTTCCCAATACTCCTTCAGTCCGCCACCGGAGTTACCCATCGTGTGGTTGTATTCACACTGTATCAGCGGTTTGTTGTATTTCGCGTTCTTGGCATAGCTTTCACAATCGGCATGACTGTAATACATCGGACAGAATATATCCGTATTGGCACCATGCTCTGCCCGCTCCCAGTGAACGGGACGGCTCTGGTCCTGACTCTTAATCCATTGGTAGGCAGCAGTGAAGTTGGGGCCGTCCACCGTTTCGTTGCCTAAGCTCCACACCACGATGGAGGGGTGATTAAAGTGCATTTCGACGTTATGTTGGTTGCGCTCAAGTATCTGTTTGGCAAAGGCCGGCTTCTTGGCTTCTGAATTCTCATCATAACCGAAGACGTGGCCCTCCTGATTGGCCTCAGCCGTTACATAAAGTCCGTATTCGTCGCAAAGGTCATACCACATAGGGTCGTCCGGATAGTGGCAGGTGCGCACGGCATTGATGTTCAGCCGTTTCATCACCTTGATATCCTGAATCATGCGTTCACGTGTCATTACATATCCGCCATCGGGATCCATTTCATGGCGGTTGGTTCCCTTGATAAGCACAGGCTGCCCATTAACAAGGAACTGTCCGTTCCTGATTTCCACCTTGCGGAATCCCACCTTCTGCGGAATCACCTCCAAGATGTTGCCTTCCTTGTCTTTCACAATAGCTAAAAGCGTATATAAATAAGGTGTTTCGGCCGTCCACTTCTTCACGTTACGCACCACGAAGCGAGCTGACCCATTGGTCATTCCCCCAAAATCTCCAGTCGTTTTTCCCACCATCAGGTCGTTGTGGTTGAGCAGTTGGAACTCGATGACCGGGTCTCCCTGTACATCAACGTTTATCATCAGTTCTCCGTCGGCATAGTCTTTGCCCAGATCGGGAGTGATACGCACATTGCTCACCTGCACTTTTGCGTCGCGTGCGTAGAGATAACTGTCGCGCGCCACACCTGATAAGCGCCAGAAGTCCTGATCCTCGCTCATCGATCCGTCGCACCAACGGAAACTTTGAAAGGCAATGAGATTCTTGCCGGGCTTCACATACGGGGTGATGTCAAATTCGGCAGCGACCTTTGAATCCTCCGTGTAGCCTACGTATTGCCCATTGACAAAGAGATAAATGTTTGAGGTTACCGACCCAAAATGAGCAATGACCTGTTTGCCGTCCCATCCGGCAGGAATGTCTATGGTACGGCGATAGCTGCCCACATGATTTTCCTTCGTGGGGACGGTTGTGGGCTTCTGCCAGTCCATCAGGTGTTTCCAGGCCAGACCGATATTCACATATACCGGGTCGCCATACCCGTTCAACTCCCACATTCCCGGCACCTGCATGGTTTTCCATGAAGAATCGTCAAGGTCGGTTTTGTAGAAATCCGTAGGGCGTTGGTCTGCATTTTCCACCCAATTAAATTTCCACGCGCCATGCAATGACAGGAAATTGGTCGATTCCGACTTGTCGCCCTTGATGGCCAGTGCTGTGTTCTCGTATGCAAAAAACTGGGTGTGCAACTTGAATCGGTTCACCTCGTTCACCTGCAGGTCGTTCCATTCGGTCCATGTGGGCTGAGGAACAGGGTCTGAGGCTGCCGGTGCCTGAGGCGTTGCAGCATTTGTGTTCAAGGCCATGACAGCCATAATCGCAACAAATAGATTTTTTTTCATGATGGGTTCAGTATTGATTTCATTATCATTCCATGTTTCTGATATGTCTCCGGAGCGGACAACAACCATGTGCCAACGCCTGATGCGCCTGCCCTACAGCTATTTGCAGTCGGAGAGCAGCGTTTTTGTTACGGATATTCCATCCGCCACGTTCCAAAATCCCATACCGCAATCAATCTTTGTACAGGTTGTTTGCTCGTCTTGAAAAGATTTAGACAGCAGCTTCGACATAGGTTTTGGCAACACAAAAGAAAGTTTCATATAGTTACAAAGATACGGTTTATTTGCAGATTACAGCCGGATTAAACATATTTTAATGCCAATAACCGTCAAAAATCATCCGTTTGTTTCGGTGCAACTCATCACCAATTTCTGTCCTCATCATTTTCAACACCACCTCACCACCGTTTCACAAAGTGTAAAATATAATTATCATTTTTCGATGATTATTTTCGGAGCAACCAGCGCAAAAAGGGCTATGTTTTCGCCCTCATTATCTGTTTTTGCAACGTAAATATTTCCCCGTTTACAGGTTTTGTACTCCGTCCTATCATGGCGGAGCCTTAACGGCGGCATGGTTAAGCCCTAACCGCAACGCGACTAAGCCTCATCCGCACTGCGGTTAAAGCCTTTCCGCAGGGCCGTTAGATATGCAACCGCGAATGAATAAATAAGGCTCCCGAAGGCATTATTACGAAACGTCTTGATTATCAACGAACTACAAATTATCGCAAATTTGACGAATTTCAGACGAGAACAAGTTCGTTTTAGAATAAGCGAAAATTAAAGGGGTGTTTGTCAAGAAAAATGGCGACTTTCAAAAGGCAGTATTGTGCTTAGCCTCTTTCGGACATCTGTCCATCGGGGTGTACAGACCATAGATACGGCAACGGTAGCGGGGGAGATCGGTATGGGTTAGCGAAGCATTATTTTAGCATTTATTGGTATCATCTGCTGGCATGTTGTGCGGAAATTCCGTATCTTTGCAATAGTGAAGCAGATAGACACCGGGCAATGGACACAACAGAGATGAAGACAATGTCCGGCACAAAAGAAACTCAATCATAGGAATATATACGCACGGTGTGGCACATCTGCCCCAAAAGAAACTATACAGACTATGGACAATCCATACATCAAACAGTTTCCCGACCTGATGAACGGGAAAACCATCATGTACAATCACGGCTTCGGCTCGTCAGCATCGACGGGTACGGTGGCACGCATCAAGCAGACTTTTCCCAATGCACGTGTCGTCGCATTCGACATTCCGCTACACCCGGAAGAAGCGATGGCTTTTCTGAAAAGTAAGGTGAAAGAGACAAATCCCGACCTCATCATCGGCACGTCGATGGGCGGCATGTACACCGAGATGCTCTACGGTTACGACCGCATCTTGGTAAATCCGGCCTTTCAAATGGGACAAACCATGAAAGATCACGGCATGACGGGGATGCAGACGTGGCAAAACCCACGTCAGGACGGTGAAGAAACGTTCATCGTGACCAAGTCACTGGAGAAGGAATACAAAGAGATGACCGAACACTGCTTTGTGGAACTGGAAGCGATGGACGAGAAACAAAAGGCCGAAGAACAGCGGCGTGTCTGGGGATTGTTTGGCGACGCCGACCCTGTGGTACACACATTCGACCTCTATAGGAGCCACTATCCACAGGCGGCCCGGTTCCACGGCGAGCACCGCATGGACGACCGCTCGTTCATGAACGGTGTGGTGCCGGCCATCCGATGGATTGACGACAAACAGGAACGGCGCGAACGCCCCATTATTTATATTGACCGGAGTACGCTCCGTGACAACTACGACAAACCGAAGTCGAGTTTGGCGAAGGCTTTTTCAAAGCTCATCGAGACCTACGCGGTGTATATTGTGGTGCCCGCTCCCACCAATGAACACGAAAGTCTCAACGCTGACGCCCTGTGGATAGAGCAGTATCTGTCTACGCCGGCACACAATCGGGTGATTTATTGCAATCAAAAACAGCTGCTTTATGGCGATTATTTCATAGATACCAACCCTTCCGGAAACTTCTTGGGCACCAACATTGAGTTGGGAAGCGACGAGTTCAAGACGTGGGAAGAAGTCATTACGTTTTTTGAGAGACTCAAACCGCTCTCCTAATGCTATCTCCATGGGGGAAGATTTGAGAACATTTCTGATATGATTGAGCAGCAGACAGACATCGAACGCTTGGTGAACACGATGGGGTTCCTGCCGTTTTTTGCCAACGACATCAGCAATTTCTCCATCAAGGAGAAAACGCCCGATGACCTTTGGTTCTCTGATGAGAAAGACGGCCCATGGCAATGGAAAGGCCCTGTGATTATTGACGGTGATTGCGCCTATGGCAAATTTTACCGCAACAAGGCCATGTATGTGTCGATGGAATGGTTTCCCGATTTCATGAACTGGCGACGGTCACGCTACAAACTCACCACGCAAGAGAGGAAAGTGCTGAATATTTTGAAAGCGCATCACTCGCTGTTGTCGAGAGAAATGAAGCGTCTGAGTGGCTATACTCCTAAGCCCACACACCGACAAACCAATCCCGTGCTGCGATTATCAGAGGAAGAAGCCAAAGAGGTGAAAACGTTGAAACAAGACGTCCAAGCAAGGCACAAAAAGAAAACAGAGGGCTTCGATACCTGCATCACCCATCTGCAAATGTCCACGCACGTAGTGACGGCAGACTTTGAATACAATTACGACAAGCAAGGCAGGCGCTACGGATGGGGCGTGGCCAGATATTGCACACCTGAAGACTTCTTCGGGACAGAGCGGCTGGTGGTGGAACGCACGCCGGAAGAGTCGGCCCGAAGAATGTTCGATCACCTTAGGAAGCTGCTCACATGGGCTACGGAAGATCAGATCTGGAAGATCATTACGTAGCAAACCTAAGGGAAGGAGGCAAAGCACAGGCACAAAAAGAGGAGAGCAAGGATGACTTATTTCCAAAACACGGATTCAAGCACCTTGCTCTCCTTTGCTGTTTAATCAAAGACCGGACTTAATATTCCGTCTTGTCTCCTTTTTGCCGCCACATATCAAAAGCCTTCTTGCCCTCCTCAGGAAGCAAACACTCAATAGGACGGTGACGGCCGGTCAAATCCCTGCCAATTTCCTGATAGATAAAATCATCGTCGAAGCCGATGCCTGCTGCCGCTTTCCGGTCGTTGGCATAATAGATACGGTCAATGTGTGCCCAATAAATGGCACCAAGACACATGGGGCAAGGCTCGCACGAACAATAGATTTCGCAACCCTCCAAATCGAAGGTGCGAAGACGATTGCAAGCCGTCCGAATGGCGTTCACCTCGGCATGAGCCGTTGGGTCGAAGTCGAGGGTAACACTGTTACTGGCCTCAGCCACCACCACACCATCCTTGGCAATAACGGCTCCAAATGGGCCGCCGCCGGTCTTCACACTCTTTTCACTCAAGGCTATAGCCCTACGCATTAATTCTTCCTTGTTCATATCTTGTATTTATGGTTTCATTTGATATCACAAACTAATCTCTATTGCAAAGATAAAAAAAATGGCGGAGCTTCCGATGTTTATCAAAGTTTTTATGTTCGCAAAGCGGCTTTTAAGCGATTTTTCATATCTTTGCATGACTATGGGAACGATTATATACGGATTCAGCGAAAGTCCTTTTGGCGAAATTATCGTAGCAGGCACAGAGAAAGGTATCTGCGATTTGCAGTTTCTTGTTCACAACAAGATGCAAACCATACACGAATTGGGGCAGCGATGGGGTGTCTACACTCCCACCACTTTGGATAATGCCATGGCGGAGACTGTGGCAGGCGTCATATTCAAGGGCGCACGCAAGCGGCTGACGATCGATTTGCGTGGCACCGAGTTCCAGATTGAAGTATGGAAAGAGGTGCAGAAGATTCCCTTCGGGCACACCGCCAGCTACCGCGACATTGCCAACCGCATCGGTAAGCCTAAGGCTGTGCGTGCCGTAGCAACTGCCATCGCCACGAATCCCATCGCCATGCTCATTCCATGTCACCGCATTATCCACAGCGACAATAGCATCAGCGAATATCATTGGGGCAAGGAACTGAAGAAAAAACTTTTGGAGTGGGAAGCCTCGACAACTTTCCAGACCACTGACAATGCCGCTGACTTTCTGGAAACACCCCTGCTGAACATCAACAGTAGCACCGTTCCGCTGTCCGAAGAATTATCCAAAACCATGTTTAAAGGAGATTTGGATGGACTGTTCTGAACTGTTTGAAAGAGTTTCGACGATTGTAACCGATAACAGTATTGCCGCTGCCGTGCGTAACAAGAATATGCACGAAACACTTGTATTGACCTGTGCGGAGGGGCTTAAAAACTCAAAACACGGATTTGGAGACCTCAATGCTCAGGTCGAAACGCTCATCAGGCAGCTCCATATCCCCGTGGACGAGGCAAATGCCATACGCCGGATGCGGCGCCACAGCAACCGCACACAGGAACTTTCGCCCGAAGACCTGCTCTATGATGCCCATGCTCTGGGCACCTTTATAGGTCGGGTGTTCAACACTGCCGTGCCCGACGACCTCACATCAACCCTTCCCCGCAATCGGCAAACACGGGAAAACACCCTCCATACCAACTCGCCGGACAAGCGGTGCATAGTGACGGCGTGGGACAAAACTACCATCACGGTCATCGTAGACGAAGACGGCGCTGAATCGCCTATGACCGTTTACTACACCAAAGCATCGCAATATGCCCGCATGGACTATCTTTACGACATTCTCCGAGTGGGGATGCACCTCAATCTGTTGGGCTGTGAGGTGGAGGGCAAGGCCATCACGCCACGCCTCATTGTGGTGGAGCCCGACTGTTTGCTCGACGTCAGCGTCATTGCTTCGTGCTTTGAAGACTATGGACACCACCCTCTGCTCTATGTCGTGAGCCGCTTGAGGGAGCGCCCCAACAGTCAGGCCATTCTGCTGGGAAACTTTGCCGGCAGTGCGCTCGACGACATTATCAACAACCCGAAAGCTAACATCCGACAGACGCTCATCAGGAATTTCAAGGAAAAAGCGTTGGAATACAGCACCTGTCCGGATTTCGACGCCAATCAATTCAAGCAGGATGCCACCACGCAAGCAACCAACATTCAACAGGCCATCGCTGAGCTGCACAAGGATTTCGACCTCAGCAAGGCTATTCTTGAGCCATCCTTCATCTGCGAAAAATTAGGCATCCAAGGGCGTGTGGACCTTATGACCACCGACCTCAAGCTGCTCGTGGAGCAAAAATCGGGCAGAAACATCTTTCTCGAACGCAACTACAAAAACATTCATGGGTCACAAATTGTGGAGAAACACTATGTGCAGCTGCTGCTGTATTTTGGTATTCTCTATTACAATTTTAATAAGTCGAAAAACGACATCCGCCTGTTATACTCCAAATACCCGCTTCCCGACGGGCTCATGAGCGTGGCAAATCTCATGAAACTGGTCTATGAGGCCATACGATTCCGCAACGAAGCCGTTGCGTTGGAATTCGATATAGCCCACAACGGCTTTGAGCACATTCTGCCCAAACTCACCGCTGATCATCTCAACACAACCAACGCACAAGGCTTTTTCTACGAACGTTTCCTGCGTCCAACGCTCGACGCCACACTCATGCCATTGCAACACCTGTCGCCTCTGGAACGTTCTTATTTCTGCCGAATGATGCAATTTGTCATCCGCGAAAATCTCATGTCGAAAGTAGGGACGGCAAACGGGGACGCCAACAGCGTGGCCAATCTGTGGAACATGCCCCTGACGGAGAAAAAAGAAACCGGGAATATCTACACCGGACTTACCATTGCCCACAAGGAAAAGAGCCGGACGGATGAAGGAAACAACAGTTACGACCTCATCACCCTGAACGTCCCGAAGCAGGGTGTAGACTTTCTGCCCAACTTCAGACGGGGCGATATGGTGTGTCTTTATGCTTATCCCGAAAACGAGGAGCCGGATATCAGAAAAGCATTGGTGTTTAAAGGCGGTCTTGCCGACATCCATTCCGACCGGCTCACCGTGAAGCTGAACAACGGACAACAGAACCCACACATCTTCGACAAACTCCCCTACTCCACGATTTTTTCGTCGGCGGAAGCCGGCACACGTCGTCTGGACCAACGTTTCGTATGGTGCATTGAACATGGAAGCAGCGACGTGGGCGGCGGAGCGGCCATCCATTCGCTCTACGAATTTATCACTTCCACCGACAGCCGCAAAGCCCTGCTCCTGGGACAGCGTGCCCCACGCCGTGACAAGAGCCTCACGTTGTCACGCTCCTACGATCCTTTGCTCGACCCCATACTGCTCAAAGCCAAGCAGGCACAAGACTATTTTCTGTTAGTCGGACCACCGGGAACGGGCAAAACCAGTCGTGCCCTGAGATTCATGGTACAAGAAAGCCTTTCCTCCGGAGAGTCGGTGTTGCTGCTTTCCTACACCAACCGCGCCGTCGATGAAATATGCGGTATGCTCGTAGAGGCAGACATTGAATTCATACGCATAGGCAACGAACTCAGTTGTGCACCGCCATTCGAGCCTTACCTCCTTTCTAACATGGTGGGCGAGGCTCCCAAACTGAATGAGATGAAGCAGTTGTTGCTCCATACCCGTGTGGTGGTAGGCACCACCTCCATGCTGCAATCGCGCCCATTCCTGTTCAGTTTGAAACATTTTTCCGTAGCCATCGTCGATGAAAGCTCACAGATATTGGAGCCCAACATCGTCGGGTTGTTGGCCGGACATCGTGCCACGAGCCCGACGCAAGACCATCCCGTCTGCAACATCGACAAGTTTATCCTTATCGGCGACTACAAACAGCTGCCTGCCGTAGTGCAGCAAAACGACGGCGATGCAGCTGTGGCAGAGCCTGAACTGCAAGCCATCGGCCTGCACGACTGCAAGAGCAGTCTGTTCGAAAGACTTATCCGACAAGAACAAAAGAGCGGGCGCACCGCCTTCATCGGTACGCTTCAGCGTCAGGGCAGGATGCATCCCGACATTGCCGAATTCCCCAACCGGGAGTTTTATTTCAATGAGCAACTGCAACCCGTGCCGCTTAGGCATCAGGAGGCCAAGTCGATTGGCTACAAGGAAACGTCAGAAGATGCCATAGACGACTTGCTGAAGCAGCACCGACTGCTTTTCATCGCTTCGAAAGACTGCCGGCAACCCGATATCTCCGATAAGGTGAATGCCGATGAAGCCCGCATCGTGACCGACCTGTTGCGCCGCATCCACCGCTTCACTTCCACCGCTTTCGATGCCGACAAAACCGTCGGCGTTATCGTGCCCTATCGCAACCAGATAGCCATGATACGGTTGGAAATAGAAAAACTCGGTATTCCAGACCTCGAACGCATCAGCATCGACACCGTAGAACGGTATCAAGGGTCGCAACGCGACATCATTATCTATTCGTTTACCATACAACAACGCTATCAGCTCGATTTCCTCACCGCCAACATTTTTGAAGAAAACGAGCATCTCATTGATAGAAAACTTAATGTCGCCCTCACCCGGGCCCGCAAGCAACTCATCCTCACGGGCAACCCGGAAGTCCTTTCATATTCTCCGGTTTTCAAGAAACTCATTGAGCATGCAAAAGAGAATAAAGGGTATTTAAGTAGCTATTTAACCTAAAAA
Source organism: uncultured Bacteroidales bacterium (assembly GCA_937995875.1). GTDB lineage: Bacteria > Bacteroidota > Bacteroidia > Bacteroidales > Bacteroidaceae > Prevotella. Next base: position 8,083 of record CALKIW010000036.1, on the reverse strand, counting down.
GCATAAAAAAAAAATAACAAAATGGTGGGAGATAAGGTATTTTAACTATCTTTGCAAGTGTAAATTATATAACACTTTTTTAACAAAAGAATTTAAGGATTATGAAAAAGTTAATTTTATCAGCAGTAGTAATGCTGGCTTCTGTTGCAACTTATGCACAGCGTGCAGTGGGAACTACGACTGTTCAACCTAAGCTCGGTGTCAATTTCGCAAACCTCACAGATTTGAAAGGCGACTCCAAAGCTGGTCTGGCCGCAGGCGTTGAATTTGAACATCAGCTGACCGACATATTCAGTCTTTCCGGCGGTGTGATCTACTCCATGCAAGGTAGCAAATGGGACAGCGGTGTGAAAATTTCCTCCGAGTCTTTGGATATTAAGGGCGGAACGCTGAAATACAACCTGAGCTACATCAATGTGCCCGTTATGGCCAATGTATATGTTGTTCCCGGATTGGCTGTGAAACTCGGTCTGCAACCCGGATTCTGCGTTGACAAAGACGATACCAAAGCCAAAACAGTAGACCTGTCAATTCCTGTTGGCTTGTCTTATGAATACAACAACTTCGTACTCGACGGTCGTTACAACTTCGGTGTAACCAAGGTGTTGGAGAATTTAGATGCTAAAAACAGCGTATTCCAAATCACATTGGGTTACAAGTTTGACCTTTAAGAACGATTAAAGAATGTCCGCTCCGGACATTCTTCATCATAACGAAATCGGCTCAAAATCCGCATCAGGATTTTGAGCCTTTTTTAATATGTAAATTTTAATGACCATTTTCCGGTGCTCCGGTTTCGAAGCATCTGGAGTAAAAAGGGCTATGTTTCTGCCCTCAAAGTTCCCTCGCCCAACCCAAAAACAGCCCGGTTTGTATGTTCCGTATTCCGTCCTGTCGTGGCGGAGGCTTAACGGCGGTATGGTTAAGGCCTAACCGCAGCATGACTAAGCCGCATCCGCAGGGCGGTTGAGCCGTTCTCGCACTGCCATTCGATATGCAACCACGAAGAAACAAACAGGGAACGCAAAGGCGTATTTACAGAATGCGCTGATTATCAACAAACTACGAATTGGGCGAATTTTGCGAATTTTCGGACGGGAACAATATTATTTTTGAAATAAGCGAAGCATTTGGAGGCGTTTGTAAAGAATAATTGCGCTAATTATAACCAGACTACAAGGTTAATAAATGGCACAAATTCTCTATGGACAGACAATCATGGATCAAACCGGTTGCAAGGATTTCGTGCCGCAGCAAGATCGGTGTCTGCATCAACCCAATATACGGGGAGGATGGAAAGAAAGAAGACTGCCTGGGATACGTTTACATCTTATCGAAATGTAACGACTGACGACATGGCGAACCCCTTCTAAAAATATTTAGATTATTTCTGAATTAAGACAAATAGATGTATCTTTGCAGCATCTATGGCAGAATCGTTGAAAGAGAAAACCGCAAAAGGGTTGTTCTGGGGAGGCCTGAACAGCGGACTGCAACAGGTCATAGGGCTGGTGTTCGGCATTATCCTTGGCCGGCTGCTCGCCCCGTCAGACTATGGAATGATGGCCATGATTCTGATTTTTTCGCTTGTGGCCAACGCACTGCAAAACAGTGGTTTCAACGTAGCCCTGACCAACATCAAGCATCCGAAGGACGAAGACTATAACTCGGTTTTTTGGTTTAACATCATTGTTGGGCTTTCGCTCTACGTCGTACTTTTCTTTTGCGCCCCGCTGATAGCTGCCTATTATCACACCGAAGAGATTATTCCCCTGTCCCGCTATGCTTTCCTCGGTTTTGTATTCGCATCGTTTGGCACCGCCCAAAACGCCTTTCTGTTTAAAAATCTGAAAGCCAAGCAACAAGCCAAAGGCAGTATCGCTTCAGTGTTGATTTCCAGTATTATCGGTGCTGTCATGGCTTTCTACGGAGCGCGCTACTGGGCACTGGCCACCCAAAGCAATGTTTTTATTCTGCTGAACACCTGTTTTGCTTGGCATTATTCCTCCTGGCGCCCCAACGTCAGGCACATCACGTTTGCCCCCGTCAGACGAATGTTCAAGTTTTCGTTCAAGATACTGGCCACCACCATCACCAACCACGTGAACAACAATGTGCTGAACATTCTCTTGGGCCGCTATTTCTCCGCTCACGATACCGGCAACTATAATCAGGCCTACCAGTGGACCTCCAAATGCTACTATCTTGTACAGAGCATGGTAAACCAAGTGGCACAGCCCGTTTTGGTGAATCTGAAAGATGAGCAGGAACGCCAACTCAGGGTGTTTCGCAAGATGATGCGCTTCGATGCTTTCATATCGTTTCCCCTGATTTGGGGATTCGGCCTTGTGGCTAAGGAATTTATAGTGCTCGCCATTGGCGAAAAATGGCTCGTAAGTGCCGGATATATCCAGATTTTAAGCTTTGCCGGGGTCACCATGCCCATCTATACGCTGCTCACCAACATGATTCTCAGTAAGGGAAAGTCGGACATATTCTTCTGGTGTACCTTTGTTTTCGGACTCCTGCAAATCGGCACCATGCTCCTGATATGGCCCTATGGCATCCGGACCATGATCATTGTCTACACCCTGATGAACATTGCATGGATATTCGTTTGGCACTTTTTTACATGGCGTCTCACGGGCTATCATCCCGGACAATTCCTGAAAGACACGCTCCCCTTTGCTGCGGCCGCTGCCTTTGTGATGATAGTGACCCATCTGGCCACTTCCACAATCGACAATCTCTGGCTCTTGCTGTTCAGTCGCATTGTGATGGCGTCGGTGCTCTATTACACGATTATGAAGTTGGCTCGTGTGAAAATCCTCGACGAATGTCAGGAGTTTATAGTCAAGAAACTGAAACATTAACAAACCATGAGGGTACTCGCAATCATCGTTTCGTATAATTTCATGCCATGGATAGACCGTTGTCTGGGGTCGTTACGCCAATCAGCCATACCGGCCGACATCATGGTGATAGACAATGCCTCCCAAGACGACACCACCGCCACCATCAAGGAAAAATATCCGGAGGTGAAACTCATAGAGAACAAGGACAATCTGGGCTTTGGCAAAGCCAACAACATCGGTATGGTGTATGCCGTGAAGTCAGGCTATGACGGTGTGTTACTGCTCAATCAGGACGCGTGGATAGACCGCGACACCTTATCAAAACTCATCAAGGCAGGCAAAAGCCATCCGGAATATGGCATCCTCTCGCCCGTTCATCTCACTGGAAACGGAGAGAAAATAGAACGTGGATTTGCAACCTACTGCGGTGTTTCGGACATCGGGAAACTCTCCGGAGAGGAGATTGTCGGTGTTCCTTTCATCAATGCGGCCATCTGGTATATGCCTGTCAGTACGTTACGTCGTGTAGGATTGTTCTCTCCCATATTCTACCATTACGGCGAAGACAAGGATCTGGCCAACCGCATGAAGTATCATGACTGCCGCATCGGTTACGTGCCCAATACTTTCGGCTATCACGATCGTGAATTCAGACAAGAGACGCGCAAACGGTTTCTTCATGCAGAATATGTATATCATCTCACAGAATATGCCAACATCAACTATCGTTTTGGCAGGGCCTTTGCCATGAGCGTGCTGGCGGCCGGGAAGAAAATGCTGCTGGCCTTTAAGGATAGGAAGTGGAACGACGTGATGGCCTATTGGCTATTGTCCATACGCCTGATAGGCATGAGCCGAAAAGTGGTACAGACACGCAATATTTCAAAACACGTAGACTTAGAACATTATTTATGAACGACTTAGCCCCCATTCTGCTGTTTGCCTACAATCGTCCCCAACACTTGAAACGAGCTGTGGGCTCCTTGCTTCAGAACGAAGAAGCCAAAGCATCCGACCTCTACGTTTTCTCGGATGCTGCCAAGAGTTCCCATGATAAGGAGGCGGTGGAACTCGTGAGGGAGACCATTCAAGACATAGAGGGATTTCGCCAAATCACCGTCGTGGAACGGAAGGAAAATTGGGGATTGGCACGCAGCATTATTGATGGCGTAACGAGCATTATCAACCAATGTGGGCGCGTCATTGTGTTGGAAGACGACCTTGTGGTGTCGCCCTATTTCCTGCGTTTCATGAATGATGCGCTTGAAACCTACAAAGACGAACATCGAGTGGGGCATATCCAAGCGTGCGACTTCACACAATCGCCACGCCTTCCCGATACATTTCTCATCAAATGGACCGGAAGCTGGGGGTGGGCTACATGGAAAAGGGCATGGGAAAAATTCAATCCCAACGGTGAAGAACTGCTGGCCCGGCTCTATGAGCGCAAACTCAACAAGTGTTTCGACTTCAACGGTAAATATGGATTTACCAAGATGTTGCGTGACCAAACAGAAGGGAAAAACAACTCGTGGGCCATTCGTTGGAACGCCACCTTGTTTCTGGCCGATATTCTTTCGCTGAACGTAGGGCGGTCGCTGGTTTCCAATGAGGGACTCGACGGGTCGGGCTCGAACTCTTATTCTTACGACCCTTACCGCTCGAAACTGTGGATGCAGCCACTGAAGGTGGAGCGCATCCAACCCATCGAAGAAAACATGGAAGCCCGGAAGGAGTTTGAACGCTATTACGGGCGTACCAATTCTATGTGGGCAAAGGCCGTGCGGCGGCTGAAACGGGCCATGAAAGGAGATTTCGGCCTGTAACAACGGCTATCTGCCGGCCGGCGTTTTAACCGTATAAATGACCGATGATCAGCCAGCCATGATACATCATCATCGACAGGGCGAGCAAGCCCAATAAGCCTTCGGCACACGTCGCAAGCGTGGACGACATCGATTTCAACAGGTAGCCGATGGCTATGGGAATGATGAACACCCATCCGGAAGCCATGATATACACCTCATTGACAGCAAACCCCAACACCAGATGCAACATAACGTCTACGGCAAACCAGCCTAAAAGCATCTGCACGATTCTCTGTCTCCTCCCCTTCCAAACGCCCAAGACGAAACAAACCAAGAGCGTTCCCAATATCGCATAAGGCCACCAAGACCGATAATGCACAATCACGGGGCGGGTGTAGAGCACGTCTTCGAGCGAATGATCTCTGTGAAGCAAGATGGATTCTCCCCAGAAATTCTCTATAATGGTGGGAATTCGGGGAGTGGATAAATCCATCAGTTGCAACACTCCCGATTCTCCGGCATGCTGCATATCATGACTGCTCATCCAATCCCGACGTTCGGCGGCATGCCGTTTCATTTTCGCAGTGGCTTTTTTCGCCTTTGCCGTTTCTATCTTCTCTATCAGTCTGGCTTGTGGCACCTCAAACGCATAATGCTGATACTGCTGGATGCCCAACAGCACGACTAACGGAAACACGACGCCCATGAGCATAAACCTACGCTGAAACATTCTCTTTCCATTCACAAAAAGGATGGCTATCATCGACTTGATGCCGTTGGAAGTGGCCACGCCCGACGTGAAAAACAGCAGCAGCATAGACTGCCACCATTGCAGATACCGACCGTTCTGCATCCGCTTGCCACAGATATAGACCGTCATGGTGAGCAACATCATGGATATGATGAAATGGTCGGGCACCATACCGGGTATCATGACATGGCCGAAAGAAAAGAGCAACAGCACCAACACCAATGACCGACGACGCGGCAAGTCAAGGAGCTGACGGAAGATGCGATAGGAAAAAACGACGGCATAACAGGCCGAGAACACCAAGATAGTGGCCACAAAGAAGACGGCAAAGTTGGTATCAAACAGGCCAATGAGCCAATGGTTGAGCAAATAGAGGGGGTAGAGAATGGTGAGGTAGAGCGGGTGGCGGTTGGTGGCATAATGTATTTTCATTTCCGAAACCGTGAGCCACGACCAATAGTCATATCCCGACATACAAAATTTGCTATTGAAAATAGACCAGAATCCTCCTGACGCGCCTTTGGTATAAGCTTCCCACTGACTGAAAATCAACAGCAAATTCAAGGTAACAAACCACAGCACGGCTCCGACTACGAGCCAACGTTCTTCTCGTTTGATTTTAAATATCTTGAAAGGATTTGTCATTGCTTAGCCTGCTTGATGGTTACGACATGAAAAACAGGTGCAAAAGTAGCATCTTTTTGCAACATAGCCATGATTTCTTACATCAAATAATCAATGAATAAAGTCCAGTTCCACGCCATGAGAAACACCGTGAGCAAGAGCACCACAAACCGCAGGGGCAAACGAGCCTTTGTTTCTGCCCCAGCCTTAAACAAATAGCCCATGGCGATAGGCAGAACGAAAAGCCAGTGGGCACCCATGATATACACTTCGTTGAGTGCAAAACCGAGCACCACATGAATCAACATGTCAAAGCCCCAAAAACTCAGTGCCAGCCATAGGAAACGACTTTTTCGACCACACCATATCCCAAGCAGAAACAGCGCGACGATGATTCCTTCCACCATATAATTCAGGGCGTAGCGATATTTCACGATGACGGGACGAGTGGTGAGATTGTCCTGCAGCAAATGGTCTTGGTGCAACTGAATGGATTCGCCAAAAAGATTCTCCACAATCGACAGCCCACGTGGCGTCGTAATATCGGTCCATTGCGAAAATTCACCATTGGCGATGGGCTTTCCGATGTTTTTGTTCCAAGCCTTCCTGCTGTTCCTGATGCGTCTTTGTTCCGCTTTCTGCGCGATGATCCTGTCGATGGAAGCACGGATGAGCACCGTGTCGGTGAGCCGGGTGGTGTCCATGAAAGCCTTAGCCACATTGTCTCGACGCTTTTGCTCAACCTCAGCCTTCTTCTGTTGGCGGGCCGCATAGTTGGGCCACTCATAAACACGCCACTCCAGTCGGGCCACACCCCATATCAATATACTGGGAAGAATGACGGCAAGCAGCAGGTTGGCGGGGTGCCAAAACCGTCTGCCATTCACAAAAAGAGCGGCCAAGAACACTTTGATGCCATTGTTGAGCGATATGCCTGCCGTGAGAACGAAAAGCCAAACGGTCTGCCGGCGGGTGAGCAGTTGGCCGCTTTTCATTTTTCTACCCGCTACGTAGAGCGTGAGCACAAGCATAAACATCGATATGATGAAATGGTCGGGGACACACGCGGAGAGCATTACGAAAGCAAAAGAATAGGTCAATCCCCCTAAGAGCCAAGCATCAACACGAAGTAATCCAATAACCTCCCGAAAGATGCGGCATAGGAATACAAATGCGTAGAAAGCACAGAAAACAAGGATGAAAGCCACGACAAACTGCACACAGTTGGCTCCCGTGAGCCACATCAGGCCTCGATTGACCAGATAGGGAACATACATCATGAAAGCCAATAGCGGATGACGATAGATGTTGTAGTCTGTCGCCCAATCGGAGACCACAGAATAGGTTAGCGGGTCGAAGCCGGATATATGGAACACGCGCAGCATCAGACGGCGGTAATGGTCTGACAACGCCATAAATCTGTCGGCATATCGGCTGATTACCAAACCGTTCAGCAGCACGATATAGAGCAGTGCTACACAGGCACCCCATCGCTCCCCGCTTCGTATCTTAAACATTTCAAATATCTTTTTCATGCTTTTTCTACATCATTCATTGTGCTTCGGCTGAGGCAGAGCAATCGAAACTCTCGGTGTTGTAACCGGCAGGCGAAAGGCATCGATGTGTAAAGTGGGTGACATTCTGGCGTCTCTAATTTGCAGAGCCCACTTTAATTGAGTTTTACAGGCCTTCTATGCCTTCTTTTTGCAAAGATATTAAAAAACAGATACAAGACTCTTAAATTGCTCTCAATAATTGTTTTTCAATGTTGTCCGACAGCAGAGCGTATAACTATTTACCTTGACAAACACCCTTGTAAAACTCGCTTATTTCAAAACAACTTTGTTCTCGTCCGAAATTCGTTAAATTTGCGACAATTCGCAGTTTGTTGATAATCAACGTGTTTCACAACAACGTCTTCGGGAACCTTATTTGTTCATTCGCGCTTGCATATCTAACGGCTGCGCGGAAGGGCCTTAACCGGGTTGTCGTTAGGCCTTAACCGGGTTGTCGTTAAGGCTCCGCCACGATAGGACGGAGTACAA
>CALKIW010000035.1 GCA_937995875.1 uncultured Bacteroidales bacterium | reverse complement strand
TCAAAAATATAGTCTGTGTCAGTCACGTTAAGATGTATCAGCATTTCCTCGCCCTTGTCTGCAATCTCTTGCAGGCGACCAGTGTTGGCCACCTTGTTCGGTAGCCCGCAGTCTATGTCTGCAACATAAATATTAAGTCTTGCTGTTCCGTCCTGCACCTGTCCTGCCGTGGCTCTTGCAACTGTAAGGACTGCGTCCTCCGTGTCTGCGTCTGCCCCACGAACTGCTACGTCTCCCCCTTCACTGTTAACGGTTTGTGGAGGATAAAATGTGCCGTTAATGGTCCGATTTATAAAATCTTCCAACGCTCGGTACATCACCAGTCCGATGGTTATGGTGCTTTTACGTGCCATGTTTTACTTTCTTTTTTCTTGCTTATAGAAAATTCCTATTCTGTTGTTCATTACGCTTCCTGCTCGTTCTACTGCTGGCTCTGTCTAACCACCCTTGCAACAAGTTCTTTTACCTTTTTAATGGCCATTTGCTCGCTCGTATCGAGTACGTCTAAGCTCATGTCTTCAACGTATTTCGCATAAGGCATGCCTGCGACCATCAGAAAAGTAATGCCCCGCCTTGGCTGTTCTTGTGCAATCTTATTGAGAAACTCAATGCCTTTTTGCATCCCCTCCTTGCCGTCGCCGTGTTTACCGGGTCTTGGCTCCCAAACACCTGCGTTAATTACCTCGCCATTGTCAAGTATGCAATACCCGACTGAGCTCTGCAAGTTGCCTGTTTGCGCTTGGTAGACATGATTATCTCTTGCGTTGTTAAGGCATTCCTCTGCGATGTAAAAAAGTTGCTCTATAAGGTATCGTTTCTTCCCTTGCAGTCTTTCGTTAATTTCGGCTTCAATTTTGGCTGCGTTGATGCTTGATTTTATTGGCATTTTGTCTCCTGCCAAGATTAAACGGTGATTTGCAGTGCCTGAGTGGCATGCAGGAATGTGATACTTTGCACCTCGAACTCTCCGAGCACCTTGTCTCTGTTATCTGTAACCTTTATCTCCTTGGCTTCAAATTCCTGTGGCTCTATTAAGATAGTTGCCTGCACTCTTCTGAATTTTCCATCGATATAGGTGCCCATGCGGTCGTCCGTTGACTTTTTAATGTTACATGGAATTGGATCTCCCCACGAAGTTACGGCGGGCTGTGGTATTCCGTTGATGATACCGCCACCTGTCTTCGTCTTTGTTTGGATATATCCGTTTTCAATAATCATTTTTAAAAGTCCTCTCCAAAATAACCCACCTCGATTTCTGCTTCGTTCTGTTCACCCAGCTCGTTCTTGATGCTGGACGCTATCTGCGCAAATCGTTTTCGCTCGTTCTCTGTGAACGTGTAGCTAATTCCGCCTTGCGTAACGTTTGGAGCTTTCGAGAGAAAAAGGTAAACGGCAGCGGTGCACCGCTTGAATGCTGCGCCCTGCCGTGTTCCTAAATCTGCTTCATCGCCCCCAAAGTCCATTCCCTCGCCTTCCATAATATTCAGAATGACGGTGGATGGAATGGGGTAATTGCTTATTGCTCTAAGTGCTTCGCTTACTTTCATAGTCGGTATTTGTGAGTCAAATGCGTAATATCACACCTGCGTTCCTGCCGTGCTTGTCCTTATTCGCTGGCTGCGTCTCCGTCGTTCCAGCTGGTGGCTGCAGTGTTCAGCAACACGGTACTCTTGCGGTGGATAAGTGCAGGCTGCACATACGCTTCGGCCATGGTTGTCTCAAGCATCGGATTAACGTCGCTGTACCGTGTGACCTTGTAATAGCTTGCATAAGTCTGCAATGCGTCTGTGTTCTCAACCATTGGTACGGGCTTGTACCATGTCCAGCCAAGTTGCGTGCTGGGTGCAAGTGTGACAATATTCACATTCCACGGTTTAACCGTCTCTTCTGTGCCGTCCTTGTGCTGGATGGTAACGTAGCTGTCAATTACGATAATCGTCGGGTAATTGTGCTCTGCCCGTTGCATGTATGCATTGATGCTTGCAAGGTTGACCATCTCTGCACTGATTACTGACAAATCGTTTACCTGTGGGAATAGTCTCCTTGCAACTGCTTTCTGTGCGCAAAGGTCTTGAAACTTTGCTTTTTCCATGAAAGCAAAACGAGGCTTTGGCAGTCCCTTGCTGGCCACGAGTTCCTGCGCTTGGATGATGTCTGCAATACCGTCGGCCTTGTCATAATCCGTCCAAACCACGCTCTTTGTCAGCACTTTGCCCTTGGAGTCCTTCTTGTCGCCTACAGAAACACCAACAAAGTTTTCCTCTGGAATATTAAAGTTGATGATGTCCTCGGTGGCCATGTCTCCGTCGATGCTCTGCTTATACGTGTGTAACCCTGAACAAGCTATTCTAAGCGCATCAAGCTCTACACGGGCATCCATTGCACTGTTGCAAAACGAAACATCGTCGTAAACCAAAGCTACTAACTGCTCCTTCTCCTGCTTGTTCGTGGTGCTGGAGTCAGCGATTGCCTTATCGTCGTTGTAGTTGTTGATGTCTACCTCGTCCTTGTCGCGGCTGACTGAAATCTTTGAAAGTTTTCCGCTCCACGAGCCAATGGTGCGTCTGCTCTTTTTCGGTGCCTTTGTGTTAAAGGCTACTCGGTCGGCTGCTACTGGTATGCCGTCGTCCCCCTCAAGTCCGTGAATGTCAAATCTACGGGTGTATCTCAATGGGAAAAGAGAAGACCATAAAAAGCCTGTGCCGGGCTGGTATGAGTTGACCTCTGCTGTAAACTCTTCAATGTTAATATCAAAGAGTGGTGCATTCATTGCCATATCTGTTTTCCTTTTTTTATATTTTATTATTACTTAAAATCTATCTGCCAAAAGACTGTTAATTAGAACGTTACACGAGGTTAATCGTTGGGAGCAAGGCAGCAACCTCTTCCGAGATGTTCGCTGTCTCCTTGCGAATGTTTGCCCCGTTGATAAGGCGCACCTCTTGGTCTCCCGTACCTGCTTCATAATTAGTGCCCAACACGTAAACGGGTGTGCCTATCGGCTCCGCTGCGTCTGCTGATGCTTCCTTGGCTTGGTATAGGACAGTTCCCGCGTCGATTGCTACGCCAAGAGTGACGGTCACCACGTCGCAGTCCTTTGATATCTCTGCGTCTACCTTGGTGCAGGCTACGCCAGCCTTGCCATGGGCGATAACGTCTCCTTTCTGTACGCCGCTATCCTTGGCAATCTTGATAGTGGTGTCTCCTTCTGCAACCGCTTCTACAAGTTTGTACCCTTTGATTGGCACAAAAAGGTTGCTGCCCTCCTCTTGTGCGAGTGCAACCGTCTTGAGCACGTTGGTGTTCTGCCCCTTGAGCATTCCACCGCCCGGCTTCTCCGCAAAGATTTGCTCAAAATAAACGGGCTGCGGTCTTCGTGCTTCGTTGTACTTGAAATTTCTATCCATTTTTTGATGTCCTTTTTTGTTATTAATACCCCTCGTTACTGCTGCGGTGTATCACTGCCTGCTGGTGACGTGTTTGAATTATCAAACATCGGATTTTGCATTTGGGGCAAGCCTGCCATTGTACTGTACCTTGTGGCTTCCTTTTTTGCTTTCTGCTTGGCTTGATAAGCTTTGAACTCTGGGCTTAACTCCCCCGTCTTGCTTCGTCCCCTGCCACCGAGTGGCGGTGTCGCCGGCATGCGTCTTTGTGTGCCTTGCATCCCGCCTTGCTGTGCTCCTGCTGTACCTTGCGCCTGCTCTGTCAGAACACCCTGCAATTCCTCTGTGATTTGTGGTGTCATTTCGTCCAACCACCCATCAAAGTCCGCTTCGTCCTTGAAAGTCAGCCTATCAAAGTTGCGCATGTAACGGTTCTTGACTTTTTCATCAACCCCTTCAAACAACTGCTCGTACTGCTGCCGTCTCGTCTTGGCGGTGCGCTCTTGCTGCATCCCCTTAACTGTGCCCGTGAGAGCTGTTACGGCTGCTGTAAGTTGTGCCAGCTGATTTTCCATTTTTGTTTGGCTCTTGCTCCGACCGCCCTTGCTGCTCTTGTTAGCTTTGGCTGCTAATGGGGTGTCGTCATCGTCGTCATCCTCCGTGTCTGAGAGGTCGTCCGTGTCCACGGCAGTTTTGTCTGCCTGCTCTGCTGGCTTGCCGTTCTTAAGGTTGTACTTGCTCTCGTAGTCTTTTGTTGCCTGCTCTTTAGCAGCATTGGCTCTACGGCTTCCTTCTATCTCGATAAAGTCCATCATGGTAATTTCATCCACCTTCTCTTGGATTTCATCGGCTTCCTTGACTTCCTTGGCTAATTTTCTCGCCATCCTTGTCAGAATACGTGCATCAACTCCCTTGTACTTCGTGGTTAATGCATCCAAAATTTGTTTAAACATTCGCTTGCGTTGTTTTTGTTATTACTGTTTTCCTCGCATCTGGTAGTGCGGTGTGATTGCTTCATTCCCAAATTTACGAGTAAATTTCTATTATGTGTTTGATTATAATCGGTTTAACCTATGTTAACTATTTGTATTGTTGCTTATAGATAGTAAATTCTAAAATATTTATTTGCATCTCTGGGATTTTTTTCTTAGATTTGCGACAAAAGTTGAAATAATGAAAAAAAACAAAGTACCAGCAGTTGTGCTTTCCTTGGCTGAGCAAAATTTAGGCAAGGAAAGCCTTGAAGTCTCCTTCTTGGGGACAAGGGATGCTGTATCCTTCTACATAGCCTTTCTTGCCGATTCAAAGACGGGATTCCCTTTCGTCATTACTTTGGATGAATCGGGAGAGACTGAGGTATTCGATGGCTTCTTTGCTCTCGAACTCGTTTCATCGTTTATGGAAGATTGAAGCCCATTTTAGGTTAAGGAGTTTGTTGTCTACCCTCATAATTCCGTCCCTTCCCTTTACTGTGATTTGTGAGCAGAGGAAGTCTACATCCTTCCATTCCCATCCGCTTCCTGGACTGTTGTCGTGCTGTGGTTCTACGTATCTCAGCGTGCCATCCTTGAAGCGTTTGAGGATCGTGCAATGTCCACCTCCGCCTTTCCATGAGAGTCCGATTTCATACGTTCCTTCCTCTTTTGTGATTTCGTCGAAGTACACCCTGAATTGTTTTTTTTCCATCCTTTTATAGCCCTTCTCGCTCATCCAATCTTTGAAGGATTTTATCTTGGCTGGTGATCCGTCTTGTTCTATCCATGTATCTACCCAATTGTTACCATGAGATAGTTCGTAGCTTAGTCCTGCTGGCTTAAGATTTCCGCCTGCTTTTATGTTAAATCCCCATTCTCGAAGTGTGTAAGCTGGAGCACAAGTTTGACAATTATTCTCGTATTTCCACATATTCTTCTTGTAGCGTGGGTCTTCTTCGACGTAATGTATTGTTCCATCTGGGGCTTTGAAGTGCCATTCTGCTGCTTTCTTTGTAGGCTTCCATTGTGGGATCAAGTCCGGGTTGGCGTTCTGCTTGTCCGCTTGCTCGTATGCCATCTTGCGCCCTTTCAAGATTCCAATCTGCTTTTCTATCTCGTAGCAGTTCTTGCGCTGCTCCTTACTGAAACCACCCCATACTATTTTGTCCCACCTCTGCTGGATGTCGATGCCTCGCTCATATCGTGCGTAGAGAGTCTCGACCATTGCTGGGCTCCTGTGTTCAAGAATAGCATTCTTGACCTTGAGGAGCCTCTTCTTTAGTGCCTTACGCTCGTTGTTTGGTGACGTAGTTCCATCCAGTACCTTCTCTGCTTCCTTTGCCCGGGCATCGATGTCTTTTAATCGTTTGGTATTCCATGCATTCTGTATAACGTCTATCTGCTCTTGTGTTCGTGCTGCGTGTCGTTTGGCCGCCTTTTCAAGTAGGCTCTGTGTGGCAAGTTTCGGATTAGAGTCAGTGGATACCGTGTCTATTCTGACACTGGGTTTGGCCTTGTCCCAATCAAACATACCATGCTGCTCTTTAGGAATCTTGTACCCTGCGCTCTCCAAGAGACGGGGATTGTCTCTTAAAAAATACGGCATGTTCTTGGACTTGGATATTCGTTGCTTGTTATCCTGCACCCATTGTCTGAACTCCTCCGGGGCGTCCTCTGGCCCTATCATGCCCGTGAATTTAAAATTACTAACATCCTTGCCCTGCTCCAGCAGCTTGCAATATTCTTCAAATTCCGCTCTGTCAGCCAAAATTGAAGTAGCGTAGCATCTGCACCATGGGTGCCACCCCGTAAACTTGAAAGTCTTTGGGTACTTGCCTGCTAAATCATCGCAAATGTCTACAAATGGTTTCCCGTTGAGCGTGTGGTTGTTGCTTAGCTTAACCTCCTGACCGAGCACGAAGTTTAGGGCATTCCACCGCTGATGGTCTGCTGTACGGTATGCAATGTTATTCTCCGTGGCGGTCAGCCGTAATGCGTTTTTATAGCTGGATCGATAAACGCCCTGTCCGGGATGGTATGCTGCCGCTGCCTTGCTTAGGCGGAGCGCTCCCACCCTGCGTTTATTTCCATTTTTGTCTATAATGACCCGCTCACGCACTCGCCTGAACAATTTGTCTGGATTTTTGAGATACTGCTTAACATCCCTTGCGAGTTCTGCTGCGCTCTTGCCTTGACCAATGCCAGTTTCGAGAGCGAGTTCTAATTCTTCTTTGAATTGCTTTAAGTTCCACACACCCGCTATGGCGTCTTCCCTGCTTCCTCCATCCGATAAGTTCATACTCGTGGTCTTACGTGCCATGAATGCGGCCAAAGCTTCCAAATGTGGATGCTTCCATTTGTTTAGAGTCTCTCTCGGAATTTTGTACGCAGCTGTCATGTGGTTAACCACTGCGTCATTCTTTGTGTTGGCCAGTGTCCACGCTTCAACATCGCCGTCTTCCACATTGCTCTGTAGGCCTTGTCCCATTTGCAGGATGTAACCGTTTACCGCTTTGGCCAGCTGTGGAAAGTCTGAAAAATGAAACTCTTCAAGGCTGGGGTCGATGTCAAATAGGGTGGGCTGTGCTTTTTGGGTAATTTTCTGCACTGCCTGCTTGTACAACCTCTGCACCTGCTTTGCTCTTTTCAGCAAATTCTTCCGATGCAACTCGTCGTATATCCCTATGTTTATTTTCTTCTTTTCGGCCATTGTTGCCTCCAACCTTTAGATGTCTGTGATTATATTGTCGGCTCCTGCATGAATGCGTCCTCGGCTCTATTCTCATCCTCTGCAATGGCGAGCAATTCCTCATCCACCTCCTGCTCTGGAACGGCGTTCAACTTCTTAACGGCTGTGCGCTGGCTCATGATTGCCTTGCCGTTTGTTGCGTCGATAAGGTTTTTAATATCCTTGCTCGATTCGTCAATCTGGAATGGGGTAATTTTGTTTTCCACGCCCATGCTATGGAAGGCTTCGGCCAAATTGGGGTACATTTCAGAAAGGAATGCACGCAAAACATTTACCTCTCTATTGAAGAACTCGATCCAATCGCCCTTCTCGTCGCTGACTTTCATCTGGCAGTCTATGAAAAGCATCTTACGGGCTTCTCCGCTCATCGGTGTACTCTTCATCTGCTCCATGCTCATATCCGGTAGCTGCAAGGTGGTGTGTATGTTCCGCCTAAGCTCCTCGGTGTGAAACTTTAAGGATTCAACGGCTTGTTCCCATGTGGCATACCCGGCCTTGTCCTCCTTGCCGTACCGCAGAATATTGCGCCCGCTGTTGTCATCTGTCGGCTCCCGTTTCTTGCCGATTGGGTTTGGTCGGTCGCTGTAGATAACCCATGTAGGTCTGCTGTTTTTGCGCAAATAGTTGCCGTTTCTGCTGTGCGTCCATTCGAGTTCGCTGCGATTGTGGGACTGGTCTTCCCATATCGGCTCACTGCGGTATAAATAAACACCTTGTATTTTGTTTATGGTTATTGGCTCCGGCTCGATGTCCTGCTTCCATCCGTCCCCGTCATTTACCCATCGGTAGTGAAATTCAGAGGTATAACTGTCAAAGTATTTCACGGTCTTACCTCCGACCTCTCTGTGATACATGACGCTGAGGGCGATTAGGTCGTCGTACTCGTCAAATCTTGGATATAGCTCGTCGCCGTCCATGGGGCTGAATGTCCTGCAACGTAACTTGAATTGGCTTTTATGCCCCGCATAAAAGATTTCTGCTTCCTGCGTGTACCAAATCGTTACAAT
Source organism: uncultured Bacteroidales bacterium (assembly GCA_937995875.1). GTDB lineage: Bacteria > Bacteroidota > Bacteroidia > Bacteroidales > Bacteroidaceae > Prevotella. Next base: position 3,950 of record CALKIW010000035.1, on the reverse strand, counting down.
CTCGCAGCTGGCAAATAGTTTGTGTGCCCGCTTGAGATTAAGGCTGTCGATATGGTTTTTCCTGAAAACCGATTCCATTATCGATGCAGCGGTCTTCTCCTCCTCGTTGGCGGTGGTGTATTCCCGCTTGACCGGTATGGTGAACATAAGTTCTTTCATTCGCTTGACGCTGAGCTTCTCGGTGGCATACGTTATTCGGGTCATCTTCTCCTTGTGCCCGTTTTTAATTTTGTCTTTGTACGTTTTGTCCGTAAAAATCTCATGAAGTTTCGGATCGTACTCTTTTTTCAGCTGTTCCCACTCCGGGACTTCGATTGTCTTAAACTTGAGGTCTTTGATAATTTCATCCGGTGTTCTGTTTTCATCGAATATGTCAGCCGTGGTGGTGGTTGATGTTGTGAATTGTTGTGTCGGCATTCTTATGTCTCCTTTGCTTTGGTGGCGTTTAATAAATTATATCTTCGATTGCTTGTAAGTCTTCTTCGCTGTATTGCTGTGCGTTTCCTTGGAAATTCTCAACGACACCCGTGGTGGCGTCTGGTGCGTCGTCATGTTCGTTGTTACCCATTTTTCGATACCCGGCCATGGCTTGGTAATATTGCGGATACAGGGTCTCCCATCCCGTTGGAAAACAAACAACATTCTGCACCTCTGCGCTGTGCGTGAAAATTCGTGTCGCTTTGTTTTTTGTCTGCGTGAAATCTCTAAACATCATATTCCAATCGCCCAGCTCTCGGACGTTCTTCTCCACGTTTCGCCTAAACCCCCGCCCTCCGTTGTTGCTCTCGATGATAACCTCCTGTGTTCCGTTTCTGACCAACATTCGAGCTGTCTCCGGCTCCGTATATTCCATTGATTTGTCCGTGAAAAGTATCTCGGTAACATAGCACCCGCTCTCGAACTCATCGTAACAAATAGCGCACAGGAAGTCGGCACCTGTGTCGGCTGTGTCGATGTAGCATTTCTTGATTGGCAACTTGGCTTCGATTGGGAATGTGTCGTATGTCTTGAACTTCTCGTACATCAACCCCTCGACTGGCTTTGGATTCTGCATGTACTGCGTATCGAATACGTATGAATTTGTGACCCTTAGCTTGCGCAGTTCCTCCACCGTAAGTTTAAAAGGCCAAAGGCTTTTTGTCTGCCCGCTCTCCTCGTCTGTGTAAAGGCATGGAAGGCTCACCACTTCCCATTCTCCGGGCTCAATACTTTCAAGATAACCGCACATATCATTCTCATGAAGCCTTTGCATAATGATAATTATCGGGGTATTCCTGCTGTTCACACGGTTTCTTATTGTTGTTTCAAAGCGTCTGTTTACTCTTTCCCTTACCACATCACTGAGGGCGTCTTCCGGCTTGATAGGGTCGTCTATCACGATTGCTCCTGCGAACTTGTACGGCTCGCCGGGTATATCCACCGCACCTGCTCCAAAACCAGTAATCTGTCCGAGCGTTGATGTGGCATATACGCCACCGCCCTGCTCGGTTTCCCATCGGTTTTTCGTGTCCTGTCCCTCCCGCACCCTTGTATCAAAAAGTTGCCGGTATGTCTCGCTCTTGATGATGTCCTTAATTGAAACGCTGTTGTCCATGGCAAGTGTCCCGGAGTATGAGAGGTGGATAAATTTGGATGCAGGGTTAATAGCAAGCCCGTATGCGATAAACTGTTTGACTGCCAGCTCCGTCTTGCCAAAACGGGGTGCAATATTTATAATCAGCCTGCGTGTCTCTCCTCGGATGACTTTGTCCAAGGCGTTGCAGACTATTTTGTGGTGGTTGCCTATCACAAATTTCTTCTTCTGCATTTTCTTGAAGAAGTACCGTGTGAAGTTTAACGTACCACTTAGCGTCCATGCCTTTGTTGTCTCTCGCTTGCTGTACTCCATTGTTAATATTCATCTTCCAACTTTTTTATATAGTCTTTGGCTTCCGTTTGCGTCATCGTTTTTTGCATATTGATGGGCTGTCCGTCCTTGCCCGTCACCTCAAGGCGCTGCACGGTCTTCCCGTATTGGCGTTCTCGCAGTTTGTCTACGGTATCTGTCTTGCCATTCTTCATGTCGATAATGATAGCCATTGCAAGATTTTTCATATAAAGCGGAGAGTTGTCTGCCTTGGCCAAAAGTTGCGCCTCTGACAAAGAAACTGCAAGCATTTTTTGTTCTATACTGTCTATTTCGTTCTTCGTCATATCTTGGTCTTGGATGACCTTGCTGCGTCCGATAATTTTTTTAACGAAATTATTTATACGGTTTCGCTCCCGCACTTTCTTGCTCAAGCCGCTTGGATTCCCGCTCACTCCCTTTGGGAATTTGTGATTCTTTATGTTATCCAGCTGTCTCTGTCGTTTCTCCTTATCCGGGCTTAATCCCATATTTATTTGTCCTCCTTATAATTTTTGTCGTGAATATTTCCGATAAGCTCGCTTGTCTGCCCCGTGAGCTCCTCCCACCGTTTACAAATAACGTCTATATAAACTGGCTCAAGTTCCATCATTCTGCATTTTCTACCGAGTTGCTCGGCCGCTATGAGTGTTGTCCCACTCCCGCCAAAGATATCGAGTACAATATCTCCACGTCTGCTGCTGTTGGCGATAAGCTGACCAATAAGGGATACCGGCTTCATCGTTGGGTGGTCGGCAGACCTCAAAGGCTTATCACAATTGATAACGGTCGTGGGAAGTTCCTGTTTGATGAATATGCGCTCCAGCAAATCTTTCATCTCCTGCTTGCTCATCTCGTCAATGTCTTTTTTGTCCTCGATAACCGTTGTTAGGTTTCGCTTGTCCACGAAGTAGTGCGCTGCTCCGTCTTTCCACAAATACAGGCACGGCTCGTGCTTCCATTGGTAATCCTGCCTGCCAAGGACGAGGCTGTTTTTATTCCAGATTAAACATTGTCTTACCGTCCACCCAACGTTTTTTGTTGCCGTCCTAAAATTAAAACCTTGGCTGTCTGCGTGCCATATATAAACAGCTGCGCCCTGACGGATGTTTTCGTTGGCGATTTTGAATGCATCAGTTAAAAAGGCTATAAAGTTCAAATCCGCCATATTGTCGTTGGCAATTTTGTTAAGGCCTCCCTTGGCGTGGTAATCAACGTTGTATGGCGGATCTGTGACAAGCAGGTCTGCCTGCTCTACGCCCATTAGTGCGTTGATATACTCCTCCTTGGTGCTATCTCCGCAAATAAGGCGGTGTTCTCCGAGCTGGTAAATGTCTCCGTCCTTGGATCGTGCCACTTTTGGCGTGTTTGAATCAATATCGAAATTGTCTTCCTCCGCCTCCTCTGCCTCGTCCATGTGCGGGTCTGGAATGTCTGGGATGTCAATGGCTGCTGCATCGATTTCTGCCTGCGTAAATTCGTTAATCAGTATATCCCAGTCTGTTTCTCCAAACGCTGCGTTATCCTTAAGTATGAAACGTCGTATCTTTTCCTTGTCATACCCTGTTGGAATAATCTTGCATGGTACGGTTTTCCATCCTAATTGTTTTGCAGCCCTGTATCGCATATTCCCACCGATACAGACAAATCTTTCATCAGTGGCCGCCCCCTCTCCCATGTCATAAACAGCTATCTCCCGTATCTCCAGAAAATCAGGATCCTGCTGCATGCTTTCGAGCAATTTTTTATATTTATTGTCTCGGATAAAGCGCGGGTTGGACGGCACTCCATCAATCTGACCATTGTTGGCTTTCAGAATATTCGGGGCAAAGTATCGCCTTTCAAACCTTACTGCCTTATGTTGTTCCGAGTGCGCTTGATTTTTTTTGCTTTCTGTAGTCTTTTTCATTTTCGATTTATCTTGATGCACTGTTTGGTTGGTGTAATGTGTTTTCAAATTAAAAACCGCAGGAACAGGACGCTCTTAATCGTCCGCCCTGCGGTTTCGTCGATTGACATGAATTTGTTGCATTCCGGCTTATATCGTTTTCATAATTCCGTCATT
>CALKIW010000034.1 GCA_937995875.1 uncultured Bacteroidales bacterium | reverse complement strand
ATATACAGTTTGGCGGTGCTGGCATTACGGTCGTAGACTTAGGGTAGAGCGACACATATATTTATAAATTCCGTGACAAAAGTGTTCGTAGAATTTTAATATTTAAAATCAATAAACTTCCGGCTCAAAATATTCAAATTTTGGAGTTCTTTTACAGTGTGTTGATATACAGACTGTTATGCGCTAAATGCTGCGATTGAGTTGTGCGCAATATTAAAAGCTGCTGCCGTTAGGCTTTTGTCGCGTTGCCGTTAGGCCTTATCCGTGTTATGGTTGGGGCTTAGTCGGTATGGCATTGAGGCCTTTCCGCAATGCCGATGAGTAGTAACCGCGTTGTGGTGGCGCATATATTTTGTTTGTATTATAGTATTCCAGTCCCTCGGCCATAGTCCTTTTTGCTCTGGAATGAAAAAAAGGAACACTGTTCTAACGAGAAATATTTTTTACATTTTTAACCCTGTCAAGCAAAATCTGTCTTGTGAGGGTCTACAATATGTGTTTGACATATTGATTAGTGCGTCGTAGAATTCCATGTCATTTCTTGGTGCAATGGAATTGTCTTTGTATATTTGCATAGTTATTAATTTAAAATAAGAAGAGAATCCATAGTCTGGCATTTTCTACGGAGGACAATATTATGGAAGGAATATTCAGAGATGAAATAGAGATACGTCAGATTGACAAGTTCTTCTGCGACGAGATGGGACGTCAGATACATCGTTACATCAAGGCCATGCATGGCTCGCTGACAATGTTGGGGCAGTTCGAGGCGCGCATAAGACAATATGACATTCCCGAACGCGAGGAGGCTATTGCAAGATATATAGACTTAAACCGCAAAGTGATCAAAGATTTGGATTGGCGTATGCTGATTGCGAGATCCATGGCTAACTATTGTGATTCTTATCCATATTTTTGTGACATGGTGCGCGATGAGGAGGCTATGAGCTTTTATGAAGAGCGCATGAAAGACAAATATATTCATTTCCATGAGGTGTTTGATGAAAACGGACGTTATGGCATCAAGGACCATGAAGGAAAAGTTATTATTTCTGCCAGTTACGAATTTCTACGCACACCATACGTCTATGTGGACGATTTGCGGACAATGCCGGTAATTGCCCAGAAGGATGGAAAGATGGGACTTATCTTGCCCGATTATCATGACACGGTGGTGGTACCTTTCGAATATGATGACATTTCTTTGAGAGACCAAGAGCCTTGGTTTGAACTGCACAAAGACGATGCTGTGACCCTTTGGCCGAGTGATTAAGCTATATGTCAGTAAGATGTTCAACACTGAAAAGTAAGATATTCTTTTTATTTGCAATCTTCGGATTGTGGGTGTTAGTCTTTATCTTGCAGAAACCCGTGTTTCTCTTTTTTTATGCTGAAAAGATTGCAGATACTTTTCCGGTGATTTGGCATGGCCTTCCATTAGATTTTTCACTGGCCGGATATTTAACAACAGTTCCCGGACTGCTGTTGTTGGTAGGCAGTATTCCGTTGAAGCTATTGCACACTCCAAGAGCAGCAAAGCTGATGAAAGCCATTATACTTTTATGGTTTGCCATAGCGGCAGCACTGGTAGGCTTGGCTTTTGTGGCTAATTGTGCTTTATACGAATATTGGCGTTTTCCACTCGATTCTACCCCCATATTTTATATCTCATCTTCGCCCAAAGACGCTATGGCAAGCGTGTCATGGTGGCAGGCTGTAGCAGGTGTGGTTGCAGTCTGCGTTGTAGCCGGTGTGATTTACGGGCTATTCAGATATTTGGTCAGACGGTTTGCCCACACCGCATTTCTGCCCGTCTCGCCATGGCAAGGACTCGTTATTTTTCTGCTTGTGGGCTTGTTGTTTCTCCCCATACGAGGCGGAGTAACCGTTTCGTCAATGAATACGGGGAAAGTATATTTCTCTGATAATCAAGTCTTAAACCATGCAGCGGTAAATCCTTTATTTTCCTTTATGGAAAGCATGTCCCACCAAAAAGACTTTGCCGGTCAATATCGTTTTATGGATGATAAGAAGGCACGACAGCTGTCAGAGCATTTGTTGCCGGCTTTTAATACAGTTGCAGACTCTGCTCATGTCTCGATACTTTCCAATCGGCGTCCTGATATTTATTTGATAATTCTGGAAAGCTTTTCTGATACGCTCATGAAAGTGAAAGGGGTGACGCCTTGTTTAAATGAGTTAAAGCAGGAAGGAGTTTATTTTTCGCGATTCTATGCCAATAGTTTCCGAACGGATCGTGGTTTGGTTTCTATTCTGCAAGGTTATCCGTCTCCGGCAACTGTGAGTTTAATGAAGTATCCCAAGAAAACTGCGAATATGCCGTCATTAGCCGAACATCTAAACAAGGCAGGGTGGAGGTTGAGCTATTATTATGGTGGCGACGCAGACTTTACCAATATGCGTTCTTTCTTGGTGAATCAGGGATTTCAAGACATCACGCAGGATGTGGACTTTCCGGTAGCCGACAGATTGAGCAAATGGGGAGTTCCCGATCATCTGCTGTTCCAACGTGTAGAACAGGATTTGAAGTTCAAACAATCGACGTCTCCCGTGTTTAGGGTGATACAGACGTCCAGTTCGCACGAGCCTTTCGATGTTCCCTACAAACGACTTCAAGACAAGACGCTGAATGCGTTTGCCTATGCAGACAGTTGTTTGGGAGGCTTTGTAAAATATCTCAGAACATCGGGGAGATGGGACAACTCGTTGGTCATCATTGTTCCCGACCATTTGGGTGCGTGGCCTCATGACGCGGACAATTTCACGTCATGGCGATTTCATGTTCCAATGATTTGGACGGGGGGAGCAGTTGTCGGACCGATGACGATAGCCACTTATGCTTCTCAGCAAGATATTGCAGCGACTGTGTTGGCTCAGTTGGGTATTGCCCAACGCGACCTGGAATTCAGCAAAGATATTTTCAACAGCCATATTCCACATTATGCTTTCTTCATGATGAACGATGGATTTGGCTTTATTGACGATGAAAATGAAGTAATTTATAACAACACTTCAGAGAAGACTGTTATAGACAAAGGCCGGAAAAAAGGCAAAAACATTTCTTTGGGACAGGCTTATACACAAATTATTTTTGACGATATAGCATCACGATAATGAACGATTTAACATTTACCATTCTGCATCTGGTCAATGATTGGGACACCGGCATGTTTCTATGGATAAATGGATGGCATACGGACTACATGGATAATTTCATGGAGTTTTACACGCATAAATTTATATGGTTGCCATTGTACCTTTCGTTGGTGTATGTGGTTTTTCGTAATTTTCAATGGAAGGCAACCTTAGTATGGCTTTTGGTTGTAATTCTGTTGTTGGTTATAAACGACCAGTTATGTGCTTCGGTCTTACGCCACGAAGTGGCTCGTATGCGCCCCAGCAACTTGGACAATCCCATATCTTCCTTTGTTCATGTGGTCGATGGATACAGGGGAGGACGCTACGGTTTCCCCTCTGCTCACGCGGCAAACAGCTGTGGACTGGCCTTCTATGTCATGTATGTTTTTCGACGGACATTATTAAGCATAACAATGCTTTTATGGGCCATGATGATGTGCTACACAAGAATATATTTAGGAGTTCATTATGTAGGAGATCTTTTTGTGGGCATGATGTTGGGACTGGTTAATGCTACAATTATTTATTGTCTTTTCAAACGATTTATGCCGCACGTCGTAGAATCATTTAGACCCAAAGATGACACGGCTCCCAAGCTCAGACTGCCGGTTGCTGTCTGTGGGGCATCTGTCGTTACGATGCTGATTTTGTCTTTTTTCATAGATCCGGCATAATCTTCAGATGCAGTTTGCCTTATGGAAATTCATCCTATTGCTCATTTCAAGTCGCCTTTTACCTCTAAGTTTGGCATTCCAAAACAAAGCGGATTGGTGGAGGAACTTGAGGGTACGATAGTTTTTGAGCCGAAATATCGTAATCCGGATGCCTTAAAGGGAATCGAAGATTTCGATTATCTATGGCTTATCTGGGGCTTTTCGGGCAACAGACACAGTGCAACAAGTCTTATGGTCCGTCCTCCTTTGTTGGGCGGAAATGTTAAGATGGGCGTCTTTGCAACCCGCTCTCCATTTCGCCCCAATCCGTTGGGGCTGTCGTCCGTTAAGCTGAGAAAAGTGGAGTGGGAGAGCGAGAGGGGGCCAATACTACACGTGCGGGGTGGCGACTTGATGGATGGGACGCCTATTTTCGATATCAAACCATACGTAACCTATGTAGATAGTCATGAAGGTGCCCGATCAGGATTTGTAGACAGGACTCCCGTTCATCGTTTGAGGGTGGAAATTCCGGATGAAATAAAAGAATTGTTCAGTGTAAGCGAACAAAAAATACTTATCAAAACGTTGGAACTGGACCCCAGACCGCAATATCATCAAGAATCACAAAAGCAATACGGTATGCCTTTCGGGCAACACGATATTCGCTTTTCTGTTACGTCAGAGGGCGTGTTAAGAGTGATAGGCATTAGTCGCTCTGACAATGATAATGCTAAGTTCGTAAAGCAGCCAGATGGGAAGTGACACGATAGATAATGTGAAAATATCCCCTGTGGGGGTGACAATGGCCGCCACTGTCACAATGATGACCAGCGCTTGTCTCCAGTAATGTCGCATCCACTCGGCTTTGAGCATACCGAATATTGCCAGCAGCCAACTGATAATGGGTATTTCGAAAATGACTCCAAACACTAAACTCATCATCATCAAGGTGTCTATATATGATTGTAACGATAGCATGGTCTGAATCTCGCTACTTACTTGATAGGTGCCCAGAAAGTGAACGGTGAGCGGGAAAATGATGAAATAATTGACAAGAATACCTATGATAAACATCACGTATCCTCCTATGACAATGCTGAAGGTATAGCGTTTCTCCTTGTCGTAAAGTGCGGGGGTTATAAATTGATACAGTGTATAAAGTATATAAGGTGATGCAACCAGAATACCAAAATAGAAGGCGGTTTTCATGTGTATCATGAACTGCTCTGTTAATCTGATATTAACCAGTTGCAGCTCGAAAGCGTCGATGTGCATCAGGTGATAGGATATGAAGTCGTGCCGGCTTGGTGCCAGCACGACTTCAAACAGCAATTCCTTACATCCAAAGGCAACAACAAAACACACTAAGGTTACTACGATGATGCGGATGAGGTATCCTCTCAATACATCAAGGTGCCCCCAAAATGTCAGTTCTTCCTGTGCCATTGTCGTTGTGTGGTCTTAACAAATGTAATGGTTGAAACAGACCGTTAATTAGTTGTTATCGCCTCTCTTTTCTTCTTCCTTCAGGGTTGAAGATGTCGGCTCTTTCGAGTTGGTTTCGTCAGTATTGAGGTCTTTTTCCACCTCGTTAAGTCCTTCTTTAAAACTCTTTACGCCTTTGCCCAATCCTTTCATGAGTTCGGGAATTTTCTTTCCTCCGAAGAGTAGAAGAATAATTAGGACGATGACAATAAGTTCTGTTGTGCTCATTCCAAACATATACTCTTATATTTAAAGTGATGTAATATCTTGCTGTGTAGGATGTTAATTGTCGAATGTTTTGAATTTCACATTGTTGATTTCTATCTCACATTCCGGACTGATGTCCTTGTCTGTCTTGGTATAGAATATCGTGCTGTTTTTGATATCAATGCCATGCACCATGCCTTTGGCACCTGCCGCTTTAATGCCTGTTGCCGCACCATAACATACTACGTTTGAAATGTGAATGTCGGTGAAGTTGGGCGAGAATGCGGTAGATGTGTTGCTCTGGTGTTTTGCTCCCACTGCGCGGTCTACATAGTCGCATTGAAATACGATGGCTTCGTCTTTGATATCGGTCATGTATATATTAGAGATATAAATATCTTCGGTTACGCCGCCACGTCCTACGCGGCTCTTGAATCTTAAGCCGGTGTCGGTGCCTGCAAAGGTGTTGTTGTGAACGAATATGTTTTTCATCCCTCCACAAAATTCTGAGCCGATAACAAACCCACCGTGCGCATGGTAGACGATGTTGTTCTGAATGTTGATATTTTCACATGGGCCGTCTTTGAGGCCTTTTTCGCCAACTCCGCCCTTCATACAAATACCGTCGTCGCCTGCATCTATGGTGTTGTTTACGATCAGCACATTCTTGCAATTTCCAATATCAATGGCGTCGCCATTTTGTGCGTTCCAAGGACAGATAACCTTAATGTTGTCTACAATTACATTGGTGCAACGCTGGGGGACGAAGTGGAACTTAGGCGAATTCCTGAGCGTAACGCCTTGTATCATTACATTTTCGCAATCGGTAAAGCGCACCAGATGTGTCCTTGCTTTTTCTTGTGCATCGTAGTTGTCGGCAACATTGGGCAGATGTTTCAAATTGTATGGATACCACAAGTCACCTTTCTCGGTGACTGTACCGCCCATTGCCTTGTATTGATTCCATTCTACGTTGCTCACCTTGGCACGCTTCACCGGACGCCAATACTCCCCGTTGCCGTCAATGATGCCTTCGCCGGTAATAGACACATTCTTCCGCTTGGAAGCTGTGATACACGGTTTGGCTTTCTTGTCGGGCTTCCCGTCTACAATGGGAATAAGGTCGGTTTTGTCTGGGGAGAACACAATCAGCGCATTGCGTTCAAGATGGAGATCGATATTGTCTTTTAATGAGATGAGGCCGGTGAGCCATATACCTGCAGGCACAACGAGACGCCCGCCTCCCTGTTTGTTGAGTGCAGATATTGCCTTTCTGAATGCTTCCGTGTTCATGGTGAGTCCATCGCCAACAGCTCCGAAATCTTTTAGATTAACCTTGTTGGAAGGAATGGTCGGTGCCTGCACTACGGGCATTGGTTTGGGCAGATTCTGGTAATACTGACTGTAATCGTTCTGTGCAGCAAGCGTAGAAACTGATAATAGTGTCAGAAATGAAATAATGATTTTCTTCATGAATAGATAGTTTATAGTTTGCTAATCTTGCACAAAGATACTCATTTGTAAGTAAACTTCGCTACTGCTTATTTATTTTAACTTTCTTTGAAAGAATTATTTATGAAAACAAAAAAGTCCGAACTCATTTATAAATTTCGGACTTATGGAAAGGAGAGTGGTACCTCTTGGAGTTGAACCAAGGACACATGGATTTTCAGTCCATTGCTCTACCACCTGAGCTAAGGTACCCTATCGTTTTGTGGGTGCAAAGGTATGGTTTATTCGTCAATATAAAGAATAATTGTAAATCAATTTTTGTGGTTTTGTGTTTTATTAACAAATTCGTACAAATGGGCGGATTCCGCTATTCCATGATGAACACGGGTGGCGACACGCTTACCATCGAGGAATCGGAGAAAATACTTGATGAAAGACGGTAAAATCGTGACGTGCGAAGTGGTGATTGTGCCCGACGGTACCGGTGTTGCCGGTCTCACAACCGATATTCCCACTCCCACGAGCGGCGTCCATACCCTCGACAAGATGTATCTCGACACTCACGTTGAGAGCTTGCCACAGGGCGTGTACATCGTCGATGGCAGGAAGGTGATCAAGAATTAGGACGATAACAAAAGAAGGGGACATGCTATTGTGGCATATCCCCTTGCTTAATCATTAACTTTTAACCGTTAGTTGCGGAACGCTAAACCGTCGGCGTTAGCATCTACGATGATGGGCTTCTCCCGAATCACCTGTTCGGCTAAGATTTTCTTACTCAAATCATTGAGCACATACTCCTGAATGGCACGCTTGACGGGACGTGCTCCAAACTCCGGATTGTAGCCTACGTTGGCCAACCAGTCGATGGCATCGGGTGTCCACTCGATGTTGAAGCCTTGTGGCTCAAGCATGCTGCGCACGCGATTCATCTGTAATGTCACCACCTCAGCAATCTCGTGCTTGGTGAGTGGCAGGAACATGATGATGTCGTCAATACGGTTGAGGAACTCCGGACGGATGGTTTTCTTAAGCATTTCCATTACGTTGTGGCGCGTGTCATTGATGACTTCCTCACGGTTGTGGTCGTTGAGGTCGGCAAAGCGTTCCTGTATGTACTGACTGCCGAGGTTGGAGGTCATGATGATGATGGTGTTCTTGAAGTTCACCGTGCGCCCCTTATTGTCGGTCAGACGCCCGTCGTCGAGCACCTGCAACAAGATATTGAACACGTCGGGGTGCGCCTTTTCGATTTCGTCGAACAATACCACGCTGTAGGGCTTGCGTCGCACGGCCTCCGTGAGCTGTCCGCCCTCGTCATACCCTACATATCCGGGAGGCGCACCGATGAGTCGCGACACGCTGAATTTTTCCTGATACTCACTCATGTCGATACGTGTCATCATGTTCTCATCGTTAAACAGGTACTCTGCTAAGGCTTTGGCCAGCTCGGTTTTTCCCGTTCCGGTGGTGCCGAGAAAGATGAACGAGGCGATGGGTTTCTTAGGATCCTGCAAACCTGCACGGCTCCGACGCACGGCATCAGACACGGCTTGGATGGCTTCGTTCTGCCCAATCACACGTTGATGGAGTTCTGCTTCGAGGTGCAGCAGCTTCTCTCGCTCGCTCTGCATCATCCGAGTCACGGGTATTCCGGTCCATCGACTCACCACTTCGGCAATGTCGTCGGCCGTCACTTCCTCCCTAATCATAGCTTCGCCACCTTGTGTTGCCTTGAGCTGAATCTGTATGTTGTCGATGTCGTCCTGCAGTTGTTTCAACTTCCCGTAGCGTATTTCGGCCACGCGTCCGTAGTTGCCCTCGCGTTCAGCGCGCTCAGCTTCAAACCGCAGGTTTTCCATTTCCTGCTTGTCCTGCTGTATCTTATCGACAAGCTCTTTCTCCGTTTCCCATTTCGCGCGATACTGACGCTCCTGCTCTTTCAGTTCGGCAATGTCCTTGTCGAGTTGCTGAATTTTCGCCTCGTCGTTCTCACGCTTGATGGCTTCGCGCTCAATCTCCAACTGCTTGAGACGTCGGGTAATCTCGTCGAGTTCCTCAGGCACAGAGTCGCGCTCCATCCTCAGCTTGGCAGCTGCCTCGTCCATCAGGTCGATCGCCTTGTCGGGAAGGAAGCGTTCGGATATGTAGCGCTCGGAAAGCTGCACCGCAGCGATACAGGCATCGTCCTGAATACGTACTTTATGGTGGTTTTCATAACGTTCTTTCAGTCCGCGAAGGATGGAAATGGCGTCCAATTCGCTTGGCTCGTCTACCATAACGGTTTGAAAACGACGCTCCAACGCAGCATCCTTCTCAAAGTATTTTTGATATTCGTTCAGCGTCGTGGCACCGATGGCGCGCAGTTCGCCACGTGCCAAGGCAGGCTTCAGGATGTTGGCCGCGTCCATCGCTCCCTCTCCGCCACCGGCACCCACGAGCGTGTGAATCTCGTCAATGAACAGAATAATGTTGCCTTCAGCGCCGGTTACCTCCTTGATAACACTTTTCAGTCGTTCCTCAAACTCACCCTTATACTTTGCTCCGGCCACCAGCGCGCCCATATCGAGCGAGTAGAGTTGTTTGTTTTTCAAGTTCTCCGGCACGTCTCCCCGCACGATGCGTTGTGCCAAACCCTCAGCAATGGCGGTCTTACCCGTGCCGGGCTCACCAATTAATATGGGGTTGTTCTTGGTACGACGGGAGAGAATTTGCAATACGCGACGTATCTCCTCATCACGTCCGATCACTGGGTCGAGTTTTCCCTTGCGGGCCTCGTCTACCAGATTCTTGGCATATTTCGACAGTGCCTGATAGTTCTCGTCACCGCTCTGGCTCTGCACTTTCTGTCCCTGACGCAGTTCCTGAATGGCCTTTTGTAACCCTTCCTCTGTGCACCCGGCATCTTTCAGAATGCGACCGGCAGGGGAGTTGCTCTGTAAAATGGCCAACAGCATAGGTTCTACGGACACAAACTCGTCGCCCATCTTCTGTGCGAGGTCGATAGCACGCTGCAATACTTGGTTAGTCTCGTTTGAAAAATAAGGCTGTCCGCCCTCCACACGTGGCAGATGTTGCAACTCGTTTTGAACTAAATTCTCAATCTGCATCACGTTGATACCCAACTTCTGAAACACGAAATTGGTAACGTCCTTACCTTTCTGTATAATGCCCTGCAACAGATGTATTGGCTCAATGGCTTGTTGATTGGCTTGCCGAGCAGTGTTCACTGCCTCCTGTACAGCCTCTTGGGCCTTAATCGTAAATTTTTCGAATGTCATAATTTGCTCCTTTCTTTATTATCTTTTGCTTTTATCGTTTCTATTCTTTTTCTTTTTCGATATGAAATATCTTATTTATTGATTCTAAAAAACGTTTACTGATATATGTTATACAGTTTTCGTTTTCACATCATTAAAGTCAAATTATATGCCCATTCGGATTTTATGACAAAATGACAGAGGTGTTTTGTCGTTGTGTTTCTGGCTAAAATTTAAGGCGTAAAAGCCATATTGTCTCTTTACAAAGGGTAAAGAGAGATATAGAAAATATTGAAAATAAAACTATTCGTGACTTAAAATGGCATCTCTACATTCTTCCATCAGCCATTTTGGCGTGCTTGTAGCTCCGCAGATTCCAATAGTTTTCACGCCTTTAAACCATTTAAAGTCTATCTCGTCAGCACTTTCTATCTGATAACTATTGGGGTTTACATGCTCGCATTCCTTAAAAAGCACCTTCCCGTTAGAGCTTTTTCGTCCACTCACAAACAAGATAAGATCGTGTTTGGTGGCAAACTCGGCAATGTTGGGCATACGGTTGGCCACCTGCCGACAAATGGTATCGAAGCTCTTAAAGGTTGCTTTGGGCGATATATGCTTCTGAATATAGTCGATGATATGATGGAATTCGTCGAGACTTTTGGTGGTTTGAGAGTATAGATAAATGCTTCGGTTGAAGTCGAGTTTCTTAACATCTTCAATACTTTCCACCACAATAGCCTCTGCATGTGTTTGTCCTACCAGGCCAAGAACTTCAGCATGGCCGTTCTTTCCAAAGATAACGATTTGTCCTTCAGGACTTTCATCAGATGTCTTTTTAATTCTTCTTTGCAAGGCTAACACAACTGGACAGGTTGCGTCAATAATTTCAATGTTGTTTCGTTTGGCCAGTTCGTATGTTTCAGGTGGCTCGCCATGTGCCCTGAGCAACACTTTTACGTTGTGAAGTGCTTTCAGTTGTTCATGGTTAATGGTAATCAGTCCTTGTTTGTGGAGACGGTTTACCTCCATACTGTTGTGGACAATATCTCCTAAACAGTATAGGGTCTTGCCGGCAGCAAGTTCTTCTTCCGCCTTCTTAATAGCGGTGGTCACGCCAAAACAAAATCCGCTTCCGCCATCTATTTCTATTTGTACATCCATCTTTGAATCAAGAGTTAACGCTAATTACTTTCTTTTCCCCTATACTAACTTTTTGTTTTTGAACATCCACAACGACATTCATCGGTTTAATCCGTTGCGTCACCAAGCGTTGGTTGCTTTACTTCTGTCTGTCCACATTGATATTAATCACTACTTTCGTGTTTTCCGGGTCGTTGGTAATCATCAGTACACGTGGCTTGGAACGGGCATTTTTCAGCTTTTCAGCCACGGCCGTCACCTTAAGTTTGGCTTTATCTCCCGGCGCAATTTCTGTCTTATTCAGAGATACCTCCAATCCTGTCGTAAACATTTGCAGACGGTTAATCTTCAATGTTGTGCGTCCCTCATTGGTAATTTCGATAGTTCCTTTCTTCTTGCTCTTCCCATTAAAGCTGCCCATTTCAAGGCTTCCGGCCGATAAGCGCATCTTGGGCGCATAGGCACGAACGGCCTTTGTCATATTTTCGAAGCCCGGAAGCAATACAGTGGAAACCGAAATTTCTTTTTCGGGAGATACTTTATCGCCGGGGAAAGCACCCAGATACACGGACGTTTGAGTCAGTCCGAGCTCGCGCAAGCGGTGAGAATCGAGTATAAGCGTCACCGTCCCGCTACGTCCGGGTGCAATCTTCGAGGGTGATATTTCTGCGCTGAGATAGTCCGGAAGATGCATAATCACCGGCTCGGTAATTGTGGAAGTCACGTTCTTGATATGTATTTTTTGAGTCGGCCGGTCTCCACGATTCACATTGTCAAACTCTATGTCGTTCATATCGACCATCATATCCCCTAATCGGTAATGGTATTCTCCTTGAAAATCAACAACTTCTGCTACCACAACTCCACGCAGGGAGAGCATTAAAGGCTCTTTAGAGCCATTGCCATAGATGCCTATTTGTTTGTTGAAATGTCCCATTTGCTTGGCATCATAGGTGATTTTCACCATGAATTTTTGGCCGGATGGAATAGGGGACTGAGGATAATCTACTGTGGTACAGCCGCAACCGGTGCGCACATCGTCGATGACCAATGGCCGACCGCCACTGTTTTGCATCACGAACTCAGCCGTTACGGGAGACTTAAAGACTACTTGTCCACAGTCGATAACCCTGTTTTCGGTGGTGATCTCTTGGGCATTAGCATTCCAAAGCAACAATGCTAATAGAGAGGTCACGATATATTTCTTATTCATATTTTCTTTTTAATTCCCTTAATGATAGCTGTGTGGGGAGCATTATTTGACAACATGAAGCCTCGTGGCAGCTTCTCTTGCTGAGAAATCCGGGCTGTATGCGCATTGCGCCGTACAAATTCCCGTCGTATAATCTCCCTCTCTGTCTATGTAATATTGAGTTTCTACAACATGCGTTCCTTTGCCCATACGGTCAAAATAGTAGGAGGTTACATTGTCTTGAGGACTGCAATAGTAGCCCCAATGATACCCGCTGATTTGTCCTACAGGCTCTAAGCAGGCGGCACGTTTGTCCTGCACTTGCACGAAGTCATAGTCACGGTCGGCCTTGATGGTGATGCGCACTGTTATTTTGTCGCCCACTCGAAGTCTTGTGGCGTTCTTCTTGCCGTCGGCAGATATAATTTCGCGTCGAACAGTCAGTCCCGACGATGCACTCTTCACTTCCGTATTTTCCTGCCAGAACTGTGCGTAGAGTGCTCCCCACGACGTTCCGTCGCTCGTCTTTTCGGCCGTAAATGTAGTGTTGTTGCCGGCAAAAGCAGACGTCTTGACATAACCCAATCCGGCTGTTGCCTGTGGCAGTGCCAGCGTCTGACCGTCGATTTTGAGCGTAGTCTGTTCTCCGGAGGAGAGCTTGTCCTTATCCACTTTGCTGTGTTCATCGGTCAAGAATGCAAAGACAGCATCTGTGGCATTGATTGGCGTGTTCCAACCGGTAGTGCGTTTCTCTTGCAACAGCCAGCGAAGCATTTCTTCGATGGTCTTGCTATCGTTTGGCTTGATGAGTTTCATAGCCTCTATGGCTGCCACCTGCGTGGGGATTTTGTGGTCTGACCAACTGTATTGTGCACGTGGGGTGTCGAAATATCGGCCCATTTCTTCGGTGTAAACCGTGTACTCATTAACACTTTGCAGATATTCTCCGGCACGTTGTTTTCTGCCATATTGAGCAAGAATGACGGCTGATCCTGCTTTTCCGTAGATGGTGAGTTTGGTTGGCATCTTCTCCAACAGTCCCACAAGATACGTCATGTTCTTGGTCTCTTTGCGATTGGCCAATGCGTTGCAATACAGATAATTGCAGGCCAATTCGCTGGGCATGAGGTTCTTTTTTCCTTTTTTCTCCTGTTTCTTAAGTTCTGTCACTTCTTCGGCAATGCGACGGTCGAGATACTCAAAGGCATTGTCGAGGATTCCCGACGTATCTTGAACAGTGCCCATCATGGTGTTGAGACGGGTCAGAATCTTGGTCACAGCTATGGTCACATAGGCGCTTCCATGCATACCCGGCCACCAACTGAATGATCCGTCAGCATTTTGCAGGCTCCGGAGCTTTTGGATAAAGTTGTCCATCCTGTAGCCTATAGTTGATTCGTCGAGGAAGTTGATAAGCTGATGCTTCTGGTCGGTTTCCTTTTCGGCATCGGCCAGCCAAGGTGTTTCAGAGAGCACCATCGTCTTGAGGCTTTCGTTTTTCTCAAGATTGCTCACCATAGACGTTTCCTTGCCTTGCTCCTGTTGCCACAGCTTGATGGTCTGCTTAATTTTCGGCACAGACTTAACTATGCCGTATCCGATGCTGTTGGCATAGATAGCGGCGGCTAACGAAATGGCATCCTTCTCGTAGGGATTGGCCACCGATGGCAGGGCCTGTATCATGAGCCATACCGGATTGTTGGTATATTCTACAGTAAGCTTGTTTTGCGCACTGTTTGTTGGGAACAGTTTGCTCAGGTCGATGGTTTTGACGCCGGGTCCGTTCTGTGTGAAAGGCACGGTGTTAGTGACGTATTCACGGTTGGGCAGCAAAGGTAAGTAATGCTGTTCGCCATCGCTATATCCGTCACCTTCTGCCGTGATGCGTACAATATACAATTCTGCAGCCTTGCCGAGAGCGGCGAGCTTGTCACCATCCACGCTAAAGTCTACATGACCGGTCTTGCCGTTTTCAATGGCGTATGGCTTGCTCCATTCGCAGACAACGACTTCCGTTTCCGGATTTACGATTTGCAAGCGAGCTGTGCCGGTTATGTTTTTATCGGAGGTGTTCACGATTCGGCTGCTGATGTTGGCCTTGTCTCCCATACGGATAAAGCGTGGAAGATTGGGCTGCACCATCACCGTTTTCTCGGCAACGGCGTCTGCGCTGATCATGCCGTAGTCGATTTGTTCGTTGTGCGCAAGTCCCATGAAATGCCAAGTGGTTACACTTTCGGGCAAGGTGAACTTAATCTTGACATTACCTTGTGAGTCAGCGAGAAGTGCGGGGAAGAAGAAGGCTGTCTCATTAAAGTTTTCACGCAATAGTATAGCTCCATCTTGGCCATTCTTACCGTATTGCTGTTCAGTAACTTCAGTATTTTCACTTTTCTTCATCTCCGATGTCTGATCATAGCTATCGTTCATCTCCGCATTCCCAACAGAAACTTCTTCAACTATCATCACTTCTTGCTCCATAGCTTGTTTACCCATTGCTTTTGCACCCCGTATTCTGACATTGGGAGAACTTAATTTTCCCAATGGCTGTGCCCGGGTGTATAAGTTGATTAACGGTGCAGCAAACTCAAACATAGTATTGTCGAAATGGCTGAATTTCAACGGATGTTCGGCAAGGCTCTTGAAATTTTGGAAGCCGTAAAGCCCCAACGCTTCGTTGCTGCCGCCGTACCATTGTACGTAGGGGAGTGCAAGGTCGAAATTCACCGTGAAGTCCCAATGATGCTTGATAATGTCATCCAAACTCTTGTCATACATGGTGGCAAGAAGCTGCGATTTTGACGGTTTTCCGTCCGGTCCGAGTATCTGCAAGGTCCATTCCTCATTCTGACCGGGGATAAGTTTGTCGCGGAAAGTTTTCCAAGACAGTGTCAGTTCCTTTTTGGGTACGGGTCGTTCCAGCGTGAAGTTGTGAGTGTACAGTCGTCCTTGCTTCACCCATGCGATGTTCACAGTGATGCCATCGCCATAGGCTTCTTTATAAGTCAGCTTTTCGGTCATCACACTGTTGCTCAAAACTTTCCTGCCTTGACTTAATATCTTGTCGCCCGTGAATACGGAATAATAGATATTTACATCTTCATCGGAGCTGCCCAGTTGCATATAGACCGGTTTGCCATCGTCGCTAAACCGCTTGCCGGATATATAAAACCAATCGTGAGTTTCCACGACCGGTTTCTTGTCGTTGTAGGAGAAGATGATGAAGTCGTGCGTCACAGTGTCATTTTCGCAGATGCCCACAATCCGGTGTTTGCCCGATGCGAGCTTTCGGTCGATAGAAATCTTCTGGTTAGCCGCTGCCGTCTTCCATGCGCTGCCGTCTATTTGGTAGCGAATGGTGCCCGCAATATCTTCTCCTGCAATGTTCTTCCGGGTGAAAGTGAAAGTTTTCAGACTGTCTCTGAGCGATTTCTCCGGTAAGTCACAAAGAAGTATTGCTGACTTGTTGCTCAATGGGAGCGAGAATGAGCCTTCGTGGGTCTCGCCGGCTCCATCGGTAACTTTGGCATTTACCACCACATTATAATATAAGGGCATACCCGGCTCTATGTCGTCGGGGAACAGCATGGGCATCTTGGCCGTAAATGTTCCGTCGTCTGCGGTGATCGTGCTGTCGGTGATGAGAGTGGATGCCGATTCATCGATTCTCCAATACCTCCAGATGCTTCGGCGGCGCTCAACGGTATATTCCACTTTAGCTCCCTGTACAGGTACGCCCGCATAACTTTCTGCTCTGCCTTGCACTTGCACGGTGTCGCCGGGCGTATATTTCTCGTTGTAGGCGTCAAACCTTACTTGGAACGTTGGGCGTTTGTATTGCTCCACATTAAAGGAGATGCCGCCAAACAGGCGTTCTCCCTTTGCATAGATGCTGAATCTTCCGGTAAGGCCGTTTTGAGGTAATGAGAATGTGGTCGCAGCCGTACCATAATCATCGGTCATCACATCCTTTGTGATAACCTCCTTGTCATTGGCATCGCGCAGGGAGAACGTAATTTTACGACTGCCAATAGCGTTGGAGCGCAGCGTCTCGCTGTTGGTTTCATAGGCGATGGCCGTAACGTGGACCTGCTGACCGGGTCTGTAAATAGATCGGTCGGTATATACATTCAGAATTTGCTGCACGGTGTTCCCGTCCCAATGTGAATAATAGCCGTTGAGGTCGAAGTTGCCGCAAGCATGGTCTTCGTTGGTATAGACGTATATTTGGTACGGAGTTCTACCATCGCATCGATGGATAACCTCTCCGTTTTTGTCGCTGGTGAGGTTTATCTTCTTTGCTTTTTCATAACGATCTCCCCACTTGCTGCTCAAAACAAGATGGGCACCGGGTACCGGCTTGCCGGTGGTTGCATTCACCACAACGAAGCGTATGCGCTTATCGGGTTGCCCTTCGTGCATCACGTAGAGGTTGCTCACACGGAGCAGCGCGCGTTGCGGGGCAATGTCCTTGTTGTCGGTCGTGGCTTCCATGAGATACACGCCTATGGGCAGTCCTTTCAGCGTGATAGAGTCGGAGTTTTCTTTCCATGCGGGCTGACCGATGTATTTCCGTGTAACATTTTGCACAATGCCCGGCAAAATGAGTTTCTGAAGTTTGGCGTAGTCTTCCTTTCTGTCGGGATTCAGTTCAGTATTCCCCTTTACGTTGAGTCTGTATAGGCTGACGTTCAACTCGTTGATGTTGCGGATGGAGTTGATGCGCACTTCGCGTTCCGTGTCGGGCAGCAACATATAATCACCGATGTTGATATTGAAGGCAGGCCGTTGCAATTCGCTCTGGGCGTTGCGCAGAATGTTCATTCGTGGCCATGCTCCCCATCGGCTCAATGCGTAGTTGATATAGTTAATGCGGTCTTCAACTTTGGAATCTTCGCATTCAGAGATGTAGTTGTAGTGCTCTATGGCCAATTCTCCTGCTTCCCGCAAGTCACCATACACGTTGATGAGAGAGTCTATCTTTTGGAGAAATTTGGATTTTCTTGCGTCCATCACATTCTCGTCGCTGTTTTCACGGAGCTGACAGAGCGCAGTGATGCAGGCTGCGGCACGGTTGCCGCTTTGGCTATAGTATCGGTGCAACGTGTTATAGTCTTTGGCTTCAAACCCGATGACGTGCAACAGGTCGTTGTAGAATATCTTGCTGTCGATGCCCTCTGCTATGGCCGGACTGTATTCTTCGCTTTTGTGCTCAGCCAGCAGTTTAGGGTTTGCCATTGATCTTGCAAACCACATCTTGCTTTTTTGCTCGGCATCCGTGTCCTCCTGTTGTTGATACACCTTTCCCAACACCGACGCATAAACAGCGCCGAGTACTTCGTCTTTCGCGTTTTCTGCCTTTTGCACGAGTCTATCAATCTCGATGGTCAGCGAGTCGGGCGATATTTGAGTTTGTACAGCGGCTTGCTGTAATTGGGCTTTGAGCAAATGGCCGTATTGCTTGTCGTTCTCGGCCTTGCTGATAATTCTCCCTAAACATTCCATTTGCGTTTGAGGCAGGTCTTTCGACTGCGCCTCAGCCACTTTTTTCCATAACGACGTGTAGCTCTCTGCATAAATAGATGCGGGCATAAGCAATAAGATTAGAAAAAATATAACCTTTTTCATACTATCATTTTCAGTTTAATATAATGCAAAGATAGGTATTTATATCGAAAAAGTAGAGACAAACGGATATGTTTTATCATTTTTTCATTAGCTTATTCTTTATTTATATGTTCATGTAGGATAGCGTGAAGCATTGAGCGGAGGCATTGTAGCTGCCCTTGTTCTACAGACTGTACAGTTGTCGAAATATCGAACAACGTTTTAAAATCAGTAATTCCCAATTCGTCGTTACAATGGAGAAATTGTGTCAGCACAGCTTTACAACAGTTTTGTCAGCCACTTAAATCATCAATATTTTATTCAATTATCAGCTTTGTTTATATTCTTTAATATGTAAAATAAGATTACTATTTTTTGACGATTATTCACGCTTCATTTAGCGCAGAAAGGACTATGTTTTTTCCTTCAGAGTTAGATGGCGAAACGAAAAAACTGTAAAGTTTGCGGGACCGATATTGCACTGTGCTATGACAAAGCTTTAACGGCGATGCGGTTAAGCCTTAACGGGAACACGGTTAAAGCCTATCCATATGACGGTTACACCTTAGTCACGATGCCGTTTGATATTCAATCGCAGAGGATAAAAGAAGTGACAAAACGGCTTCGTTTCAAAATGCATTGATTATCAACAAACTACAATAAGCTCAAATTTTTCGATTTTCGGACAGAATATAAATTTATTTATGAATAGGCGAAAAATAAAGTACCTTTTGTAAAGATAAATGGGTGTGATATATGTTTCCGTTATTACATTTCAATATGAGTAAACCACAGAAAGAAAAGAAGAAATTTTGATGATTTTGATTGTATTTTGAAATATTGTTATTACTTTTGCATTTGTAAAGCGGACATTACAATTTGACAAATGAAGAAGACCATCACGCATTCCGGAATGATAGAGCGTATAGAGCACAATCACATCGTCGTGCGCATCGCTCAGGTGTCGGGATGCGGCTCGTGCAAGATGGCAGGACATTGCAACGCGTCGGAAAGCAAGGACAAGTTGATCGACGTGTACCATGTTGATACTTCGAAATATCAAGTGGGCGATCACGTGGTGGTATCGGCCGATTTGAAATCCGGCTATAAAGCTGTGGCATGGGGATTTGGCGTGCCGCTCGTTATCATGGTGGCGACCCTTTTGCTTGTCAGGCTATGGACCCGCGATGATGCAATGGCTGCTCTGATGGGAGTGTCGGCTCTCGTGCCATACTATTTCCTGCTTTTCCTTTTGCGGGACAAACTGCGCGATAAGTTCTCTTTTGCTATAGTGTAATGTCGGCTATCGACAAGCCTTACAATCTGATGACTAAAACAATCAATCCAAACAAAACAAATACAAGAAAATTATGAACTTTATTTTTAATGCAATCATTGTTCTCGGAGCAATCGCATTAATAGCTGCCGTTGTGCTATTTGCGGTTTCCAAGAAGTTTGCTGTAGAAGAAGATCCACGCGTTGGCGAAGTCGAGGAGGCGCTTCCCGGAGCCAACTGTGGCGGATGCGGGTTCCCCGGTTGTTCAGGGTTGGCCGATGCGCTGGTGAAGGGAGCAGACAAAGGCTCCATCGATGGGCTGTATTGTCCTGTGGGCGGCGCTGAAGTGATGGGGCAGGTTGCCGACCTGCTTGGTATGGCTATTGCCAATACAGACCCTATGGTTGCGGTGGTAAGGTGCAACGGTACGTGTGAACATCGCCCGCGCATCGCCCAATACGACGGTCTGATGACTTGCGCCACCATGCATCTGACAAGTGCCGGCGAAACGGCTTGTGGCTATGGATGTCTGGGGTGTGGCGACTGTGTGAAGGCTTGCGCTTTTGACGCCATACACATGAATCCCGAAACCGGACTGCCGGAGGTTGTTGATGAGAAGTGCACATCCTGCGGTGCCTGTGTCAAGGCTTGTCCCCGTCACATCATAGAGTTGCGCAAGAAGGGCCCCAAAAATCGCCGCATTTATGTGCAGTGTGTCAATAAGGACAAGGGAGCTGTGGCCCGCAAGGCTTGTAAAGCGGCCTGCATAGGCTGTGGCAAATGCGAGAAGGTATGTAAGTTTGACGCCATAACGATTGAAAACAATCTGTCGTACATCGACTTTAATAAATGCAAGCTGTGTACGAAGTGTGTGGATGAATGTCCGACGAACGCCATTGCCAAGCTGAATTTCCCAATAAAGAAAGCACGCCCTGCCGCTCCGGCCAAGCCAAAGGAAACACCGGTCGAGGTCGTGGCAAGTGCGGCTGATACTAACAACAATACCGAAGAAATGAAAGAGGAGGTGAAGTCATGAAACTATTTACTTTTTCCAAGGGAGGCGTGCACCCTGAAGAATATAAACTTTCTCATGAAGTTGCCACTGTAGCTGCCGAGCTGCCCAAGCTGGCTGTGTTCCCTTTGGGACAGCATATCGGTGCTCCGACCAAACCTGTCGTGAAAAGAGGCGACAAGGTGAAGGTTGGAACGCTCATAGCCGAAGCGGGTGGCTTTGTGTCGGCTCCCCTGTATTCATCGGTGTCGGGAACTGTTGCCAAGATTGACACGATAATAGATGCCACGGGTTATCGTCAGCCGGCTATATATATTAATGTGGAAGGTGACGAATGGGAGGAAACTATCGACCGTTCGGAAAAGTTGGAAACAATGGATTCGCACCCCGAACTCACGGCTGAGGAAATAGTAGACCGCATTAAAACGGCCGGCATTACGGGTATGGGTGGAGCCGGATTTCCCACATTTGTCAAGCTGATGCCACCTCCCGAAACCAAAGCCGAATGTGTGGTTATCAATGCAGTGGAGTGTGAGCCGTATATCACGTCAGACTATCGGCTGATGATGGAACACGCCGATGAAATCATTGTCGGGGTACAACTGCTCATGAAATCGGTCAGTGTAGACAAAGCATATATTGGCATTGAGGAGAACAAGCCCAAAGCCATTGCTCTGATGACGGAAAAGGCTGCGTCAGATCCACGCATCAAGGTAGTGCCGTTGGCTCAGAAATATCCTCAGGGCGGAGAGAAGCAACTGGTGGAAGCTGTCATGGGACGACAGATACCTGCGCCCCCTGCGCTCCCCATTCATGTGGGTGCGGTGGTGATTAATGTCGGTACGGCGTTTGCATCGTATCAGGCTGTGATGAAAAACAAGCCGTTGTTTGAACGTTATACAACGGTTACGGGCAGGCAAATCAAACATCCCGCCAACTTTCTGGTGCGCATGGGAACGCCTTTCGGACAGCTCATTGAAGCCTGCGGAGGAATGCCCGAAGGCGACAATAAGGTGTTGGCCGGTGGTCCGATGATGGGAAAGTCGGTCATGACGCTCGATGTTCCCGTGTGCAAGGGCACCAATTCCATAACGGTGCTTACGGGGCAGGATGCCCACCGCGACCTCATTCAGCCTTGCATTCGTTGCGGAAAGTGTGTGACGGTTTGCCCTATGGGCTTGGAGCCGTATCTGATAGCAACTCTGTCTTCGTTCAAAAAGTATGAACGGCTTGAAGGAGAAGATGTTGTCAGCTGTATTGCTTGTGGCTCCTGCCAGTACACTTGCCCTTCCCATCGTGCCCTGCTGGACAATATCGTTCAAGGCAAGCAGGTTGTTATGGGCATGATCAGAGCAAGGAATAAGAAATAATCATGATAGAATAGAAAACACAATGAATAAATTAGTAGTTTCGTTATCACCCCATGCGCACGGCGACGACAGCATAGAGCGCAACATGAGAGGCGTTATCATCGCCCTTGTTCCCGCGCTGCTCGTTTCTTTCTACTACTTCGGGTTAGGCTCGGTTGTGGTGTGTCTCGCCAGTGTGGCGGCCTGTATGTTTTTTGAATGGGCCATTACCAAATATATGATGAAGCAACCAACGTCGCTCACCGACTGCTCGGCGATACTCACCGGACTGCTCTTAGGCATGAACCTGCCGAGCAATTTCCCCATCTGGATGATTCTGATTGGCGCTCTTATTGCCGTTGGAGTGGGGAAGATGAGTTTTGGCGGATTGGGTGCAAACATCTTCAACCCAGCCTTGGTGGGGCGTTGTTTCCTGTTAGTAAGTTTTCCGGCGGAGATGACCACCTGGCCTATTGCCGGACAAATGACTGCTTATGCTGATGCCGCAACGGGGGCAACACCTTTGAGTTTGATGAAGGAGGCCATTAAAGACGGCGATGCAAGTTTGCTCGATCAGCTACCCGGCTCCATTGATATGCTTTTGGGCAACACGGCAAACGGACTTGGGGCAGGTGCCGTTGGAGAGATATGTGCGCTGGCTCTGCTTCTTGGGTTTGGCTATATGCTGTGGAAAAAGATTATCACCTGGCATATTCCTGTGAGCATTATCGTCACGGTGTTTGTGTTCAGTGGTCTGTTGCATCTTGGCAATCCTATTTATGCCAATCCCGTGCAAGTTATATTGACCGGCGGACTGATGTTGGGTGCCATCTTCATGGCAACCGATTATGTGACGTCGCCCATGACCCACAAGGGACAACTCATATATGGTGTAGCCATCGGCTTTCTCACAGTGGTAATCCGCAACTGGGGAAGCTATCCGGAAGGGCTTTCGTTTGCCATTCTCATCATGAACGCGTTTACACCGCTTATCAATTTCTATGTTAAACCAAAACGTTTCGGCGAGGTGCCGGCAAAGAAATAAGGAGAATATATTATGGCAAAAATGAAATCATCACTGACCAATATGGTGCTTGTTCTCGTGGGCTGTGCATTGGTTGTTGCGACTTTGCTGGCATGGGTAAACCATCTGACTGAGGGTCCCATTGCAGTCAAGGCGGAGAAAACTCTGGCAGATGGCATCAAGACGGTAATGGGCACCGAAAGCCTCTCTGTTGCAGACACCGACACGATAAAACAACTTGTAGACAACAAGGAGACGGCTTTTGTGATTCACCGCACGATAGGCAAGGACGGCAAAGCATTGGGCGCAGCCGTTGAGACAACATCGCTTGGATTTGACGGCGACCTTAAGGTGCTGGTGGGTTTCAGTTTGGAGGGAACGATATTGGGCTACACCATACTGCACCACACCGAGACTCCCGGACTGGGTGCCAAGGCTCAAACTTGGTTTCAGAAAGACGGCAAGGGGAGTGTGATAGGCCTGAACCCTGCACAGGGCGAGCTTGCTGTGAGTAAAGACGGTGGCGACATTGACGCTATTACCGCATCGACGATTACCAGCAGGGCTTTTCTCAAAGCCGTGAATCAAGCCTATTCGGCTTATGCCCAACAGCAAACCGGCAACGGACCAACTGCCAATAACAACTAAAGAAAGGATGAAGTTATGAACTATTTCAAAATTATATCCAACGGAATAATCAGGGAAAATCCAATATTTGTACTCACATTGGGTATGTGTCCTACGCTGGCCACCACGACCAGTGCCGTCAATGGTATGTCAATGGGGTTGGCTACGATGGCAGTCCTGATATGTACAAACACGGTCATATCGTGTATCAAGAACATTGTTCCCGACAAGGTGCGCATACCGGTGTTTATCGCTGTTATTGCCGCCTTTGTGACCATACTGCAAATGTTCATGTCGGCCTATGCGCCCGACAGCATCAATCAGTCGCTTGGAATCTTTATTCCATTGATTGTGGTTAATTGTATCGTGTTGGGACGGGCAGAAAGTTTTGCCTGCAAACGAACACCGATAGAGAGTCTTGTTGATGGAGTGGGTATTGGTCTTGGCTTTACGCTTGCCCTCACCGTGCTGGGCATGGTGCGCGAGATACTTGGCGCGGGCAGCGTGTTTGGCATTTCGCTCTTGCCCGAAACAACCAACATCCTACTCTTTGTGTTGCCTCCCGGCGCTTTCATTACTTTGGGTTATCTTGTGGCTCTGTTCAATAAGTATAAGCCAGAATAGTGGGAGAGCAAACAGTTTTATGCATAATATAATAAAGAAAAATGGAATATCTTTTAATATTCATTAGTGCGATATTTGTCAATAATATCATTCTGAGTCAATTCTTAGGTATATGCCCCTTTCTCGGTGTATCTAAGAAGATCGACACGGCTCTTGGCATGGGGGTGGCAGTTGCTTTTGTAATGACCCTGTCTACAGTGGTGACTTGGCTCATACAGATATATGTGCTCAACCCCTTTGGATTGCAGTATCTTCAGACGTTGGCTTTCATCTTGGTTATTGCCTCCTTGGTGCAGATGGTAGAGATCGTCTTAAAGAAGGTAAGTCCGGCACTTTATCAGGCTTTGGGCATTTTCCTGCCGCTCATCACCACCAACTGTGCTGTGTTGGGCGTGGCTATTCTTGTGATTCAAAAAGACTTTGACCTTGTTCAGAGTGTTGTTTACGCCTTCTCTACGGCAGTGGGATTTGCTTTGGCATTGACGGTTTTCGCCGGCATCAGAGAGCAGCTCGAATTGACCCAGATCCCCAAGGGAATGAAGGGCATGGCTATTGTCATGGTGACGGCAGGCCTGCTTTCTCTGGCCTTTATGGGCTTCTCCGGTGTGGATGGAGGGCTCGCCTCATTGTTTGGGCTTAATTAACGACATTAGCAATGATTGAATATTGCTAAAATTTTCTTATCAATTTTAGATTGGGGCCGACTTTCCTGCATGGAATTCGGCCCTTACTGTTCACTCTACTTTAATTCTATTGAAAATAAATGTAACCGAAAGGTATCACCGTAAGACCAAATCTCCGATAGTTCATATTCTTTGTTTTTGATGTGATAGTACTGTAATTGTTGAGCAAACTATCGGTTGAGACTTTACTTTTGTTCTTCTTTTTCTCCTATATATTTTCTTTTTCACTTTTTTGTTTTGCCCCTCCTTACTTTTTATTATCTTTGTATCACGTTTTTAAGTTGAAATAATGACATATACTATTGAAAAAGTAGCCACCTTTATTGGTGCGCGTCGTTATGGCGAACAAGAAGCTCGCATTGGCTTCCTGCTTACCGATAGCCGTTCGCTTTGTTTCCCGGAGGAAACTCTGTTCTTCGCTTTGAAATCCAATCGCAATGATGGACACAATTATATTCCCGACCTTTATCGTAGGGGTGTCAGGAATTTTGTGGTGACAAATGTGCCGCAGGATTATGAGACTAACTACGCAGATGCCAATTTTCTGAAAGTGGTCGATACGTTGAAAGCGCTTCAGCGACTGGCCGAGCGACATAGGGATGAGTTCAACATCCCCATTGTGGGCATCACAGGCTCTAATGGTAAGACAATGGTGAAAGAATGGCTCCACCAGCTAATGTCTCCCGATATGTATGTTACACGCAGTCCGCGCAGCTATAATTCACAGATAGGCGTGCCGTTGTCGGTGTGGCTGATGAACGAACAAACTAAATTAGGCATCTTCGAGGCAGGTATCAGCCGGAAGGGTGAGATGTCGGCTTTGCGTTCTATTATTCAACCTACCATTGCCGTACTTACCAACCTTGGTGCTGCTCATCAGGAAAACTTTGAATCGATGGAAGACAAATGCCGTGAGAAAGCGATGTTGTTCCATGATGCTGAGACGTTGGTGTATAATGCTGACGACGAGGGTGTAGCAAAGGTTATGGCCGAACGCAAGTATCAAGGTGAAAAACTTTACTGGTCGATGCACGACAGTAAAGCACCGATGTATATCAAAGCGGCGGAGAAAAAGGCTACGGCAACGACAGTTACCTATATATATAAAGGTGAGGAAAACTGGTATAGCATCCCCTTTATCGATGATGCCTCCATCACGAACTCCATTGTTTGCGCCACCATTGCCTTGCGGCTTGGGCTTGGAGCCGACCTGCTCGATGAACGTATGTTGCAGCTTGAGCCGGTAGCCATGCGATTGGAGGTGAAAGAAGGCAGGCACGGCTGCACGCTGATCAACGATTCTTATAATTCGGACATTAACGCACTCGATATCGCACTCGACTTTATGAATCGACGCCCCGACCATCAGGGCAGGCGACGCACATTGATTTTGAGTGACATTTTCCAAAGTGGCGAGGAGCCTGCACAGCTGTATCGTGAAGTGGGTGAGTTGGCAGTGAAGCGTGGAGTGGAAAAATTGATAGGCATTGGGCCGATGATTTTGAGTTGTGTCGATGAATTTCGCACCAATGAGAAATATTGCTTCGCATCGGTAGAAGAATTTATACACAGCGAGGTGTTTAAAGAATTGCACGACGAAGTGATTCTCCTGAAAGGCGCTCGCCAGTTTGGTTTCGACAAGATAACGGAATTGTTGGTACAGAAGGTGCATGAAACGGTGTTGGAGGTGAACTTGAATGCCGTCGTGGCCAACTTGAACTATTACCGCTCATTCTTAAAACCCGACACCAAGTTGGTATGTATGATTAAGGCCGACGCATACGGCGCCGGCAGCGTGGAAGTAGCCAAGACCTTGCAGGAACATCGTGTTGATTATCTGGCTGTAGCCGTAGCTGATGAAGGTGCGATGTTGCGTGGCAATGGTATAACGAGCAGCATCATGATTATGAATCCGGAACTTTCCGCATTCAAGACGATGTTCGACTATGATCTTGAGCCGGAGGTGTACTCGTTCCGCGTGCTTGACGCCTTGGTTAAGGCGGCAGAGAAGGAAGGCATTACGGGCTACCCCGTGCACATCAAGTTGGATACCGGGATGCACCGCTTAGGATTCGACCCTGAAAAGGATATGGACAAACTGATACAAAGGCTGAAACATCAGGATGCCGTGATACCTCGCTCGGTATTTTCGCACTTTGTGGGAGCCGATAGCGATGACTTTGATAACTTCTCGGCACTGCAATTTGCACGATTTGAGAAAGCGAGCAAACAACTGCAGGATGCTTTTGAACATAAGATTCTGCGCCACATGGACAACTCTGCGGGTATAGAGCATTTCCCGGAACGCCAGATGGATATGTGTCGTCTGGGATTGGGACTATATGGTGTGAACAGTCGCAACAACGAAATTATTAACAATGTCTCTACGCTCAAATCAACCATTCTCCAGTTG
The DNA here is from genome assembly GCA_937995875.1 of uncultured Bacteroidales bacterium. Classification (GTDB taxonomy): domain Bacteria; phylum Bacteroidota; class Bacteroidia; order Bacteroidales; family Bacteroidaceae; genus Prevotella. Next base: position 22,874 of record CALKIW010000034.1, on the reverse strand, counting down.
CGTCATGTGCCGGCAGACGAAACTGTAGGCTATAGTCGTAAGGGCGTGCTGACACGCGACAGTGTCATTGCTGCTATTCCGATAGGCTACGCCGATGGTCTTAACCGCCATTTGGGCAATCGTCATGGTTACTGTTTGGTGAACGGACAGAAAGCCGAATATGTTGGTAATATCTGCATGGATGTAGCGTTGGTGGATGTTACGGATATCGACTGTCGGGAAGGCGACACCGTAGAGATATTTGGCGACCACCTTCCTGTGACAGTGTTGAGTGATGTTCTCGATACCATTCCCTACGAAGTGCTTACGGGAATCAGCCATCGGGTGAAACGAATCTATTTTCAAGACTGATGTATAGATTTTTTCCATAAGGTATGACTCTTTGTGATTACCGACTTGGGATGATATTGTCATCGAAATATAGTTTCTGATAATCGGAAAGTTCGATAAACAGAGTTATTTGTTAGCTTAATGACGCAGATTTACAATATAATTTTGTAAATTTGCGCCATATAGTTTAAAAACAATCTATTAAAACTAAAATGGAAAGTGTATTTAGTTATATCATCAGCTTGGGAGCAAGCGTGATGATGCCTGTCATTTTCACCATCATTGGTCTCTGTATAGGCATGAAATTTGGTAAGGCCTTGAAATCCGGTCTGTACATCGGCGTGGGTTTTGTTGGGTTGGGTATTGTTACCGCTCTGCTTACAACGAACTTCAGTAACCCGCTGACCTTAATTTCGGAGATATATCATCTCCAACTTAATGTGTTCGATATGGGCTGGCCTGCCGCTGCAGCCGTTGCCTATAACACGGCTGTCGGCGCATTCATTATACCCATTTGTCTGGGTGTAAACTTCCTGATGCTTATCACGAAAACTACCCGCACCGTGAATATCGACCTTTGGAACTATTGGCATTTTGCATTTATAGGTGCAGTGGTTTACTTTGTCTTTGACCAAAGTCTGGCTTGGGGATATTTTGCAGCCATCATTTGTTATATTATAACGCTTGTCATGTCTGATTTCACGGCTTCTAAATTTCAGAACTATTACGACAGAATGGACGGTATTGCTATTCCACAGCCGTTTTGCCAGAGCTTTGTTCCTTTTACACTTTGCATCAATTGGGTGTTGGAACGAATTCCCGGATTCAACAAGTTGGATTTTGATGCCGAAGGTCTGAAGAAGAAATTTGGCGTGCTTGGTGAGCCGTTGGTGTTGGGAGTAATTGTCGGCGCATTGATAGGGTTGGTGGCTCAGATGGAAGTTAAGAAGATACTCTTTCTTGGGGTAACGATGGGGGCCGTCATGGAGTTGATTCCCCGCATCACCAAACTTTTTATTGACGGTTTGATGCCTATATCGGAGAAGACAAAGGATATAGTGAACAAGAAGTTTAATGGCAAGCAGGTGTATATCGGAATGAGCCCTGCGCTTGTTATCGGACATCCCACATCGCTGGTCTGCACCTTGTTGCTGATCCCCACATACCTCATCATTTCCGTAGTGTTGCCGGGCAATCAGTTCTTACCTTTGGCTTCTCTGGCCGGTTTGTTCTACCTGTTTCCCATGATGCTGCCATATACAGGGGGCAACGTGGTGAGGACATATATTATTGGGCTTGTAGCTTTGCTCGTCGGCCTATGGTTTGTAACGGATATGGCTCCCGACTTCACAAAGGCTGCCGCTGCGGTGTTTGCCGCTACCGGTGACAAGGCTGCCGACGTGCCCGATGGTTTTTTGGCAGGAAGCATGGACTTCGCAAGTTCGCTCTTAGGGTACATCATCTATGCAGCAGCAAAGTATGCCCGGTTTGTGGGAGCAGCCTTTCTGACGATCGTCACGGTAGGTATGATGTTGTGGAATCGCAGACTCATCATGAAAAGCGAGAAGGCAGCAGCAGAAACATTGATAACAAAATAATTGAACTAATCATTAATAGAAAATCAAAATGAAGAAAACACTATTGACAATTTCGTTGTGTCTGATAGCCGGATATGGTTTGGCGCAGAACTGTTTTAAAGGGTATGAAATTAAGGCAGAGAACGCTTATACCAATTATAATGTGCGTTGGGCAACCGGTCCGGAGGATGCTAAGCATTACACCACTGACCGCCTGCGCAAGGAATATCTTGTGGAGAAAGTGTTTGCACCGGGCGAAGTGAACTGGACTTACACCTTCTACGACCGTTTCCTCATTGGTGGAGCTCAACCAGTCGCCACGCCTCTGAAGCTGACATCTATCTCACCATTGTATGTTGATAAAAGTAAGGGAACAAGTGGACGCACATTACTCGACAATCGTGAACTCGGAATCATCAACATTGGTGGTGAGGGAACAGTAACTGTCGATGGAAAGAGCTATACGCTTGGGTTCCAAGAGGCTTTGTATATCGGTCGCGGAGCAAAGGACATCGTTGTTGCCAGCAAGAATGTGAGCGAGCCGGCGAAGTTCTATATGAACTCTGCCACAGCACACACCACCTATCCAACCAAGAAAGTTACTTTGAAAGACGCCAACAATATCAAAGCCGGCAGTCCCAAAGAAAGCAATGATCGCGTGATTCATCAGCTCATTATTGATGGCGTTGCCGGCGTGCGCACTTGTCAATTACAGATGGGCGTAACCGAATTAAAGGAGGGATCGGTGTGGAATACGATGCCGCCCCATACTCATGCACGCCGTATGGAGACTTATCTATATTATAAGGTGCCGGAAGGGCAAAAGATTCTTCACATGATGGGTGAGCCTAAGGAGACCCGTCCCATGTGGATGAACAATGAGCAAGCTGTCATTTCTCCACAATGGAGTATTCACTGTGCAGCCGGAACAAGCAACTACACCTTCATCTGGGGTATGTGTGGCGAAAACCTCGTTTATACGGATATGCAGGTCATCAGTATTCCTGATTTAGAATAAACAACAACTACAAATAACACTATAATGAATGCTATTCAAACTAACAAAATGTCCAAATTCAGATGGGTTATCTGTGGACTGCTTTTTTTAGCTACCACAATTAACTATTTGGACCGTCAGGTATTATCTCTGACATGGAAAGACTTTATCGCACCGGAGTTTCATTGGACCGACAACGACTATGGTACGATTACGGGTTGGTTTTCTATTTTCTATGCCTTAGCCAACTTATTTGCCGGAAAATTCGTCGATTGGATGGGTACCAAGAAAGGCTACCTTATTGCCATTGGCGTTTGGTCTACTGGTGCTGTGATGCACGCCGGCTGTGGCTGGGTGGCTATGCAGGTAGAGGGTTACAACTCTATCGATGCCCTGCGCATGGTCCAAGCCGGAAGCGATGCTGCCGTAGCTATAGCCACCATCAGCGTGTGGCTGTTCCTATCGTGTCGCCTTATTCTTGCAGTGGGCGAGGCAGGCAACTTCCCTGCAGCCATTAAAGTAACTGCGGAATACTTCCCAAAGAAAGACCGAGCTTTTTCAACGTCAATATTTAATAGCGGTGCCTCGATAGGAGCATTGGCTGCTCCGGCAACCATTCCATTGTTAGCCCGTGCCCTTGGCTGGGAAATGGCATTTATTATCATTGGTGGTTTGGGTTACGTCTGGATGGCTTTCTGGATTTGGCTTTATGACAAACCCAGAGAGAGCAAGCGTGTGAATCAGGCCGAACTCCTCTATATTGAACAGGACAACGATGATGCAGAAGCTGCTGAAAGCAAGGCTACCGTCAAGGAACAGGAGGAGAAGACCATCGGTTTCCTCAAATGTTTCCGTTATCGTCAGACTTGGTCGTTCATCATGGGTAAATTTCTTACCGATGGCGTTTGGTGGTTTTTCCTGTTCTGGGCGCCGGCTTATTTCTCCGACCAATATGGCTACACCTCCGACTCAATAATGGCTATCATGCTGATATTTACTCTTTATGCCATTGTGACGGTGTTGAGCATCGGTGGAGGCTACCTGCCCACTTATTTCGTAGAGAAGAAGGGAATGAATCCATACATAGGACGTATGCGAGCCATGTTGATTTTCGCGTGCTTCCCAATACTTGGACTGTTAGCTCAGCCACTTGGTACTTATAGTGCGTGGTGGCCTGCCATCATTATCGGCTTACTGGGAGCAGGTCATCAGGCCTGGTCGGCCAACCTGTATTCAACCATTGGTGATATGTTCCCCAAGTCTACCATTGCTACCATTACGGGTATTGGCGCTATGGCCGGCGGTATCGGATCTTTCCTCATCAACAAGGGATCCGGAATGTTGTTCGACTATGCCCATACTCAGGGTGCGGCTTTCCAATTCATGGGTTTCGACGGCAAACCGGCCGGATATATGATTGTGTTCAGCATCTGTTCTGTAGCCTATCTCTTGGGTTGGGCCGTGATGAAACTGCTTGTTCCTAAGTATAAACCTATCATAGTAGAGTAGCAGCGTATGCAATTTATGTAATTACAGTTTTATGACCACAAACTTGATTAAATAAGGACAATCAACTTGAAAGTTTATAAAGTGTAATTATCAAATCTAAAAACGCCCTATCATTGCTCGTAAACAGAGTATGATAGGGCGTTTTCATGCGTTACATATCTTTAGTCCATGCGTTTGCCTTCCAAATTGATGTAAAATTGCTCATCACCTTGGCTGACTTGTATCATTGAATTGCTGACAGGCCCCATGTCGTCATAAATGGGTTTTACGACTTCCTTCCCTTCCTTGTCTACAAGTCCTAATTTGTTGTTAAGCTTCACCTGACACAAATCAGGATAGTGTTCGCTATAGTTGGATTCTATAGCATCGTATTTCACAGGACACACAATGTTTCCCTTTACATCCACCACACCATATTTGTTACCATTACTCACAATGGCATAGCCACCCCGAAACTCTTGAACACTCTTGAAATTTGTCGTCCTGCGGAGTTTGTCAGCCTGTCTGATGTAGTCTATGTCACCATCTTTATAATACACTTCCGGCTCTTCGTTCGGACGAAGGGCAAGGTATCCTCCGATTCCCACCACAAATATAAGGGCTGTTATGATTAGATTGCGAATGAGTCTTTGGCGTGACTGTTTTTCCATTGCCTCGTTTGCTGCAATCTCTGCTTCCATTTCTCTGCGACGTTCGTCTTGAGTCTTTTGTTCCATAATCGTTTAAATTAAAAATACTGAGTGCAAATTTATAAAAACAATCCTGATAATACAAGTGAAATATCACAATAGCCCCACACAACTGTGCTTTTGTTTATATTGACAAAAAACTAATTGCTGTAATGAGAGCCTTTACTATGTTAGGATGTTTGATTGATGCAGTAATTTCCTTTAATGCCCATGCCTCTTACAAATAAGCTCAGGGAATGGGATAGTCAGTTGGTTTTACGTACTCACTCCGATTATAATGCCGTTTTATTTTCTTGAAAAACTTTGAGCATTTCAAGTATAGAATGTGGCGGGAATACGACTGTTTGGTTGGGAACAAAACCAACATATTCCCTCAACAGCCTCAGTAAGATAAAGGATTCCATTGCAACAGACAAATCAATTTTTGTATTTCATGATAGTTCTAAAATTGATTTTATGAAATAAATACGCATAACGCAGGTCAATGCTATGGACGTTTATACGATGATGATATTTTTATAAATCGAATAGGCAATGACATTAGATAACCCAAAGTGTAAAGCAGCAATAGAAGATAGTTTGTAGTTGGTTTCCAACACTTTGTATCCGGCACATACGGTAGAGGGCAAATCCTAACAGATTTTTTTTTGAAAGTAGAGTCTCGTATGTTACAAAGGGATATATCAAGAGGTGGTGTCATGAAATCGGTAACACGAGACGTTAGTGGCAGCCATAGCGTTTATATCCAAAAAACCAAGCATTTTTTTGAAAAAAATATATCATATTGGTCTGTGAAGATGCTTTGTTTGTAGTCTCTATAGTATCTAAGCACATTATTACCAAATAAAGAACATAAGAATATAAAAAGGTAAAATTGTCAATATAACTTCACCATTTTCCTGCACTTTATTTTCATCGTTCCAGCATACAATATGGAAACAGAATGCCATTTTTTGTCATTTTCCGCTTCTCTATAATAGGCTTTTATTGTCGTTGCAGCCTATTCAAGTTGCGGTTACTATCTATCCGCATGATGATTAAGCTTTATCCGCATCGCCTTAACAGCTTGGTGATGATGCCGTTAAGGCTTAAGGGCAAAGCGTTAAGAAAACTATTATTTATGGAAATGTTTTGAATAGACTCTATACTCTTGGTTATAAGCCGATTGCGAAAAACTCATTATTTTGAAGAATTTCGAATAATCTTTTATATATTTTTAAATACGCCAAATATAAGCCTATGTTTGTAAAGTTGTTTCTGTTATAATTAGACCGTGTTAAAATGATGCTGTACCTTTGAACATAGAAGACGGCCGTAGGGACTTTGCATGGTCAAAAAATCATTAGCAATCCGTGATTTTGCCCTTTTCTGACTATATTCTTTCCGCTTTGCGATTTAAAGAGGAGCAAGCAGAGAGGTAATTATAAATTAGAGGATAAAAAATTCTTAGTAAAAAAGTATTAAAAATGTTGGTAAATAAGCTTAACTTTATTATCTTTGCGATAAGTAATAATAATTGATTCAATATCTTAGTTATGGCAAAGTATAATATCACCAAAATTAAAGAAAAGGAGGCTTCTTATAGGTCGTTAGTCAGCCCGCAGATGATGGATGAACTTGAAGCCGGAATCAATGATATCATCATCATTCAGAAAAAGTATCGAGACAAGAATTATTCAGCCAAGCGCCTATCGGAAGATCTGGGCACCAACACACGTTATATCTCTGCGGTGGTGAATGTCAGATTTCACATGAACTACACTTCGCTGGTTAATTCCTATCGAATTCGTGAAGCGATGTCCATTCTTATTGACAAACGCTATAAGGATCTCACGATGGAGGAGATTTCCGATATGGTTGGATTCTCCAACAGGCAATCGTTTTACGCATCTTTTTACAAAATTAACGGCATGACGCCTCGTGAGTACAAAATGCAACAATTAGAGTTGCACCCAGTACTTGTAGAGAAGCCTAAGAAGCGGGGGAGAAAACCGGGCTCTAAAAATAAGTCAAAATAACTTTAAGGTTTCCAAAACGGATAACGGCTCTGTCACAACATGAATAATTGTGAATCATTGCTGTTGCAACAGAAAGGAGCCGGCTGCGGAGCATGATGCCGACAGTAGTAGAGGCATCATGCTGATAGTGGCTGAATGATTATGCGGAATGCTGTAGAGAGTTTCTATATCTTCTCATGAGATTCTTATAATTGTCTGTCGTTATTTTTCCGCCGTGAGCCATGATGTTATATCGTATGTTTTTTTCTGTTTGCCTAATTCCGTAGTCTTTGAATCCCATTCTTTTATAAAAGCCAATGCGTCTGACACGTTGGCGCGTGTTTTTGGCAGGCTGTTCAGGGTCTTCAATGTCAATCATCAGCCTACGATCGCTGCAGTCATCGAGTAGGGAGGAGAGTATTTTAGTTCCTATTCCCTGTCCGCGAAATTCCGGCACAACGGCAAAATAAAATAGCCAACTCAGTTTGTCGTGATTTACGGTGTAGGTTGCTCCAACCAATTCGTTATTCTTATAATAGGCCAGAAAATCTACATTCTCCCATTTTGCGAGTTGGAACAAACTGTCCCAAGCCATCCTTTCTTCTTTTGGAAAAGACGTTATGTAAAGTTTTTTAAGTTCATCGATGTCATTTGAGTTTCTTGATATTTTTTTGTATTCCATAATCTGTTTAATTGTTTCAAACTGCATGTATTTGCAGGTCATTGGAATGTGCCGTACCTTTGGTAGTTATAGCGTTGAGATCATATCGGCCATTGCAACATCTGCCCTTGTAGTGGCAACGCGAAGACCATCTGTCTTTGTCGCAGGTAGCACATGAACCGGTAGTAGCCGGCTGAGGCGGAACAGAGTGAACAATAAAATGAGTCTGGACCAGTATCCATGCGGTATCTATCCGTTGTCATAGTGTGTCTGTTGTTTTTTCTGCGCATGGGGGCATGGCTCCAAATCACCTGCCGGCATCTGCAATACAACGCATAAAGGTCAGCTTGTGTTTGATGGTATGGTAGTCATTGCTTCGCCTCCTAAGATTTTTGCATCCTTTGCGAAAGTTTTGTCGCTATATAGCCAATATACGCATTTATACCATATCATGTTATGTGTTGCCGCCCCTTAATGAGTTTGGCGTTTGTTGAACAAAGCATATTAAAATTGTTAATAGTCTTTGTTTACAAAACTTGGCTATAAAAAACGCAAGCCTTATGGCTTGCGTGCATTGCTTGTAGTCGGTAAGGGAATCGAACCCTTATGCCAAGAATGAGAATCTTGTATCCTAACCGTTAGATGAACCGACCAAGAAAAGTTTAAATCCTTGCGGAAGCTGGGGGATTCGAACCCCCGGTACGCTAACGCGCACGGCAGTTTAGCAAACTGCTGGTTTCAGCCACTCACCCAAACTTCCTTCCTGTTGTGGGGATTGTAAACCTTGCTACATTCTTTTGAAATGCGGTTGCAAAGATATAGCTTTTATTTTGTACCACCAAATCTTTTTACATCTTTTTTCCTCTTTTTGTTTAAAATTTGAATTATGCAATGCTGAACAGTAAACATTAACATGTTTTGGTCTTTGTTTGATGTGCTGATACACAGTCGTGGAAGAGGGTTTCCGGAAACTTGTCTTGATCTTATGACTGCTGCTCTTTATTAACATTATAATAAGCATTGAGCTTTTATCAAGGCTTGTGTACAAGCGGATTTTATCTCTGATATGGTGTTATTTGAGAAATCCCTGAGCCTTGAGCGCATCCAACAATCCGTTTGACATGGCTTCGTTGTCTTTCTTGGTATATCTGATGTCCGTAAAGATCTGTGCCAGTGTCTTCTTGTTGTTTATCTCAACAAATTTCTTGTTTTCGGGGAGGGTTTCTTTCTCCTGATAGTATTCGTCGATTTTGGCAGTAGTATAATCTTCATAGCATTCTTCGTGGACAATGCTTTTGAGTGGCAGTCGGTCGCTTAAAGCCGGTTTTTCCGCCGGCCATCCAAGTGTGATGGTGGCAACTGGGAAAACCAGCTGGGGAAGTTTCAGGGTGTCTATAATTAGTTGTGGCATATATACGGTTGTGCCGAGAAAGCAGGTGCCCAGTCCTTCTTCTTCTGCGAGATTGCAGAATGTTTGGCAATAAAGGAGAGCGTCGGTAGCAGCATTGATGAAACTCAGGAAGTTGTCATAGCTGGGATGCGCTTCCCTTGCTTCTGCCCAAAGGGTCGTTCTGCGAAAATCTGCGCAGAAAGTAAGCACCACAGGAGCCTCTTTCACCATTGGCTGATTGAAATGTGCGGGTGAAAGTTTAGCTTTCATTTGTGCATTTCGAGTCACCACCACACTGTAGAGTTGCAGATTTCCCATAGTGGGTGTGCGCTCAGATTGTTCTAACAGACTGTTCAACAAATCGCTGGAAATGTCTCTTTCTGAATATTTTCGGATAGTCCGACGTTCGTTTATGGTTTTCATTTTTGGAAATTTTTATTGTTACAAAGATATGAAAAATTTCTAAAAAGGTTAATTTTAAAATTAAAAAACTTAAGATTGTTGCCATAATTAAGAAATTCTTTTGTAGTTTTGCATTCACCATATTCTAAAAATTAGATTTACTATTCAACTGATGGAAAACCAAAAGATTTACTCTTATGACGAAGCCTTTGCTGCGTCGTTGAAGTATTTTGGCGGTGATGAATTAGCCGCCAGAGTGTGGGTGAACAAATATGCCTTGAAGGATAGCTTTGGTCATATCTATGAGTGTTCGCCCGAACAGATGCATTGGCGTATTGCCAATGAAATTGCTCGTATCGAAAAGAAGTATAAAAATCCACTTAGTGCACAGGAGGTTTTCGATCTCTTGGATCATTTCCGCTATGTCATCCCGGCAGGAAGTCCGATGACAGGAATCGGCAACAGCTATCAGGTGGCATCATTGAGCAATTGTTTTGTGATAGGTCTGGACGGTGACGCCGATAGCTATGGTGCTATCATGAAGATAGACGAAGAACAAGTGCAGCTGATGAAACGTCGTGGAGGTGTAGGCCATGACTTGAGCCACATCCGCCCGAAAGGCAGCCCTGTGAACAATTCCGCCTTGACATCTACGGGGCTTGTACCCTTTATGGAGCGATACAGCAATTCAACTCGCGAGGTGGCACAGGATGGTCGTCGCGGGGCTTTGATGTTGTCAGTGGGCATTAAGCATCCGGATTCAGAGGCCTTTATTGATGCAAAGATGACTGAAGGCAAGGTAACGGGAGCCAATGTAAGCGTGAAAATAGACGATGCCTTTATGGAAGCAGCCATAGAGGACAAGCCTTATATACAACAATTCCCATTGGATGCCAAAAAGCCTTTGGTGAAAAAAGAGATTTCCGCTCGTAAACTGTGGGAGAAAATAGTGCACAATGCATGGAAGAGTGCAGAGCCGGGCGTGTTGTTCTGGGACACGATTATTCGTGAGAGCATTCCTGATTGCTATGCTGATTTGGGCTTCCGGACAGTGAGCACCAACCCTTGTGGCGAGATTCCCTTGTGTCCTTACGACAGTTGTCGCTTGTTGAGCTTAAACCTGTATAGTTATGTAGACAATCCCTTTACGGATAAAGCTTCGTTCAATTTCGACAAGTTTCGGAAACATGTACAACTCGCCCAGCGTATCATGGACGACATTGTGGATTTGGAAATGGAGAAGATTGATAAGATTCTCGAAAAGGTAGGCGTGGATCCCCAGACAGAGGAGGTGAAAGCAACGGAACATTATCTTTGGGAGAAAATACGTCGCAAGAGCGGCATGGGACGTCGTACGGGAGTAGGAATCACTGCAGAGGGCGATATGGTGGCTGCAATGGGCCTACGGTATGGCACCCAAGAGGCAACTGATTTTTCGGTTGAAGTTCATAAGACCTTAGCTTTGAGTGCCTATCGGTCTTCTGTAACGATGGCTGTCGAACGTGGTGCTTTTGAAATCTACGATGCAGATCGGGAGAAGAATAACCCTTTCATAAATAGACTGAAAGAGGCCGATCCTCAGCTCTATGAGGACATGAAGAAATACGGTCGCCGCAATATCGCGTGTCTTACCATCGCTCCAACCGGCACCACTTCGCTGATGACACAGACCACAAGTGGCATTGAGCCTGTATTCATGCCTGTTTATAAGCGTCGCCGCAAGGTGAATCCCAGCGACACCGACGTTCATGTGGACTTTGTTGATGAGGTGGGTGATTCGTTCGAGGAATACATTGTCTACCACAAGAAATTCCTGACTTGGATGGAAGTCAATGGTATTGACACCACCAAAAAATACACACAGGAGGAGATTGATAATCTTGTGGCTCGTTCACCTTATTATAAGGCCACAGCCAATGATGTGGATTGGCTGATGAAGGTGCGTATGCAGGGAGCCATCCAGAAGTGGGTAGATCATAGTATTTCGGTTACGGTAAATCTCCCTAACAATGTAGACGAAACATTGGTCAATAAACTCTATGTGGAAGCCTGGCGTTCGGGTTGCAAGGGATGCACTATATATCGTGACGGAAGCCGTTCGGGGGTGATGATTTCCGTGTCTAAGAAGGACAAGAAGAAAGAAGAACACAAAGAAGCTCCGGAGCCGCTCACGGTACCCGCCTTAAACCAGTTGGCAGTGCAGGAGGTACGCCCGAAAGTATTAGACTGCGACGTTGTCCGTTTCCAGAACAACAAAGAGAAGTGGGTGGCCTTTGTAGGACTGCTCGACGGATATCCGTATGAGATATTCACGGGATTGCAGGACGATGATGAAGGAATCGTATTGCCCAAGTCAATAGTGAAGGGAAAGATTATCAAACAAACCAATGAGGACGACACCCACCGCTATGACTTCCAGTTTGAAAACAAGCGAGGATACAAGACAACGGTTGAAGGACTGAGTGAAAAGTTTAATCCGGAATATTGGAACTATGCCAAACTCATCTCCGGCGTGCTCCGTTACCGAATGCCTATCAACTATGTGATTAAGCTTGTAGGCTCCTTGCAACTTAAGGATGAAAGCATTAACACATGGAAAAACGGTGTAGAGCGTGCTTTGAAGAAATATGTTGTGGACGGCAGTAAGGCTTCCGGGCAGATTTGTCCGGTATGTGGTCAGGAAACGTTGGTTTATCAAGAAGGATGCCTAATCTGTACCAACTGTGGTGCCAGCCGTTGCGGATAAAACAATTATATGTTGAAAGACAGTTATATTTATCTACGAAACCTGCGCTTTCATGCCTTTCACGGTGTGGAGGCGCAGGAACGTATGACGGGTAACGACTATGAGTTGAATCTACGGATACAGGTTAATGTGTCGGCCGCTATGGTCAGTGACAACGTGACGGATACAGTGAATTATGCAGAGGTTTACAGTCTTGCAAAAGATGAGATGGCAATACCGTCAAACCTTGTAGAACATGTTGCCTACCGTATAGGCAAATCGGTGATGAAGCGTTGGCCTGCTGTCTGCTCAATTAAAGTTTGCCTAACCAAACTCAACCCTCCTATGGGTGCCGACTGCGACGGTGCCGGTGTTGAATTATATTTAATAAATGATAAAACTGAAGACCTATAGAGGGCTTTCTGATTCTTTTCACTAATTTTGCGGAATATTCATTCTGGTATGTGTAAAAAGTTTTTTTCTTTTTCATTAATGCTTCTGATGTTTGCACTTGCGGTTGAAGGTGCCAACAAAAAGTTTACACTCGTTATTGACGCTGGGCATGGGGGAAGAGACTTTGGAGCGCGAGGAGCTATTTCCAACGAAAAAGACTTAACGCTGAAGTATGCATTAAGTCTGGGGAAGATGATCGAAAGAAATTGTCCGGACGTTAAGGTATTGTACACAAGAAAGACCGACGTATTTGTCACTTTGAAAAGTAGGGCTGATTTTGCCAATAGCAAACAGGCTGATTTGTTTATTTCCGTCCATATCAATGCTCTTCCAAACCATCGCACGGGCTACGGTTTTCAAAGCTATACATTGGGAAGAGGACAAAACACCGGAGATAGAGGAATCAAGGAAAACCTTGATGTGGCGAAGCGGGAAAACGCGGTTATCTATCTGGAGGATAACTATAAAACCGTCTATAAAGGTTTTAACCCCAACTCGGTAGAGAGCGATATTATGTTTGAGTTTATCGCAGACAAGAACAGAGAACGCAGCGTGGAGCTGTCTCGACTGATGCAACAGGAAGTGTGTAGGGCGACCGGGCGCAAGAATGGAGGGTCGCACCAAAACAACCTTGCTGTTCTTAGACTAACTTCCATGCCGGCAATATTGCTGGAACTTGGCTTTATTTCGACTCGGGATGAGGAGCAGTTTCTAAATTCCGATGCTGGGTACGAACTCTATACAAAGGGAATGTACAATGCGTTTATACGTTATCTGAACAAATATAATGATAACGTAAAAGTGCCTTACCGTAGCGGCAAAGCCTATCGCAAGGCACAGATGGTGCCGGTGGAACAGCCGAAACCCTTGCCACAAACAGAAGAGCAGACCCCATTACAGAATACATATAATACTGACAAAACAGCACAAGCATCGAGCAAACCCGTTGAGAGCAATGTGAAAGACAACAAAATCGTGTTGACTAAAAGCAGCATGGACGAGAGCAAACCTGTTTTCAAAGTGCAGATATTAGTGAGCAGACAGCTGTTGAAGGAGGATGACGAGAATTTTAAAGGGTTGAAAGGCTGTGAGTTCTATGAAGAAAACCAATATAGAAAATATACTTACGGTGCCAGCAATAACTATAATGAAATCTATCGTTTACGCAAACAAATTCTGGAACAGTTCCCTGAATGTTTCATCATAGCGTTCAAGGATGGCAAGAAGATAGACGTGAATGAGGGAATCAGAGAGTTTAAAGCTAATCGATAAAATTATTCAGACAGATAAATTAATATGAAGTTTTTTACAAATGAAGTTAAAATAGCCATTGTTGCCATAGTTGGAATCGTGCTATTGTTCTTTGGTTTGAATTTTCTAAAGGGGGTATCCGTATTCTCCAGTGACAAACCATACTATGTTCGTTTTGCGGATATCAGCGGTTTGTCGGCCTCCACCCCGATTTATGCCAACGGTTATCAGATTGGCGTAGTGAAAAAAATAGATTACGATTACACTGGTAAAAAAGGAGTGATTGTCAAAGTTGATGCTGACAAGAATTTGCGTATCCCACAGGGCTCGTCGGCTGAAATTGAGACCGACTTAATGGGAAATGTGAAGGTTAATCTTGTATTAGCTTCAAATTCAGGTGCCTATGTTGAGCCGGGGGACACAATTTCCGGAGCTATCGTCGAAGGAATGATGGGAGCAGTAGCGAAGTTTGTACCTACCGTGGAAGCGATGATGCCAAAAATAGACAGCATTGTCTCCAATATCAATGCCCTTATGAGTGACCCCGCGCTTGCGCAATCGTTGCATAATATGCAGAAGATATCTTCTAATCTAACTACTACCACGGGCAATCTTAACACGGTGGTGGCTGAATTTCATGCTGCAATTCCGGGAATGATCAACAAGACAAATACTGCGTTGGATAAAGCAAACACTACCTTGGATAATACGTCAAGGCTGACGTCTAACCTTGCAGCAATCGACGTGGCAGGTACAATGTCAAAAGTGGATCGGACGTTGGCAAACGTTCAACATGTGACGGATCGATTGAACAGTAAGGAAAGTACGCTTGGGTTGATGGTAAACGACCCATCACTATATTACAGACTGAATTCCGCCATAGTGAGTGCTGACTCATTGATGACCAATCTCAAGGCTCATCCCAAACGCTATGTACACTTCTCGATATTTGGAAGGAAAGATAAATAATAGTGCAAGGCAGTTGCTGTGCGCCATAAGTATCATCGAAAATTAGTATGTAGATTTTACATAGGTGATGATGATGGCCTTTGGTTAGAGACTTCGCATCGTTCCGGCAGCTTTGATGAGGTCTTTAACTATTTCTCCACCAATGATCAATCCGGCTGTTGCGGGCACAAAGGCATTGCTGGCCGGCACCGGTCGATGAGGGACGATGGGAGTGCCATTTTGTTTGGCGGAGTTTCCGGAAACTGAATCGGGAGCATTTGTTTCGTTTATTGGCCTCAACGGAGGCTCTTCGCTATATACAACTTTAAGATGGCTAATGTTTATTTTGCGGAGTTTCGTTCGCAAAATTTTGGCCAAAGGATCCATCTTGGTCTTGCTGATGTCGGCCACACAAAAGCCTGTAGGGTCGAGCTTATTGGCTGCCCCCATTGAGCTGATGAGTGGCACGTTCAATGCGTGGCAGCGCCTGATGAGTTCAATTTTAGCCGTTACTGTGTCAATACAATCGGCCACATAATCATATTTAGAGAGGTCTATTTCGTCCGCGTTCTGCGGCATGTAGAACATTCTGTGTGGGGTTACTATACACATCGGATTGATGTCAGAGATGCGTTCGGTCGCCACATCGACTTTATATTGTCCAACAGTGGAGTGGAGTGCATAAATCTGGCGATTGATATTGGTAATGCACACTCGGTCGTTGTCGAAAATATCCAGCTCGCCTACACCGCTTCGGGCCAGCACTTCAACCGCATATCCGCCCACGCCGCCCACGCCGAAAACGGCCACACGTGAGCCGGCCAACGTGTTTAGGGCTGGTTGTCCCAAAAGAAGTTGTGTGCGGGAAAATTGATTTTCCATATCCTTTTTTCTGTGTTTAGGTTACAAAGTTACTTATTTTTTCCATATCTTTGTGGCATGAACTGCCATAAACACAATTATGGATGATAAAAAAACATATTGATAGTGTTGCATCGACATGAGTGCAAAAGGTAGAGACATGGAGAAAGAATTTGAGAACTATTGGAAACATCATCAGTCTGAGCTCATTCAGCGGGCACCGCAGGCACTGAAGGAAGAGCGGGAAAACACCGGCAGAATGAATACGGCCGGTGATTGGATTCTTTTTGTTGTTCCCATCATTGCGATGGTGGGGTTTATGAACTACGGATTCTTTGCTCAGGAGATGGTTAATTTTTTGATTGCTCTCGTCATTGGAATTTTCTTTTTCTTTTTATCCATGCTTCTCAAGCCCTATATCACCGGCAAACGCAATGTGGTTGATATTGATACGGACATTAAACAACACTTCTATCAAATTTATCAAGAGCATGGATTGAAAGGACTGGACAACTTGTAAACCCCAATTTTTGGGCCATATTTCCGTCTAACTTTCGCCATTTTTAAATTTGACAGTCACTTATAGTTTTCGTTTATTCTTCAATGCTAAATGCTTTGTCTGTTCGGGATTGATGATCAAAATAAGTTCTGAAGAAAGAAAATGCGATGAAATAAGAAGCGTTGCTCCCCAAATCACACCTTCATCAAATCAGCCATGATGCTGTTGCTGATTTTGATACCGGCACGCGTAAAGCGAATATGATTATTTTCAAGCAACAGAAATTCACGGACGAGATGAGGCTTCGCGTTGCGGAGAAGAAATTCACGACAAGAAGACTGCAGCGTGGATAAATTTATTCCTTCTTTTGTTCTTAGTGCGGTGGTTATAAGGTCATTATACTTTGTTTGTTCGTCTAAATCTTCTTCTTCGGAGGGAAGATTTCCTTTACCGATAGCTTCGATATATTGTTTAACATTGGCAATGTTCCAACTGCGCGTTTTCAGATTGTAGGAGTGGGCGGCGGCTCCAAGTCCTATGTATGGAATGTTGTGCCAATAGCTTGCGTTGTGACGGCTTCTGAAGCCGGGCAACGCGAAGTTGCTGAACTCGTAATGCTCGTACCCTTCGTCCACCAGATGGTCGATGAGCGTATCATACATGGCCAAACTCAGTTCCTCGTCGATTTCCTCCACCTTGTTTTGCAACAGCAGTCTGTAGAGGGGTGTGCCCTCTTCATACATCAGTCCGTAGGCGGAAATATGTTGTGGTTGCAGTTGCAGCACATGACGGATGTCTTGTTGCCAATCAGATATGGTTTCGCCCGGAAACCCGAACATCAGGTCGATGCTTATATTATGGATGCCTTGTTGGTGGAGCAGAGTCACAGCACTATCCACTTCTGCGGCAGTGTGACGACGATGAAGAAATTTCAATCGTTTGTCGGAGAATGTTTGAGCACCCATACTCACCCTGTTCACCGGTAAGTTACGGAACGTGTTGTCGCGGATATCATCGGGATTACATTCCATAGTTACTTCCGCGTCAGCCTCTACACGATACCTATTATATATATGTGCGAACAGTTTGTCGAGGTATTCGTGTGAAAGCTGACTGGGGGTGCCACCACCGAGGTAGATGGTACCGATGGATGGTCTTTCGTTTCTGAGTTCCATTTCGCGACAGAGTGCATCTACATATTTATCTTGCAGTTCAGAATGGAGGGTGGAGTAGAAGCCACAGTAGATGCATCTACTTGCGCAAAAGGGAATATGAATGTAGAGTCCGGCCATAAAATATTCTTTGTGCGTGTAAAAGTACTAATTAGTTTTAAAATTAATGACATTTTCAGCTTATTCTTTTGGAGCATCTTGTTTTTTTACTTATCTTTAGCAACGGAATGGAAATAACCGTTCCTGACCTTAACGAAATAACTTTTATTACTAACACTTTAAATCTTTTGATATGAGAGTATATCAGACTAACGAAATCAAAAACATTGCATTGCTTGGCAGTGCGGGTAGCGGCAAGACCACTCTTGCCGAGAGTATGCTTTTCGAGGCAGGTATTATCAAGCATCGTGGAACGGTGGAAGGAAAGAATACCGTCAGCGACTACTTCCCCGTAGAGCTTGAGTATGGATACTCTGTCTTCTCTACAGTGTTTCATGTTGAGTGGAACAACAAGAAACTCAATATCATAGACTGTCCGGGAGCCGATGATTTTGTGGGTGGTGTCATCACCTCATTGAATGTCACCGACCAAGCTGTCATTCTTATCAACGGACAATACGGTCCGGAGGTAGGTACCCAAAACAACTTCCGCTATGCCCAAAAGCTGAAGAAGCCCGTTATATTCCTCATCAACCAATTAGATTCAGAGAAGTGCGATTTTGATAATATAATCAACTCTATGAAGGATATTTACGGCTCCAAATGTGTTCAGATACAGTATCCTTTGGAGACCGGTCCAAATTTCCACAGCCTTATTGATGTGCTGATCATGAAGAAGCTCACTTGGGGACCTGATGGCGGCGAACCTAAGCGAGAGGATATTCCCGCAGAAGAGATGGATAAGGCCATGGAACTGCACAAGGCGCTTGTTGAGGCAGCTGCCGAGAATGACGAGGCTTTGATGGAGAAATTCTTTGAAAGCGAAACCCTGACCGAAGACGAAATGCGTGAGGGAATACGTAAAGGCCTTGTGGCTTGTGGCATTTATCCCATATTCTGTGTAGATGCTCATCGTGATATGGGTGTGCAGCGGTTAATGGAATTTTTGAGCAATGTTGTTCCGTTTGTGAGCGAAATGCCAAAGATTCGTAATTCTCGCGGTGAGGAAGTGGAAGCTGATTCCAACGGCCCGACGAGTCTGTATTTCTTCAAGACCGGCGTGGAGCCGCACATCGGAGAGGTGTCCTATTTCAAGGTGATGAGTGGTAGTGTGAAGCCCGGTGACGATCTTACCAACGCAAATCGAGGCTCAAAGGAACGCATCGGTCAGATTTTTACTTGCGCAGGTGCTAACCGCATAGCTGTAGACCAACTCAATGCCGGTGATATTGGGTGTTCGGTGAAATTGAAAGATGTGAAGACCGGTAACACTTTGAATGGAAAAGATGTGGACCACCACTTTGACTTCATCAAGTATCCCAACTCCAAGTACAGTCGTTCTATCAAGAGTGAGAATGCTCAGGAGATGGAAAAGATGATGGCTGCACTGGTGAAGATGCATCAGGAAGACCCGACATGGGTTGTTGAACAGAGTAAGGAATTGCGCCAGACCATTGTTCACGGACAGGGAGAATTCCATCTTCGCACATTGAAGTGGCGTTTGGAGAACAACGAGAAGATTGCCGTTAATTTTGGCGAGCCGAGAATTCCATACCGTGAGACGATCACGAAGAAGGCAAAGGCCGAATACAGACACAAGAAGCAGAGTGGCGGAGCCGGCCAGTTTGGTGAGGTGCATCTCATAGTAGAGCCTTATGCAGAAGGCATGCCTGACCCAACTCATTACAACTTTGGCGGGCAAGAATACAAGATGAATATTAAGTCTAAGGAAGAAGTAGATCTCTCTTGGGGTGGAAAACTCGTATTCATCAATTCTGTTGTGGGCGGAGCTATTGACCTTCGCTTTATACCTGCCATATTGAAAGGTGTGATGGACTGTATGGAGCGCGGCCCACTGACAGGCAGCTATGCCCGCGATGTCCGCGTGGTTGTCTTTGACGGAAAGATGCACCCGGTGGATTCCAACGAGTTGTCGTTTACGCTTGCAGCACGCCACGCCTTCTCTGCAGCTTTCAAGGATGCAGGCCCAAAGATTTTGGAGCCTATCTACGACCTTGAGGTGTTTGTTCCGGCCGACTATATGGGCGATGTTATGAGTGATCTGCAAAGCCGCCGTGCCATCATTATGGGTATGGATGCCGAAGCCGGTTATCAGAAATTATCGGCAAAGATTCCATTGAAGGAACTGTCCAACTACAGTGTGGCGCTAAGCTCGCTGACGGGCGGAAGGGCAAGTTTTACAACAAAGTTTGCCAGCTACGAACTTGTGCCTAATGATTTGCAGCAGAAACTGATTGCAGAGCATGAGGCAGAAACTGCCGAAGAAGACGCTTAGAGCCAAACATACGGTTTCTATATGATAATTCCCCGAAGTGATTAAACAATCGCTTTGGGGATTTTAGTTCTTTATAATCATGTAAAAATGAATTAATAGTTAAAACTGGTAAAATATGCGAGAATAATTAACAAACGAGTGTTAAACTTTTAAGAAATAAATTATATTTGCAATTATGAAGAAGAGAACTATTTGGACTATAGCCATTGTGATGGGTATCGCCTTCGTCATATTGCTTGGCCTCCAGTTGACATATATACAGGAAATGGCCAATATGAAGAAAGAGCAGTTTGACGAAAGCGTGAACAGATCCCTCTATCAGGCGTCCCGCAATTTGGAGCTTAACGAAACATTGCGCTATCTGGAGAAGGACGTAAACGAAGCTGAGCGTCGCGCTTTCAGAAAAGACAGTGTTGGCACGCGTTCCGGCAATCCCAACGATGGGTCGGTGCAATATTCTCATCAGTATTCTGTTGTAGGTAAAGATGGTACGGTATATTCGTCGTTCGAACTGAAGACATTAGAGACCAAACCCGCGCGCATGCCCAAGGCGATGATACTGAAAACAGACAAGAACTCAAATAACGAAGCCAGTAAATCGTTACAGGAGATTGTCAAAAACAGATATGTCTATCAGAAATCCCTGCTCGATGAGGTGGTGATGAATATTCTGTATTCGGCGTCGGAGAAGCCTTTAAAAGAAAGAATCAACTTCAAGATTTTGGACCAAGACCTCAAGGCAGAACTGATGAACAATGGAATTAATATTCCTTATCACTTTACGGTAAGCACAAGGGACGGCAGAGAGATCTACCGTTGTCCTGACTATACCGATGAAGGGGTTGAGTTTGCTTATAGCCAAGTGTTGTTTCGCAATGACCCGGCATCCAAAACAGGAATAGTGAGGATTAATTTCCCGGATATTAACAGTTATATTTATTCCAGTGTGCGATTCATGATACCGAGCGTGGTATTTACGTTTATATTGCTGATCACTTTTATCTTCACCATTGTTATAGTGTTCCGCCAGAAACGGTACAGTGAGATTAAAAATGATTTCATCAACAACATGACCCACGAACTCAAGACGCCTATAGCCAGTATTTCTCTCGCAACGCAGATGTTTAATGATGAATCGGTGGCTAAGAGTGAGAAAATGACAAAGCATCTGATAGGTGTAATCTCTGATGAGACTAAACGATTGCGATTCTTGGTGGAGAAAGTGTTGCAGATGTCGATGTTCGATCGACAGAAAGCAGCCTTTAAGAAAAAAGAATTGGACCTGAACGAAATTGTGGAAACCATTGCCAATTCCTTCTCGCTGAGAGTGGAACACACCGGTGGAAAAATCCATGTGGACATAGGGGCTGTAGATTCAGCCATCTATGTGGATGAGGTGCACTTTCAAAATGTTATTTTCAACCTCATGGATAATGCAGTGAAATATCACAAACCCGACCAACCGGTACATATCTATCTCAAGACTTGGAACGATGACCAATATTTATACCTGTCGGTCAAAGATACGGGGATCGGAATGAAGAAGGAAAACCTGAAGAAGGTGTTTGAGAAATTCTACCGAGTTCATACAGGAAATGTTCACGATGTGAAAGGGTTTGGCTTGGGTCTTGCCTATGTTAAGAAAATTATTGACCTGCACGATGGTGTTATCAAGGTAGACAGTGAGTATGGTCGCGGAACGACTTTCATTATCAAACTGCCGGTTATTAAAAGTTAGAATATTATTAATTTATAAAACAGATAAAGTTATGGACGAGAAAATTAAGATTTTACTTTGCGAAGACGATGAGAACTTAGGCACGTTGCTGTGCGAGTATTTGATAGCAAAGGGATTTGATGCCGTGCTTTGTCCTGATGGAGAAGTAGGGTATAAAGAGTTTATAAAAACCAAATACGATATGTGTATTCTCGATGTAATGATGCCCAAGAAAGACGGATTCTCTTTGGCTCAGGACATTCGCCAGATCAATGCTCAGGTGCCAATCATCTTCTTAACCGCGCGTGTGCAGAAAGAAGACGTGCTCGAAGGCTTTGACAAGGGGGCCGACGACTATATCACCAAGCCCTTCTCTATGGAGGAGTTGGTGAAGCGTGTGGAGGCCATTCTTCGTCGCGTTCGTGGTAAGAAAAATAAGGAAAGCACTCATTATAAGATCGGACGATACAGCTTTGATACGCAGAAACAGATCTTGGCTATAGGTGACAAGCAGACTAAACTGACAACGAAGGAAAATGAATTGCTGTCTCTGCTCTGCGCTCATGCTAACGAAATTTTGAAGCGTAACGATGCACTGCGCACCATCTGGATTGACGACAATTATTTTAATGCCCGTTCGATGGACGTTTATATTACAAAACTCCGTAAGCATTTGAAGGATGATGACCAAGTAGAAATCATCAATATTCACGGACAGGGCTATAAACTGATCATTCCGGAGGAAGACTAATCAATACAAAACATCTCATAGTTTGCCTATCGAGATGGGTTAGATTTGACGATTTAAGGAATCTCCTATTATAGAAGATGTGATTCCTCGATTTCAAAGTTTTGCTGAATGTGGTCGAAAGTTCGATCTCTCAGCAAAACTTTTTTATACAACAACAGCCTGCCTCCTTTTGGACTGAGTGTTGATTTTCATTGGATTACCTACGAACTACAGGCTCGTATTAAATAGAATATGCTGGCTTGGTAGCAATAAGCTGGAATGCTTTGCTCTGTTATTGAGATTAACCCTTAGGTAAAATTGAATAAACACGATTTTGGGGAGATAAAATCCATGTACAGCATAGGGTAGAGTGGCGCGTGCGTTCGTCTCAAGATAGTGACAGTATGATGATACAAATTGACATTATTCTTGAAAATGCCATATTTATCCTAAACTCAGGTCTTGAGGAATTAGAAAAGGTCAAATATTTGAACAATAGGTCCTCTGATTT
>CALKIW010000033.1 GCA_937995875.1 uncultured Bacteroidales bacterium | reverse complement strand
CGAAAGTTGAGCGTGACTTGGAATTGAGTGACGATAAGCGGGGAAATATCAACATAAAGAAGAGTCAGGCGGAGAGTATTTTCAAAGCCGAGGTGGAGGTTAATCCCAACGACCTGTCAATGACGCTGGAAAGCCCGGAAGCCAACGACCTGATAAGCGACAACAGGGATAATATTATCAACTCCCAGCTATCAAGAATCAAGGACGCAGACGCATCGATTTTGATTATTGAGCAGTAAATCAATTCAGACGGCGGGAGTGCCGGTCAGACCTGACACAAGCAGGCACCCCGCCACTCCAATTATACAGAACGAAAACAACCAAAATAAATACACAATACTATTGTAATTCAAACATATTGTGTTATATTTGCAAATGTCGATTGAACATGGAACAGAGAAGACTTTTAATACAACGGCAAACCAGCCCCGCTGCGCTTGTAATGAACGCAGCGCACCTCCCCATGGCAAGATGCTCGACAGGGGCTCGGTTTGCCATTTTCAACGGAGGTAGTCATGGCTAAAGGACGAGGCTACATCAAGTTATACCGGGTCGGTGCGAACTGGAAGGACGACGAGCTCTTCAGCAAGGAGCCGCTCTGCAAATGGGCGGCATGGGTCGACCTTATTTCTCTGGCAGAGTACCAAGACGGACAGATGGACAAGCGCGGAGTGACGGTCGAAACCAAGCGCGGATGTGTCTACATGTCGATTCGAGATTTGGCGAGCAGATGGAGGTGGTCGACGAACAAGGTGACGAGGTTCCTGGCGCTCTTAAATTCCAATGGGAAGACGGAGACACAAAAAAGCAACGTAATCGGCTGTATATCAATACTTAATTACGACAAGTACCAAGGAGACGAATACACAGGCGAATACACAGACGAATACACAGACGAATACACAGAATCGCGTCAAGAATCCGAAAAACGGAGACACATAAAAACAATAGTAACTAATTGTGTTACAACACTTAGCGATGAGAGATGTCAAGGAGACGGAGACACAGACGGAGACACAGAATCCGATGACGATTTCGTCAAGAATCCGAAAAACGAATACACAACTAAGAATATTAATAAGGCTAGCTTAAAAGAAACTAACAAAGAAAAGGCAGCTGCGTCGAAAAAAAACATCGCAGCCGTGAAAGAAGCCTGCCGGGAGATTCGAGATTTTTATAATTCAGAGCTCGACGCAGCGCAAGCAAGGATGCCAAGGCTTTGCAGCGAGCTGACAGGGCAGCGGCAAAGTTGGTTTGTTGCAAGACTCAAGCAGTACGGCAAAGAAAGCGTGAAGGAGGTTATCCGCAAAGCAGCGCGGTCGGACTTTTTGAACGGCGACGGCGCAAAAGGCTTTAGAGCAAATTTTGGCTGGCTGATGCGGCCAAACAATTTTCCAAAGGTGCTCGACGGCAATTATGACAACTTCGACCAGAATCAAAACAAAACAGCAAATGGAAATTATCAACAGACAGACAGAGCAAGCAGGCTATCGATTGCAGAACTTAACCACCAGAGACAGCTGGAGCGAGACAGACGCAGGGGAACTGGCGTACCGGATGCTAAGCCGGAGGACTATCATACGAGCTTTTAAGTGGCCGATTCCCAGCAACGCAGCGCTAAGAGTGCTCAGGGCAGCATACATGGCCGAGGTGATGGCACGGGGGTTTGATTTCGTCGACGACGAAGCGACAGGCAAGAATATCCAGACCGTGGCAAATGCACTGACCGCACGGGACAACAAGAGGGGCATCATGCTTTGCGGGAAATGCGGCAACGGCAAGACGACGATGCTCCGAGCCATAAAGACGGCCACGAATTTTTTAGCAGAGCAAAATATTTTTGGCGAAACTGTTAACGGCAGCTGGTACCCTGCCGACGTAAACATCCGGATAGCCCACGCCAAGGAGATAGCCATCCATTTTGCGGACGAGCAGAAAGCAGCAACCTACGCCAAGACAAACCTGCTGGGCATTGAGGACATGGGCACGGAGCCTGCCGAGGTACAGGTTTACGGCAATATCGTCAATCCGATTGCAACGCTGCTTGAGAGCAGGTATGCCTCAGGGCTGACGACGTTCATCACGACCAACCTAACCCCACGGCTTATCGGCGAGAAGTACCAAGAACGGATTGCGGACAGACTCAACGAAACCATGGCAGTGATTCCGTTTGACAACGCAAGCTACCGAACTGCATGAGGTTTCACGAGCAGAAACAAACAGTTCAGGGAGCCAAAAAGCATGAATGCAAATTGCAAAACGCCAAAACGGGCGATTTAAGCGCGTTAAAATCCCAAAGGTATATAGTTTATCGGAAATCGGGAGAAATGCGCTCAAAGCGAAAATAAACGGGCAAATAGGCGATGTTTTACCGAAGTTAGCACATCAAGAAACGCAAAAACATAGAAAAACCCATAAAAACCCATTAAAAACAAAAAAAATGACCTCACAGAAAGTTAGCACCACCACCATCAGCATGAATCAGAAAAAAGAAATTACGAATCCAAAGGCCGATATTTGCTTAAAGACAGACGGCGAGAACTGTTTGATAAAATACAGCGGGCACACCGTTGAGCTGGTCGACTTGGTTTTCACAGCCATGAAGCAGGACGATACGATGGCAGCAATCATTTGTCAGACGGCCAGAGATTTTGTCCAAAGCCTGAAAATCGATGTAAGGGCTTGGAAAGCCTTAACAGCCAACTGCGCCGAGGTAAGCAAGCAGCTAACCAACCGATACGGCAACAAAACGGCTAAGAGAAACACAGAAACGGAAGCCAGCCTCGGAAACAGCACCAGCACCAGCAGCAAGGAGAGCAAACTATGAATGCAAGAAACAAGCGCAACAGGACATCTGCGAAACCGACGCGGCAAAAGCATTACGGGGAACGATACGAGCGAATGCGACAGATTCTTTTCAACGCTTCATGCCAGATGCAGGAACAGAAAGCGCAAATTGAATACAAAAAATGCAAGATCGCAGCAGTCATTGACAAGCATGGCAGGGTACAAGCGGTTACGGTGGAGCACGACGCCAACCCCAAGCCAGATTTAGACGCATTGGAGAAAGTATTCAGGGACGGGGGCGGTAAAGTCGAGTACTTAAACTGCAACCTTGACAACATCGGTCGGAGGGCTGGCAGGTAGTGACAGGAACGAGAACGAGAATAAAGACAAAAGCCCCGTATCCGTGCGCTGTATGCAACGACGGAACGAACTGCATCAACGGCAGGTGGTGCACACGCCTGAATCGCTACGTAGAACACGCCCACACACCACTTTGTCACCATACCGGCAAGTAGTCACCCATCACCAAACGAAATCCACCAAGCGTATTTGGGGGGAGGGTTTAGGAGGGGGGCACACACATGTAACCAACCAACCATACAGGTAGCCCAAAAAACACTTCAAAAATTTTTACTATGGACACAAAAAACTCAAGCAGAAAAACAGCAAGAGAAGAAGCAGGAATAAGAGCAGAAAAAATATACATCGGCATCGACCCGGACGTGGACAAAAATGGCATAGCCGTATTAAACTTAAAAACACGAAAACTAACTGTTAAACAGCTGCCGTTTGCCGAAACGATTAAGTGGGTTAACACGCTCTACGAACAAGCCTTGCAGGGAAACAACCACGGCTTCAAAGTGATTATCGAAGCGGGGTGGCTAAACAAGAGTAATTGGCATCTGCAGAGATGGGACACACGCACCGTTGCAGCGGCCAAGGGGGTGTCGCAAGGACGCAACGAGCAAGTCTCACGCCTTTTGGGCGAAATGATGGACTTTTTGAAAATTCCATACGAGTTCAAGCGTCCGCTGGCTAAGTGTTGGAGCGGGCAAAATCGGAAAATCACCCAAGACGAACTGGAGCAAGTAACCCAGCAGAAGCTCGGAAGAATGAACCAAGAAGGCCGAGACGCTGCATTGCTTGCATGGGACAAGGCCGGGTTCCCAATGCGGATAAGCCTGCGGAAAACACAGAATGCATCCAGAGACACAAATCGCATAAAAACAACAGATTGCACACGCTGAGAGCAACGAGGTGAAAAAATAACAAGCAGTGAAAGGTTAAAAAATCATTAAAACGTTTGCATATCAATTGTTTTAGTTTATATTTGCATTGTTATTTTAACAGACATCGATTGGTATGGCAGAAAATCAAACAGGCAAAAAGGCAACCGACGGACAACAGCAGCGCAGAAGCAGCATCTATGAGGGGGATGCTCTTTTGGGCGAGCTTGGAGATATCGGAAACTTTGAGGTACCTGATTTTAACGACATCAACCTTAGCCTTGCTGATTTTCTGCCGTCCGACGAGATGGAGGAAACCCGTTACATCCTGCCTCACTTCGTGCAATACAGCGAACAGGACTTTGTTCTTTACGAAAATGCTGAACGTCTTGCAAAGGAATTGAAGCCCATATCCGAGGGGGCACGATGCGATGTGTTCCTTGCAGGGTCTTTTATATTTGGCGATTTTATAGAAGCCTTCATGCGGGAAAATCAAGCACACGCCGAAGAAATGACGATTAGCACGCTTTCATTGTCACAGGAAAACGTGGATAGTCTTGAGGGACTGATGACACATGGTTACATCGACAAGTTAAATCTCATCATATCCGTTTATTTTTGGGCACACGAGCGCAACGGGCTTTTGCCATACATCTACCAGCATCTCGACATTGGTCAAGGCGAGGATGGTACGGGCGGGCGCTTCCAACTTGCTGTTGCAGGGATGCACACCAAGACCGTACATTTCAAGACGGCAGGAGGAAAACATATTGTAATACATGGATCTGCAAACCTCCGTTCAAGTGGAAGTATTGAGCAATTCACGCTGGAAGAGAATAAAAAATTATATGATTTTTACAACGAGCAAT
The DNA here is from genome assembly GCA_937995875.1 of uncultured Bacteroidales bacterium. Classification (GTDB taxonomy): domain Bacteria; phylum Bacteroidota; class Bacteroidia; order Bacteroidales; family Bacteroidaceae; genus Prevotella. Next base: position 253 of record CALKIW010000033.1, on the reverse strand, counting down.
TCAAGAAGATTATTGAAAAATACGCCACGATAAAGAAGCCCATACGCAACAAAAACGCTTGGGATATTTTCACAAGGAAACATTTTAAAGATTAGCGATAAAGGAGACAGTAAAATGGCATATTCAGACGGAGCATCAACAAATGCGGGTGGTGGCAGCCATATAAAGGGCAGCACACAGGCAAGCACGCGCTGGGCAAACGCGTCAAGTTTACCGTTTGGCGGAGCAGTAGCAGGAGGCGCACCATTTTAAA
>CALKIW010000032.1 GCA_937995875.1 uncultured Bacteroidales bacterium | reverse complement strand
ACGGGGAGTGAAATAGTGGGACTTTCATGAAACGGAGATGTCACGTCTGCATGGTTACAGCCTAACGGGAGAGCGTCAAAGCCTTAAAGGGCTGCCGATTGAGCCTTCACCGTGATGCGGTTGAGCCGTTTCGGCGCATTGATTGAGCCTCAATGGCAGCTGGTTAGGAAAGTGAAAGGCAGGTGGTTTTTGTCTTAGGTGTGTAATTCTTTGTTTGTCAGATATTTACGAATAAACCTTGTTTTTTAAATATTCTGAGCCAAAGGTCCGGTTGATAAAAATATCAAAATTCTGCAAACGCTTTTGTAAAAGAAACTGTCAGTTATTAGATGGCGGGTCTGCAAAATATTCATGGGCAGTTCAAAAGGCAGAAAAATATGCTCAGGTGTAGTTGTTGATGCTTCTTATGATTTTGAAACACTCGTATGAATTACGTGTCTTTTCGACTGTTTATCAACGAAAAATTGTAACTTTGCAGTCACGCTGAATCAAACATAGATATTTAATGACCCGATTTAAAATATTCATTTTCTGTCTATTCCTATCTGTGGCTTCATGGGCGCAGTCTGTTTCTGCTGAAGCGTCGCTGACGATAGACGTCAAGTTGCAGGCTTTGGCCGAGCGTCTTTTGCAAAACAAGCAGGGGAGTATTGTCGCCATTGAGCCGGCAACAGGACGTATATTGGCGCTTGCGAGCCGGGACAGAGTTGATGACGGCGTAAATCGTGCAATATCTATGGCCTATTCTCCCGGCTCCACATTCAAGACTGCACAAGCGCTTGAGATGCTTTCTGAGGGCACGCTGACACCTGACAGGACCTACCCTTGCAGTCGTGGCTTCACTCACAACCAGATTCGGATAGGCTGTCATCCGCACCATTCTCCGTTGGCATTGGTGCAGGCCATCGGGCAATCGTGTAATTCGTATTTTTGCAAGGCATTTCAAGAGATGCTCGATGATCGCAAGACGTATGTCTCCCAACATCGTGCCATCAATCGCTGGAACGCTTATATGCAAAGCATGGGACTGGGCAGAACGCTTGGGGTGGATTTGTCCGATGAGGCTCCCGGTGTGATGCCGGACTCAGCTTTCCTCGTGAAAACGCATGGAATCTGGAACGGAACGACAGTCATGTGGGTTGGAATGGGGCAGGGAGAAGTCACAACGACTCCGCTCCAATTATGCAATCTTGCTGCGGTGATAGCTAACCGGGGCTACTATATTATACCACACATCCATGCCTATGCACCGGATAGTTTTCTTTATGAGAAGTACAAGGAGAAGCATTACTCTCTTGCGACAGCGGAAGCCTTTGACGTTGTGATCAAAGGTATGCGTGCTGCGGTCAGCAGTGGTACGGCAACTGCAATCGATACGCCGGCCTACCAGATATGTGGTAAGACCGGGACTGCGGAAAACGAAGGCGAAGACCACTCTGCCTTTATGGGGTTTGCCCCCATGAACAACCCTCAGATTGCCGTTAGCGTTTATATAGAAAATGGTGGTTTCGGTGCCGATTTGGCCGCCCCTTTGGCTGGTCTCATGATCGAACAATATATTACGGGAAAGCTCACGGTCAAATCTGAGCGGCGGGCTGCGAAATGGGCGGCTAAAAAAGTGAAGGTAACGCCGGTGGAGATGGAAGTGAACTTTGATGATTTATAAAAACTTATTGCTAAACAACTATACAATGACCAAACTCATAGATTGCTTTGTACCCGTAGGTACAGACGAGGAGACGGACAGAAATGTCAATTCGCTGAACGAACTTGATATCGTAAACGATATAACGATTGTCGAAACATCAATGCGCGACAGTGATGCGGTGCGGATGATGGCCGATGTGGCTAAGGCCAAATATACACTGTTTTATCTTAAAGGACAATACATCCGTATGGGCTATCTGGCTCTGGAACGGATGGTGCAGGTGGCCGAAATGACAGGAGCCGGTATGGTGTATGCCGACCATTATAATGTTTCGCTCGATGGAAAGAGAACAGAGGCTCCCGTCATCGACTATCAGTTGGGAAGCCTGCGAGACGACTTCGATTTCGGAAGTGTACTGCTTTTCAGAACAGACGCGCTGAAAGAGGCTGCTGCTCGTATGAAAAACGACTATGCGGCAGCCGGGCTTTATGATTTAAGATTGAAGCTGACGCAGAAACATAGCGTGGAGCACATCAATGAATTTCTTTATTCCGAAGTGGAGCTTGACACGCGAAAGACCGGCGAAAAGCTTTTCGACTATGTTGATCCGCGCAACCGTGAGGCTCAGATAGAGATGGAAGCGGCCTGTACCGAACACCTGAAGGAGATAGGTGGCTATCTTGCTCCCAATTTCCGAGAGGTGAAATTTGATGGCGATTTTGAGGTTGAGGCAACGATTATGATTCCTGTGCGCAACCGCATCAGCACTATTCACGATGCCATCAGAAGTGCGCTCAGTCAGGAAACCAACTTCAAATACAATGTCTTTGTGGTGGAAAACGGACCGGAATGTCATTCCACCGATGGCACCACTGAGGCTATCGACGAATATAAGGACGACCCGCGCATGGTTCATCTCATTCCTACACGCAACGATATTGGGGTAGGGGGAAGTTGGAACATGTGTGCGCACCATCCCCAGTGCGGACGCTTCATTGTTCAGCTCGACTCCGATGATGTGTATTCCGGTGCGGATACGCTGCAGAAAATCGTAGATGCCTTTCATGCGCAACGCTGTGCGATGATCATCGGGTCGTATATGCTGACAGACATTCGGCTCAACATCTTGCCTCCGGGAAAGATTGACCACAGGGAGTGGACGCCCGAAAATGGGCGCAACAATGCTTTGCGCATTAATGGTCTCGGTGCTCCCCGTGCTTTCTTCACGCCCGTTGTGCGCGATATTAATCTGCCAAACGTGAACTACGGGGAGGATTATGCGCTCGGACTGGCCATCAGTCGTCACTATCAGATAGGGCGCATTTATGATGTTTTGTACAATTGCCGCCGATGGGACGACAACTCTGATGGGGATTTGAGCATCGAAAAAAACAATCGTAACAATCTTTACAAAGACCGCATACGCACTTGGGAGCTCATGGCGAGAATCGAAATGAACAAGTAAGTCATCAGGAGAGGGAGATCGGAAAAGAGAAATGGCCTTATGAACAAGAAACTCTGGTGGTGGATTCCCACACTTTATTTTGCGGAGGGAATACCATATTTTATTGTAAACAACATCTCGGTAACCATGTTTACCAAGATGGGGGTGCCCAATGGAGAAATGGCGTTGTTTACCAGTTTGCTCTATCTGCCATGGACCATCAAACCGCTTTGGAGCCCGTTTGTGGATATTATCCGCACCAAGCGGTGGTGGATAATCGCCATGCAGCTGCTGATGAGTGCCGCTTTCATACTGCTCACGCTGAGCATTCCCCGTCCTGACGCGGCAGCTATTGCCGACAAGGCTGTGCCCGTGAGTATGTTTACATTCACGCTCATTCTCTTTACCATCACGGCATTTGCCTCAGCCACGCACGATATAGCGGCCGACGGTTTCTACATGCTTGCGGCCAATCAAGAGGAACAGAGTTTCTTTGTCGGCATACGCAGCACGTTCTACCGTCTGAGCAGCATCTTCGGACAGGGTGTGTTGGTATATATTGCCGGAATGTTGGAGAAATCGACGGGCAACATCCCGCAATCGTGGCAGGTGACGATGGGCATTACGGCCGTTATGTTTACGGCCTTGACGATTTATCACACCTATTTCATACCTCGTCCTGTGGCCGATGCGCCCCACCTCGATGATTCATCAAAAAACAATGTTCAGGAAATCATCAGTGAGTTTGGGCGTACCTTTTCGACATATTTCAGGAAGCCCGGAGTGTGGCTTGCCATTGTTTTCATGCTGTTGTATCGCCTTCCGGAGGCTTTCCTCTTGAAGATGGTCAATCCGTTCCTGCTCGATTCTGTAGCCGATGGGGGCCTTGCGCTCGATACCGACATGGTGGGTGTTGTCTATGGCACCATTGGCGTGCTGGCCCTTACCATTGGCGGAATTGTTGGCGGAATAGCCGCATCGCGATGGGGATTGCGCAAGGCGTTGTGGCCGATGGCGGCCTGTATAACCCTTCCCTGCATCACGTTTGTTTATCTTAGTGCTGTCCAACCAACGAGTATCGCCGTGATTGCTACTTGCGTGGCAATGGAGCAGTTTGGTTATGGCTTTGGCTTCACGGCTTATATGCTCTATATGATGTATTTTGCCGAAGGCGAATTTGTTACCGCCCATTATGCTATCTGTACGGCTTTCATGGCCTTGAGCATGATGATACCGGGAATGTTTGCCGGCTATCTGCAGGAAATGGTAGGCTACGAATGGTTTTTCTGGATAGTGATGCTCTGTTGTGTTGCTACTGTAGTGATGACATTCTTGGTGCGACGGAATATTGACGGCTCCTATGGCAAAAAGGCTGCGTAGGACAATAAGAATAAAATATGAAATCAATACTGATAGCCGATAGCGGCTCTACAAAGACAGATTGGTGTCTGTTACATCAAGATGGTACTGCCACAAGGGTGCAGACCAAGGGACTCAACCCGTTCCACATGACGAAAGAAGAGATTGGTGAGGAACTCAAAACGGCCTTGTTGCCAAAGCTGCCGACAAGTGAGGTATGCGGAGTGTACTTCTATGGTGCCGGCTGTACGCCGGAGAAACAACCTGTGGTTGCGCAGGCGCTGCGTGATTGCTTGACGATAACTGACGATTGTGAGGTTGCGTCGGATATGCTCGGAGCTGCACGGGCTATCTGTGGACATAAGCCAGGCATCGCGTGCATTCTTGGGACAGGGAGCAATTCATGTGCTTTCGACGGCTGTAGAATTATCAAGAATGTGTCTCCTCTGGGTTATATTCTCGGTGACGAAGGCAGTGGAGCTGTATTGGGACGTATGTTGTTGGGCGATATTATGAAAAACCAGATGCCCCAACATATCATAGAGCGTTTCCAAGAAAAGTATCATTTTACCAATGCCGACATCATCGAGCGCGTGTATCGACAAAAGCTGCCCAACAGGTTTCTTGCCGGTTTTGCTCCCTTTCTTTACGAAAACATTAATGAGCCTTGCATCGAAGCTTTGGTGAAAGATGGATTTCGCAGCTTCTTGCAACGTAATGTGAGACAGTACGATGGCTGGGAGAGTCTGCCCATCGGCTTTATAGGCTCCATAGCAACGGTTTTCCGCACTCAGCTTGGTGATGTGCTTGCGGAGGAACATATGCATCAGGGACAAATTATCCAAGCCCCGATGGAAGGGCTTGTCGAATTTCACAAGCCCCGTGCTTAGGCTGCTTTGCGCTTTTTAATATACCATTTGATTCCAAAATACAGTATCGCAATGCCCACAAGTCCGATTATACCGAACTTGATGTGTTCGCCATACTCCATAATTTTGGCATCGAGTTGGTCTTCGGGTACGATGTAGTGAAGGTACCATCCTATTCCCGCGAGAATGGCGTGCCAACATCCGGCTCCCAATGTGGTGTATAACAGGAATTTCCAATAGTGCATTTTTGCCAGTCCGGCAGGAATGGAAATCAGGTGTCGGACGCCGGGAATGAGACGCCCCGTGATGGTTGCCACCAAGCCGTGATTGTTGAAATATTGCTCGCTATGCTCCACTTTCTGTTGGTTGAGCATACACAAGCGTCCCCATTTGCTGTTGGCAAACTTATAGATGACAGGCCTGCCGAGGTAATAACCGGCAAGATAGTTGATGGTTGCACCGCAGTCTGCACCAATTGTAGACATGAGAATCACCATCCATATATTCAGGTTGCCATTGGCAGCATGATAGGCGGCAGGTGCCACGACCAGTTCGGAAGGAACCGGAATTACCGTGCTTTCCAATAACATGAGAAACCAAATGGTGCCGTAATTGAGGTTGTCAAGAAGCGATGAGAATATATCCATTACGTTCTGAGTTTATATTATCCATGAAAATAACAATCCGTCTTCACGCAAGAAAGTCTCCCCCTTTGTCAAAGCACGGAGGAGGCTTTCCTATGATGTGATTATAATGTTGCTGTGTACGAGAGGAATGAAACGTCAGTTCTCATATAATTGTTTCTACTTTTTCATTTTTGCCCAATTATCTCTCAGCCCGACGGTCTTATTGAACACCGGGTGTTGGGCTGTCGTATCCAAGTCCGGCATGAAATATCCCAGTCGGATGAATTGCAGATACTCGCCCGGTTCTTGTTCGGCAGCATATTGCTCTACATAGCAATTGTTGTGTACTTTCAGTGAATCGGGGTTGAGCAATTCGTGGAAATCACGTCCGTCGGCAGCAGGATTTTCTACAGAGAACAGACGGTCGTATTCACGCACCTCTGCCTGTACACAGTGTTCCGTGCTCACCCAGTGGAGCGTGCCTTTCACCTTACGGTTGGCACCAGCCATGCCGCTTTTGCTTTCTGGGTCGTATTCGGCCTGAATTTCCGTCACATTTCCTTCGGCATCTTTGGTGCAGCCGGTGCATTTCACAATATATGCATTCTTCAGGCGAACTTCCCGACCGGGTGCCATACGGAAGAATTTCTTTGGAGCATCTTCCATAAAGTCGCCGCGTTCAATCCACAGTGTGCGAGAGAATGTAATGTTGTGTGTGCCACTGTTTTCCTGTTCGGGGTTGTTTTCGGCTTCCATCTCCTCGCTCTTTCCTTCCGGATAGTTGGTAATTACGAGTTTCACGGGGTCGAGCACAGCCGACACACGCGTAGCTTTTTTGTTAAGGTCTTCGCGAACAGCAGCCTCAAGCAGTGCAATGTCGTTAAGTGCGTCAAACTTGGTGTAGCCGATGGACTTGATAAAGTTGCGGATAGATTCGGGAGAGTATCCACGACGACGCATTCCGCACAGTGTGGGCATACGTGGGTCGTCCCAGCCTTTCACCAGTCCTTCAGTGACCAGTTGATGCAGTTTGCGCTTGGACATCACGGTGTAGGTGAGGTTGAGACGGTTGAACTCTATCTGGCGTGGACGGAAATCGTGCAATCCTTTTTCTATCGTGCCGTCATATTCTTTCAGATAATCAATGAGCTTATCATAGAGTGGACGGTGGGGCACAAATTCCAACGTGCATATAGAATGGGTTACACCCTCGAAATAGTCGCTCTGACCATGCGCAAAATCGTACATTGGGTAGCAGTGCCAGGTTGTTCCGGTGCGATGGTGTGGGGTATGGATGATGCGATATATCACAGGGTCGCGGAAGTGCATGTTAGGATTGGCCATATCCATTTTTGCCCGAAGCACCATCGATCCTTCCACAGCTTCGGCGGTGTTCATGAATTTAAACAGCTGCAAACTTTCCTCCACAGGGCGGTCTCGGTACGGACTTGCCACGCCCGGTGTCGTGGGTGTTCCTTTCTGTTCCGCAATTTGCTCGGATGTCTGCTCGTCTACATAGGCGTGTCCTTTCCGAATCATCCAAACGGCAAAGTCCCAAAGCTTCTGAAAATAGTCGGAAGCATAATAAATCTTGTTCCATTTAAATCCCAACCATGAAATGTCCTGAAGTATGCTCTCCACGTATTCTGTATCTTCTTTCGTGGGGTTGGTATCATCGAAGCGAAGGTTACATATACCGTTATATTTTTCGGCGGCTCCAAAATCCATGCAGATTGCCTTTGCATGGCCGATGTGGAGATAGCCATTAGGCTCCGGGGGGAAGCGGGTTTGCAGTCTGCCTCCGTTCTTTCCTTCTGAGAGATCTTCTTTAATAAATTGCTCAACGAAACTCAAACTTGGTTTCTTCTCGCCGGCGTTTTCGTTAATATTCATAGTTTATGCGTTATATGAGTGCAAAGTTAATCATTTTAATATAATTAATCTTATGAAAGGATGCAAAAGATTTACAAAAATGCTTGCACGTCTCAACAAATTGTTTTACCTTTGCGAATGTTATCCTGAATACAATCTTTTTACCTTAATGGAAAAGACTAATACCTATTGAGAATAAATGGCGCCCGCTGAGAAGCGAGCGCCATTTTTGATTATGCTGCTTTTATTTGATACCGTGTCGGTTCAGGGCCACAGCATATCGACGGGCGTTGCCTAAATGTTCCTCATAGGTGCGCGCAAAATTATGGGTGCCGCTAAAATCTTCTTTGGCACACATGTAGATATAGTCGTGGTGCACCATGTCAAGCACGGCATCTATCCCGGCTACGGAGGGTATTCGGATTGGGCCGGGGGGCAGCCCCGGATAACGATAGGTGTTATAAGGGCTGTCGATGAACAACAGTTTGTGATAGACGCGTTTCAATTCGAACTGTTTCCATGCGAATTTAATGGTTGGGTCGGCCTGAAGCGGCATGCCGTCGGGATATTCTTCGTTGCGGAGCATCAGTCGGTTGTAGTACATCCCTGCCACCATAGGTTTCTCTTCGTTGTTGTTGGTTTCTTCATCCACAATGCTGGCAAGTGTTGTGACTTGTATGGGCGTGAGTTTCAGTTGCTTGGCTTTTGCCACACGATTGTCGTCCCAGAATTTCCTGTTTTCCTTTTGCATGTATTCCATAAACCCATCCAACGAAACATTCCAATACATATCGTAGGTGTTGGGTATGAAAAGCGCGGAAATAGTCAGTGTGTCGTAACCGTACTTCTTACAGAGTGTGTCGTTGGTAAATGCTTGGGCCAACTCGGTGCTGTCGAGCATAAGTTTGTTGCCCAGTTTGCCAGCCAGGTCTTGCATGGTGCGCACGCTGGGCACAACGAGATTCATGGAGGTTTGCATACCGTTTTTTATGTGACGAAACAGGTTGAATGTACCTATAGACGGACTAATCTCGTAGCGTCCCGTATGCACATTCTCTGCCAGACTGCTGTGGCGGGCCAGCGTGCAGAATGCATGATAGCCGTGTCGGCTTGCCAGCGGCTTGAGTTTGACCATCAAGGAGTCATAGTTGTCATCCCGATCGATGTAGACATAGTTGGTTGCTTTGCCTCCGGAAAAAGAGGTAAAGAGATAATAATAGCCCAGACCGGCAAGAACTAACAGGCAGAGCGATGCTGGAAACAAGTACCTTGCCTTAACGTCTTTTTTCATTTTTCTATCATCTTATAAATTTGCTGCAAAGGTACATCTAAAAGGTAATATTGCAAAATTTTTAGGTTTTATCTTATCATTTGCAGCAATAGTGTCTCAAATGTTTTTGTAAACCGTTAAGCTGAATGAGTGGCCCGATACAGTCAAACTTATGTCTTTGCTGTTTTTGGGAGTTGTGAGAAATGTGACTAAGGGTGGTTTAAACAGTTGGTTTGAGTAATGTCATGGTGCGTTTCAGGTTAAACATTGGCTCATTCTCCTTGTTTTCCCTGTTAAATTTGTTTACCATTTTTCCATGATTATTTTTTCTTCATTTAGCGTAAAAAGGGCTATGTTTCTGTCCTTGTTATCCGTTCTTTTATCACGAAAATAGTTCCGTCTGTAGGTTTTCTTTTTCGCCATGTTGCGACGAAGCCTTACTCGCGACAAGGTTAAGCCCTGACGGGGATGTGGTTAAGGCTCACCCGTCATGCGAGTAAGCCTCTTTCGTGATGCCGTTCGATATTTAATCGCGGAGGACAAAATAGGAGTGTAAAAGTCATTTTCATCCAACGTGCTGATTAGTAGAAGGTTATAAATTCTCGTATATTTCGCGTATTTCGCACGGGAATAATATTGTTTCAGAATATTCGAAGCACAGAGAGGCTTTTGTAAATATAAATTCTTGTAAATATTTCTTCAAAAACCTGACCTGCAACAATGCTTGCTTCTCTTGCTATATTGACACAGGAACTTCACATATATAAATAAGGTGGAAAACGAAAAAGGGTCCGGCATATTGCGTTGTGCAATAACCGGACCCTTTATAGACTTAAAAAAGGATAATTACTTACTTTTTTTCTTCTTTTCCACGTATGCGTCAATCACGGCAACGGCGGTTACATTGACAACGCTGCGCACGCTTGCTTCGAAATCGGTAAAGTGGATGGGCTTGTTCAACCCCATTTGGATAGGCCCGATAATTTCTATATCCGGGTCGAGAGCTTCCATGAGTTTGTAGCTGCTGTTGGCCGAGCTCATGTTGGGAAACACAAGGGTGTTCACCTGTTTACCTTTCAAACGCGTGAAGGGGAACTTGTCGTCTCTCAGTTTCTGATTTAGTGCGAAGTTTATCTGCATTTCGCCGTCGATGGGCAGGTTGGGATACTTTTCCTGCATCCGCTCCACAGCATGGTGCACGGCCAATGGAGAGCCGGTGCTGTCTGTTCCGAAGTTGGAGTAGCTTATCATGCTGATTACCGGATCGGTGTTGAAAAACCTTACGGTATGGGCCGATAGACGGGCAATATCGAACAGAACATCTTGGTCGGGATGACGGTTAATCAAGGTGTCGGCCAGATAGAACACTCCTTTTTTGGTATTCAGAATGTGCATCGTACCGAATGTGTTGTATTCCGGTCGCACGCCAATCACCTCTTTTGCCACCTTGATGGTGTTGCTGTATTTAGTGTATAGCCCTGTAATGAAGGCGTCGGCATCATCGTGTTCAACCATCGACATTCCGAAATAGTTGCGCTCGTACATTTTGTCGTAGGCTTCTTCGAAGGTGTAACCCTTGCGAGCGAGCTTTTCGGCCAGATGTTTGGCATATGTGGCACGGCGTCCCTGCTCCTTGTCGGCACGCATATCGATGATGTCCACACCGGTTAAATCTATCTTCAGTCTGTTGGCGATGCGGTGCAAACGATCCGGGTTGCCCAACAGTATTGGCTTGCAGATGCCTTCCTGATGGGCTTGAACGGCAGCTTTCATCATTGTGGGGTGCCCGCCTTCGGCAAACACCACGCGTTGCGGGTGCATGGCGGCGGTGGCATGCAGGGTGCGGGTGAGCTTGGTTTCCTGACCGAGTAATTGGCGCAAATGGTCTTTGTATGCCTCCCAGTCTGTGATCTCTCTGCGAGCCACACCGCTGGCCATGGCTGCCTGAGCCACAGCGGCAGACACTTCTGTGATGAGACGTGGGTCTACCGGTTTGGGGATAAAATAATTGGGTCCGAAGACAAGGTCATTGACTTGATACACTTCGTTTACAATGTCGGGGATGCGCTGTTTGGCCAAATCTGCAATGGCATGAACGGCAGCCATTTTCATATCTTCGTTGATGGCGCGGGCATGAACGTCGAGTGCGCCTCTGAAGATGTAGGGGAAACCGATGACATTGTTAATTTGGTTGGGATAGTCCGATCGCCCGGTGGCCATGAGCACATCGGGACGACTGGCGATGGCATCCTCGTAGCTGATTTCAGGAATAGGATTGGCCAGCGCAAACACGATGGGATTCTTGGCCATGGAACGCACCATGTCTTGAGTCAGGATGTTGCCCTTAGACAGCCCTACGAACACGTCCGCGCCCTTAATGGCTTCCTCAAGGGTGTGTACGTCCCGACGGTCGGTGGCGAATAGCCTTTTCTGTTCGGTTAAATTTTTGCGGTCGGAGGTAATGACGCCTTTGGAGTCAATCATAACAATATTCTCCCTCTTGAGGCCAAGCGCAACATATAACTTGGTACAGCTGATGGCGGCAGCACCGGCACCGTTCACAACAAGTTTCGCTTTGGAAATATCTTTCCCTGCTACTTCAAGGGCATTTTTCAGTCCGGCAGCCGAGATGATGGCCGTTCCGTGCTGGTCGTCGTGCATGACGGGGATGTCGAGGCTCTTTTTCAGACGTTCCTCAATATAGAAACACTCCGGTGCCTTGATGTCTTCGAGATTGATACCGCCAAACGAAGGAGCGATGCGCTCTACCGCTTCGCAGAATTTTTCGGGGTCGCTTTCGTCGACCTCGATATCGAATACGTCAATGCCTCCATATATCTTGAACAGCAGTCCCTTGCCTTCCATCACGGGTTTGCCGCTCATGGCACCGATGTTGCCCAGTCCCAATACGGCCGTTCCGTTAGAAATGACGGCAACGAGATTGCCTTTGTTGGTATATTTGTACACGTCGTCGGGCTCATGTTGAATCTCAATACACGGGTAAGCTACGCCGGGCGAATAGGCCAGACTTAAGTCAGACTGGGTCCTGTAAGGTTTAGTCGGCTTTACTTCAATCTTTCCGGGTCTACCCTTCTCATGGTATTCGAGGGCAGCCTCTTTAGTTATCTTTACCATTGTGTTATATATTAAACTTTCTATGCTAATCTATTGTCAGGAATATATGGCATAATTTGTGAAACTGTCAGCAAAGGTATAACTTTTATTTCTGAAATGAAAGCAATGGATAAAAAAATAAATGCTCAATCTTTAATATGCTGCCCATTCGTTCCCGGCGTTGGATAGGGTATATTCATATTGCTAACCATACTTAACAAACGGGTGTCAGAATTTATTTGTCAAACCGTAAAAACATCTATATTCCTTTGCGCTTTGGTATTTAATCGTTAATTTTGCATTATGAAGCAGGCCATGATATTTGCAGCTGGTTTGGGTAAGCGTTTGAAACCGCTTACCGATACAACGCCCAAGGCGTTGGTGAAAGTAGGCGGAGAGCCCCTCTTGAAGCAGGTTGTCGTGCGTTTGCGCGATGCCGGTTTCACCCGAATTGTGGTCAATGTGCACCACTTTGCCCAGCAAATTATTGACTATATCAAGGCCAACGACAATTTCGGCCTTGATATCCGCATCAGCGACGAGACAGAAAAATTACTCGACACGGGAGGCGGCATCAAGAAAGCCATGCCTTTGTTCGATAAGAATTCTCCCATCCTTATACACAATGTAGACATTCTCAGCAACGTCAATCTTGCTGCCTTCTATGAGCAGGGACAGGAGAGCGACGCCACATTGCTCGTGAGCAGTCGCAGGACCAAGCGTTATTTGCTTTTCGACGATGATGCAATGCTGTGTGGATGGACGAATATAGAGACCGGTGAGGTGCGCTCGCCTTATCCGGATATTGAGGTGCGCGAACTTCACGCTTATGCATTTAGCGGCATACATCTGTTTTCTCCGCGTCTTTTTCCATGCCTTGAGGAGATGCCCGACAAGTTCGGCATTACAGACTTCTACCTGAAATGGTGCAGCACCCGTTCTTTCAAGGGGATGGTGATGCCCGACCTCAAGCTGATGGACGTTGGCAAGCTCGATGCGTTGGAAATGGCGGATGAGTTTGCCAGAACACTGGCCGACAGCGACGCATTACCCGCAATCGATGATAACAACAATACGAACAATTCATAATCATCAAGGCTTCTGACTGTCTGATGACCGTCTTCAGAGACGGAACAAGTCAGCTTTTGCAGCCTTTTATAAATCTTTTTTATGCAACAAAAGATCATAATCCTTGACTTCGGCTCACAGACGACACAGCTTATAGGTCGTCGGGTGCGCGAACTGGACACCTTTTGCGAAGTTCTTCCTTACAACAAATTTCCGAAAGACGATCCTTCCGTGATTGGCGTCATTCTCAGTGGAAGCCCTTATTCGGTGCACGACGAGGAGGCTTTTAAGGCAGATCTCAGTCAGATTATCGGCAAATACCCGGTTTTGGGAATATGCTACGGTGCACAGTTTATCAGTTATGCCAACGGTGGCAAGGTGGAACAGACCGGAACTCGCGAGTACGGACGGGCCAAGCTGGCGCAATTTGATGCCGACAACATCCTGTTTAAAGGCTTTGAACCCAATTCGCAGGTATGGATGAGCCATGGCGACACTATAACGGCCATTCCAAAGGACTATCGTGTCATTGGCTCGACAGCTGATGTTAAGTTTGCCGCATTTGCCGGTACGACCAACCCTGTTTGGTGTGTTCAATTCCATCCGGAGGTGTATCATTCCACACAAGGAACACAACTCCTCAGGAATTTCGTTGTCGATATATGCGGCAGCAGACAGGAATGGAGCCCCGCTTCTTTCGTAGAGTCCACCGTGTCAGGTTTGAAAAAGCAGCTGGGCAACGACCGCGTGATACTGGGGCTTTCCGGCGGCGTAGACTCTTCTGTCTGTGCCGTGTTGCTCAACCGTGCCATAGGCAGGAATCTCACCTGCATTTTCGTGGATCATGGGATGCTGCGCAAAAACGAGTTCAACAAGGTGATGGAGGCCTATCAGGGCTTAGGGTTGAATGTAATTGGTGTGGACGCCTCTGAGAAGTTCTTTAAAGACTTGGAGGGGGTGAAAGACCCTGAGCAGAAACGCAAGATTATCGGGCGTGACTTTGTAGAGGTGTTCAATGCTGAGGCCAAGAAAATCACCGACGCCAAATGGTTGGCACAGGGCACGATCTATCCAGACTGCATCGAGAGCCTGAGCATCACGGGTACGGTTATCAAGAGCCATCACAACGTGGGTGGGCTGCCCAAGGACATGCAGTTGAAACTTTGCGAGCCATTGCGATGGCTTTTCAAGGACGAAGTGCGTCGTGTGGGCTATGAATTGGAGATGCCGGAGCGTCTCATCAAGCGCCATCCGTTCCCGGGACCCGGCTTGGCAGTTCGTATTCTTGGTGACATTACGCGTGAGAAAGTGCGTGTGTTGCAGGATGCCGACGATATTTATATCAGTAAGTTGCAAGCCTATACCATGCCCGACGGCAGCCGTCTGTACGACCATGTTTGGCAGGCCGGCACCGTGTTGCTTTCCGAGATTCGTTCGGTAGGCGTTATGGGCGATGAGCGTACTTACGAGAACCCCGTAGCCTTGCGTGCCGTGACCTCTACCGATGCCATGACGGCAGACTGGGCTCATCTGCCCTACGACTTCCTGGCCGACGTTTCCAACGAAATCATACGTAAGGTGAAAGGGGTTAATCGCGTTTGCTACGACATATCTTCAAAACCGCCATCGACCATCGAATGGGAATAAGTTGCGTGTGTTTTGTGTAGCCGAATGTCAGGCTACACCTTATCATATAGTATTCATGGAGAAGGCCGGACAGCTTTCTCCATTTTTTATCGTTTTGCCGTTTGTTCTGACAGGGCAGACGATCCTTCTTACACAACTGCCGGCCAACCCTATACCTTTGCCGTCCATGTTCTGCCCTGCAAAGGGTATTTTAGTCGTTCTTTCTGTGAAAATATCTTGTATATAGCTTCGTTTTCATTCATTTGGTAGAATTTTGGAGCCAAATACTTTCTTTTCTTTAATAATATGCGTACTTTTGCAACCAATTTGTAATTAAATCAAGATAATATCAGTTAGGAATCATGCTATCATTTGCGTTGAGCCTTTTGGCTTTGATTATAGGCTATTTTGTTTATGGCCGGATTGTTGAACACGTTTTTGGCCCCGACGATCGACCTACGCCCGCTGTTGTCAAAGCCGACGGAGTGGATTTCATAATGCTCCCCAGTTGGAAGGTTTTCATGATACAATTCCTCAATATCGCCGGCACCGGACCTATCTTCGGAGCCATCATGGGAGCCTGGTACGGGCCTAAGGCCTACCTTTGGATTGTGCTTGGCTGTGTGTTTGCCGGAGCGGTCCACGATTATCTGAGCGGAATGTTGAGTGTGCGACATGGAGGTGCCAACCTGCCTGAATTGATAGGCGACTATCTCGGACAACGCAGTAAAAAGGTGATGCTTGTGTTTTCCGTGCTGCTGCTCATGATGGTGGGAGCTGTTTTTGTGCTTAGTCCTGCAATCATACTTGATAGTATATGGGGCAACAAGTTGTTCTGGATAGGGCTTATCTTTGTCTATTATCTCATCGCAACACTTCTCCCCATCGACAAAATCATCGGGAGGATCTATCCGCTCTTCGCATTTTCGCTGATATTCATGGCCGCAGCCCTTATGGTGGCTCTGTTTCTCAAGATGCCCAACATTCCTGAACTTTGGAACGACACGTTAGCTTCCAATCACAATGTGCCTGCTGAACTGTTTGGTGCAGAGCACTTTATGGCCGAAAATCCCATCTTCCCCTGCCTTTTTATCACCATAGCCTGTGGGGCTATCAGTGGTTTTCATGCCACTCAGAGTCCGTTGATGGCTCGCTGCATCAGGTCGGAGAGACACGGGCGGAAATTGTTTTATGGCACAATGATTACGGAGGGCGTCATAGCACTCATCTGGGGCACGGTGTCTATGTATTTCTTCTATGATGGCGGCTGGCGGGAAGTTGTGCCGGCCGGCCAAGTGGAGGAGTTTCTTGCTCAATGGAATGGGGGAGCAGGAAAATCGCTCATCCAATATTTTGATGCGCCCACTGTCGTCAAAATGGTATGTTCCGGTTGGCTGGGCATCTTTGGCGGCATCCTGGCCTTGTTAGGTGTTGTGGCAGCCCCCATTACCAGTGGAGACACGGCTCTGCGCAGTGCGCGACTGATCATAGCCGATTTCATCGGACTGAAACAGCACTCCATCAAGAGCCGACTCTTGATTAGTGTGCCGCTGTTTGTTGCGGTCATGGCGCTGTTGCTATGGCAAATGGGAAATCCCAACGGCTTTAACATTATATGGCAGTATTTTGGCTGGGCAAACCAAACGCTGAGCGTGTTCACGCTCTGGACACTGACGGTTTATCTCACACAAAAGAACAAGCCGTTTATCATTACGCTTGTGCCTGCCTTGTTTATGACGGTGGTGTGCTCCACCTTCCTGTTTGTCAGTCCGCAGGCTTTCGGCATGAACCTGACTTTGGGCTACATATTGTCCGTTTTGGTGTTGGTAACGGCATTGGTGTGGTTTTACGGGTGGTATCGCAAGTATAATTCCCATGCTCGCGCTTGATGAAGAAATCGTCGGAATGGGGTAGAAGTGTCAGAAAAACTTCACTAAAAACTTGTCGTGGAAAAACGATCAACCAGAGCGTGGAAGTGCTGCTTATGTAGCCAATGGACATGGAGGCTCCCCGTTGTTTTTCGCTCCGTGTTGCGATTAAGGCTTCGTCGCGACGTGACAAAGGCCTAAGGGCAAGCCGATTCGGCTGTTGTCGCTGTGCGACAGAGCCCGAAAGGCATGGCCGTTAAATACTAACGGCGGAGCCGAAGGGACGAGAAACGGAGGCGACTTTGAGGTTGTTTTGTAACGAACTGATAATAAGGGTGTTGCAAATCTTCGTTTTTTGGAGATATTTTGAACTGAAGTTTTTAAAATTTCAAATACGCTCAGCATTTGAAACACTTTGTTGAGTTTTTTCGGGCGGTTGCCGGCGCAGGATAAATACAACTCCCTTCCTCTGCCCGCCTTGTTTCGACCAATGGATGGCGATGGTGGGTAGCGGGCATTATACGATGACGGCTTTTGTTGTTCTGCGTCTCCGGTCTATGATGCAGCGGGCTATTGCTTGTACCGGCTGCGTTGTTTGTTTGCGCGAAAAGACTGTTGGCGTTCCTTCATAGCCTTCTTTCGTTTGCGAATATCCAACAGTGCTTTGGCTCCAAACCACACCAATATAATGGTGAGCAGTCCAAAAACAGCGATCAAAATGTAAAGTTCAGTTTCGTTCATACTTGTATTTGTTTTGATAAAAAAACCGGCATACTCTCACGAGCATACCGGTTTCAAAATTAACCTTAATAATCTAATACCATGAAAAACACGTTGCAAAGATACATATTTAGATTGAAAACTACCCAATTTTGTATATATTTTAAATTTTCTTAATATTAAAATACATACGAAAAGGATTATTTATCAAAGTATCCCGCGTTTTCCAACTCTTGTATTCGGTTGATTGCTGCCGGAAATTCCAGTTTTGCCGATTGCCTCCATAAGGTCATGGCGCGTCCGGCATCCTCGCGCACGCCTTCGCCTTTCCAGTGACACCATGCCAGCAGATACATGGCCTCGGCGTGTTCCTGCTTTTCGGCATAGCGCAAAATGCGACATGCGTCCTCATAGTTGCCTTCGCTCAGCATCTGCTTGGCACGTCCTACGGCCTCGCCATAGCTTTCGTTGGGGTTGTCGTCGGAGTAGCCAAAAAATGACCTCCACAGCTTGCTCATGATTTCGTTTGGTCTTTGTTTTCTTTGCAAATATAAGAAAATAATCGCGGGCCCGGTCGTGAAATCTTTTTTTTCTCAGTTTTTTATGTTCAAAATATTTATGTTGTTGTTGATTTTCCATATATTTGCAAGCAGATAATATTTGTTTTCCAAAGTTATGAGCAAATACGTACGAGCCAATATGACGCTGTTTAGTTTTTTGTTAGCATGGGTTGCCATTCCGATGTGGGCGCAGCACCCTGCTTTCGAGACAACGGATCCTGACACGACTATCAACATCGTGGCTTTCTTCTGCAACCATGACACGACAACCTATACTTACGAATCGCGCAAGTGGAAGGTGAATGCCGGTGATACGACGGAGGTGCATCGCCTGACGGAGAAGTTTCAACTCGTTGTTACCGATTCCACACCCGACGGGTATAAATTGGTGTATATTCCTTTGAGTTTTGAATATAATGACACCGCCAACAGCAATGACAAGTTGATGTATGAGGCGCTATGGAACCAAACCCGAAACCTGCGTCCGGAGTTTCTGATGGACGAAATGGGACAGCTGACACATCTTACTAATTGGCGGGAGATACGCGACGCGATGAAGAATGGCAACAAAATGATGCTCGACTCGCTCTATGCCAAGCGCCCGGAGCTCGACAGCGTGATGCCCCGACAGCGAATGGAGTCGGTATTGGCCTTGAAATTTATAAACGAGGCCGGAGTGATGGATGCCTATGAAGAAGTGAAGACGCTGTTCGACCTGCATGGCGGACAGGTGAAAATAGGCACGACGGAAGTCGACGACTCCACATCCTTCCCATCGCACACCAAACTGTGGGCCAGCTATGAAACCGTTGAAGACCCCGACGAGGATTACGAAGGCGATTATGCGATACAGTCAAGCACTATCACCACGCTGTCCGGAGAAGAGGCGGCTGCTTTGATTGGCAATGTTTTCAACGTGTTGGCTACGGGCGAAGTGGCCGGGAAACTTCAGCAACTGATGGTCGACAGCCTTAACACCCAAATGACCATTACCAATTTAGAGGACTATCACTATTTCTTCAACGGTTGGCCGAAGTTGATGCGAAAGCAGAAAATAGTTGAAATCAAAGACCATAAAAATGTGGACGAAACCTCTATAGAATGGGCAGACTATAGATGGGGCATATTCGGTGGCGAGGCTGAGGAGCCCAAAAACAGTTTCTGAAAAGATATTTTCGGTGATTGTTGATGCTTTTCAAAACGAAATGAGTATATTTGCAAAAGCAGTCAAATGTAACGAACGCGGTGCGGACACAAAGCCTGCACCGCGCGGTTTTACTTGTAGATGCTATTCTCTCTGCGGTCGTTGATACGATGAGGGCAATAGTAGCTTGACAAATTATAAATTATAAATAATACAAACGATACATGGCAACAGTAGACGACAAGAAGATTATCTTCTCAATGGTGGGAGTGTCTAAGATTATCCCCCAGAACCAAAAACAGATTCTGAAGGACATATATCTCTCGTTCTTCTATGGTGCAAAGATTGGAATTATCGGCCTGAACGGTGCGGGTAAGTCCACGCTGATGAAAATTATAGCCGGCTTGGAACAGCCCACGTCGGGCGAAGTGGTGTGGAGTCCCGGTTACAGTGTGGGTTATCTGCCACAGGACCCTCCTCTGAACGAAGAAAAAACGGTGTTGGAAAATGTCAGGGAAGGCGTGCAACACGTGTATGACGCACTGGCAGAATACGACGAAATAAACCGCAAGTTTGGCGAGGAGGAATATTATAGCGACCAAGACAAGATGGACGCGCTGATGAAGCGACAGGCAGAGGTGCAGGATATTATTGACGCCACCGACGCATGGAACATGGATTCTAAACTTGAGCGTGCCATGGCGGCCCTGCGATGTCCGTCGGGCGAACAGCCTGTGACCCATCTTTCGGGTGGCGAGCGTCGTCGTGTGGCATTATGCCGGTTGTTGCTTCAGAAACCCGACGTGTTGTTGCTCGACGAGCCTACCAACCACTTGGATGCAGAAAGCATTGACTGGCTGGAACAGCATCTGCAGCAATACGAGGGCACGGTGATTGCCGTGACCCACGACCGCTACTTCCTCGATGATGTGAGTGAGTGGATATTGGAACTCGATCGTGGAGAAGGCATCCCATGGAAGGGAAACTATTCTTCATGGCTTGAGCAGAAGACCAAGCGCATGGAACAAGAGGAAAAGACGGCTTCAAAGCGTCGCAAGACGTTGGAGCGTGAGTTGGAATGGGTGCGCATGGCTCCAAAGGCCCGTCAGGCTAAGGGCAAAGCCCGTTTGAACTCCTATGAAAAGATGCTCAACGAGGAACAGAAGGGACGTGAGGAAAAGCTCGAAATCTTCATTCCCAACGGTCCGCGTCTGGGCAACAAGGTGATAGAAGCACAGCACGTGAAGAAAGCCTATGGCGAGAAAGTGCTGTTCAACGACTTGAACTTCATGCTTCCGCCCAATGGTATTGTGGGTGTGATTGGTCCCAACGGAGCGGGAAAAACAACGCTTTTCCGTCTCATCATGGGTTTGGAGCAAGCCGACGGAGGTACGTTTGAGGTGGGAGAGACCGTGAAACTGGCCTATGTGGATCAGCAGCACAAGGATATCGACCCCAACAAATCGGTCTATGATGTCATTTCGCAGGGCAACGAGACCATTCGTATGGGTGGCCGCGATGTCAATGCCCGTGCCTATCTGTCGCGTTTTAATTTTTCGGGCACCGACCAGAACAAGCTCTGCGGAGTGTTGTCGGGTGGCGAGCGTAACCGACTGCAACTGGCGTTGGCACTGAAACAGGAGGGTAACGTGCTGTTGCTCGACGAGCCGACCAACGATATCGACGTGAACACGCTGCGCGCGCTGGAAGAGGGCTTGGAGGCCTTTGCGGGATGTGCAGTGGTGATTAGTCACGACCGATGGTTCCTCGACCGTATATGTACCCATATCCTTGCTTTTGAAGGCAATGGCGAGGTGGTGTACTTTGAGGGTGACTACTCGGAATACGAAATCAATAAGGCTCGCAGACTGGGTAACGAAGACATCAAGAAAGGTCGCTATCGGAAATTGATGGAAGACTAAACAAAGCAATAAGGGCAGGCGGAGAGTCGGGACGATGTGTGGGTTTACACTCTGCCTGCCCTACAATTATGTTATAATCAATACATGTAATCATGAAACAGTTTCTTGTTGCGTTACTGACCCTGATCGGGACAGCAGTCTCTTATGCACAGCAATCTTCCATAACGTATAAGGTTGCGACGAACGTATCTTATACTTCGAAGACGGATGCGTATGCCCGCGAACGGCTAAAGGTGGATATATACTATCCGGAAAACAAGCAGGGTTGCCCGGTGGTGGTTTGGTTTCATGGTGGCGGACTTACTGGTGGACAAAAGGAACTGCCGGCGCAGTTGAAAAACAGGGGGATGGTTGTTGTCGGAGTGAACTATAGATTGCTGCCCAAGGTCAGGGTCGATGAGTGCATTGACGACGCGGCGGAGGCCGTTGCATGGGTAATTAAACACGGACGGGAATATAATGGAAGTCCCCGAAAGGTGTTTGTTTCCGGACATTCGGCAGGTGGTTATCTCACCATGATGCTCGGCTTGGACAAGAAGTGGCTGGCAAAATACGAGGTCGATGCCGACAGCATCAGGGGACTGATACCCTTTAGTGGGCAGACGATTACCCATTTTGCACATCGCGACATGAACGGACGGGGAAATCTTCAACCTTCGGTCGATGAATATGCACCGTTGTATTGGGTGCGCAAAATGGTGGCTCCGCTGATTCTTATTACCGGCGATCGTGAGCAGGAACTATTTGGCCGCTATGAGGAGAATGCCTATCTGTGGCGCATGATGAAGCTCTGTGGGAACGAGAAAGTCTATCTTTATGAGTTGGATGGGTTCAATCATGGGGATATGGCACAGCCGGCTTACCACATATTGCGGAATCATATCAAGCAGATTTTGAACGGAAAATAACCAATAGCCGTTTGTCAGTCAAGCTACACGATATAGAAGTTGTTTGCCGATGACAAACGGTTATTGGGCTTTATATTATAATTGCCAGAACTATAATCTTGTATATAGATTAAAAATGTAAGGAAAAACTGCACATTATTTTTGGAAATGTGCATTTAACATCGTATCTTTGCACACAATTTAGAACTATGTGCAATGAGAAATGTGCAGAGTTTCAATGCTCTAATTGAAAACACAATGATCACCAACAGGGACAAAGAATCCCTGACAGGTCACAAGGGAGCTGCGCTACAGTATTGTGGCGTTGCTCGCAAGATTCAGAAGACGCGTATCATGTTTGAGAGTTATGGTCTGAAACGTGGTGCCAGAGGTGCGTTGGGTGATTGCAAAAGAGCGATACGGATATGTGCATATCTGGACATGGTTACGTATGGGACGGTTTTGTTGCCTGTACAGTATGATTTTACTACCGCTGCCGACTTGTTGAGTATGACGGAGCAAAATAGAAACGGTCAGAGTGTAAAACTATCGTCTTTCTGCAAGATAATTGAAATCGGACGCCGCAATCAAGATTTTGAGCAGGCGTTAAAAAATCAATCAAACGATATTTATATTAAAACGAAACATAGTTATCGCACTGCTTGTTGATAATGCAAGTAGCTGCCGTAACAGAATTTGAATTGCTATGGAACAATACACGGGTTTTAACCATCGAATACAACAGAGTATTATTGAGAATTGGAACCGTAATGCGCTAACAGATTATAAAGGCGCAACACTGCAATATCATGATGTGGCAAGGAAGATAGAGAAACTGCACATCATGTTTGAGAATTCAGGCGTGGTACGTGGAGACAAAATTGCCCTTGCAGGAAGAAACAGTGCTGCGTGGGCTGCGGCTTTTTTGGCAGTGCTGACGTATGGAGCTGTCGCTGTGCCCATACTGCATGAGTTCACCGCTGAGCAGATTCACAACATCGTGAATCACTCGGATGCGAAGCTGCTTTTTGTAGGCGACGTGGTTGCAACAGAAATAGATGCCACCAAAATGCCTAAATTAGAAGGTATTATTTATATTCCGGACTATTCTTTAAAGCTATCGCGCACCGATAAACTAACTTATGCCCGTGAGCACCTTAATGAGTTGTTTGGCAAGAAATATCCCAAGTATTTTCGTCCTGAACATGTGAAATATTATCATGAGAACAATCCTGAGGAGCTTGCACTCATCAATTATACCAGTGGTACAACGGGATTCTCAAAGGGGGTAATGCTGCCTTACCGTGCGTTGTGGAGCAATAATGATTTCGCGGAACATGTGCTGGGGCATGAAATTAAGCCCGGCGATAATGTGATAAGCATATTGCCTATGGCCCACATGTATGGTTTGGCATTTGAGTTCATCTTTGAATTTATCAATGGATGCCATATCTATTATTTGAATCGTGTGCCGTCTCCAGTGATCATTGCGAAAGCTTTTGCGGAGGTCAAGCCTAAGCTTATCGTTTCTGTTCCATTGATTATTGAGAAGATTATCCGTAAGAAGGTGTTCCCAAAGATACAGGATCCTAAAATTCAACTGTTGTTGAAGTTGCCGGGAATCAATCGTAAAATCTTCGAGAAGGTATGCGAGGAAGTAACCAACGCTTTCGGAGGAAACTTCTATCAAGTAATTGTCGGTGGAGCAGCATTCAGTCAGGAGGTGGAAACTTTCCTCAGCCAGATAGGTTTCCGCTACACGGTGGGATATGGAGCAACGGAATGTGCCCCGATTATTTGCTATGCAGACTACAAAGATTTTGTGCCCGGATCGTGTGGAAAAGCCGCGTTACACATGCAGGTGAAGATAGACAGCCATAATCCTCAGACTGTACCGGGAGAAATTTTCGTCAAAGGACCTAACGTGATGTTGGGTTATTATAAAAACGAGGAAGCCACTAAGGAGTGCATAGATAAGGACGGATGGTTCCATACCGGAGACCTTGGCCTGATGGATGCTGATGGCAATGTGTTTATCAAGGGACGCTCCAAGAACATGCTGTTGGGCTCAAACGGGCAGAATATATATCCGGAAGAAATTGAGGATAAGCTCAATTCAATGAATATGGTGAGTGAAAGCGTTGTGATTCAAGAAGGTGAAAAGCTCGTGGGATTGGTTTATCCGGACTACGAAGCGGCTAATGAGAAGGGTTATAATAATGATAATCTGATGGAGATTATGGAAGAAAACAAGCAACTTCTCAATGCGATTCTGCCATCCTATTGCCGTCTCAATGCTATTGAACTGAACGAGGAGGAGTTTGCTAAAACGCCCAAGCGCTCCATCAAGCGCTATCTCTATATGCGTTAATGAGCGCAAGGCTTCTTTCTGTAGAATTTATCGTTGGAAACAGTGGTATTTCTCGTTGAACTCCGTAGCATCTCTCACCAAGATTTTTAGCATTTCTCATTGATAGAAGATATTGTGTTTGTGTCGGATGAAACAACATGACGTGGGTTGA
Source organism: uncultured Bacteroidales bacterium (assembly GCA_937995875.1). Classification (GTDB taxonomy): domain Bacteria; phylum Bacteroidota; class Bacteroidia; order Bacteroidales; family Bacteroidaceae; genus Prevotella. Next base: position 11,539 of record CALKIW010000032.1, on the reverse strand, counting down.
ATATTGACCTGACACATACCTTATAACAACAACTCCCGTTTATCTGTATAGGATAAACGGGAGTTGTTGTTATGTAAACGGTTTCTGTAATAAACTAAGCAGAAACCTTGTCGTTATGCTTTAAGGTTGAGCTTAATCTGCAACTCATCGAGTTGTTTGGTGTCGATGGCAGAAGGAGCGTCAAGCATTACATCGCGCCCGCTATTGTTTTTGGGGAATGCAATGCAGTCGCGAATACTGTCGAGACCAGCCATAATGCTCACGAAACGGTCGAGACCGAAGGCTAATCCGGCATGGGGTGGAGCACCGTATTTAAAGGCATTCATCAAGAAGCCAAATTGAGCCTCTGCGCTTTCACGGGTGAAGCCGAGCACTTCAAACATTTTTTCTTGCAGTTGCGTGTCGTGGATACGGATGCTGCCGCCACCCACTTCGATACCGTTGCATACAAAGTCGTAAGCTTTGGCACGCACTTGTTCCGGATGCTCATCGAGTAGGGGAATGTCATCAGGGTTGGGCATGGTGAAAGGATGATGAGTTGCCATGAGGCGCTGTTCTTCATCGCTCCACTCAAACAATGGGAAGTCGATTATCCAAAGACATTTAAAGACGTTCTTGTCGCGCAATCCGAGACGTTCGCCCATCTCCAAACGCAGGCTGCAAAGTTGCACACGCGTTTTGTTGGCATTGTCACCGGAGAGAATCAATACGAGGTCTCCATCTTTAGCACCCATTTCTTTCTTGATGTCTACCAGTATTTCGGAGGTGTAGAACTTATCAATGGAACTCTTGACAGAGCCATCCTCATTGTACTTTATATATACTAAGCCCTTGGCACCCACTTGCGGACGCTTTACGAAGTCGGTGAGTTCGTTGAGCTGCTTGCGACTGTAGTTGGCACATCCGGGTACACATATTCCGCCGATATAAGCAGCTTCATTGAACACAGAGAAGTCTCCCTTGTCGCGGAAAGCCTCTTTCAGTTCAACAAACTCCATCCCGAAACGGAGGTCAGGCTTGTCCGATCCGTAACGTTTCATGGCTTCATGCCATGTCATTTGCTGGAGTTTGGGAAGCTCTACGCCGCGAATTTCCTTGAAAAGATGGCGTGCCATATCTTCGAATAGGTTGATAACGTCGTCTTGATCGACAAAACTCATCTCACAGTCGATTTGTGTAAACTCCGGTTGGCGGTCGGCACGGAGGTCTTCATCACGGAAACACTTGGCTATCTGGAAGTATCTATCGAATCCGGCCACCATGAGCAGCTGCTTCAAAGTCTGTGGACTTTGGGGGAGGGCATAGAACTGTCCCGGATTCATACGCGAGGGAACAACGAAGTCACGAGCTCCTTCGGGTGTCGATCCAATCAGAATGGGGGTTTCCACTTCCATGAAATTTTTGGAATCAAGGAAATTGCGGATGAGAATAGTCATGCGGTGGCGCAACTCCATATTTTTGCGGACAACAGCCCGACGCAGGTCCAGATAGCGATATTTCATGCGCAAATCATCGCCCCCGTCGGTGTTCTCCTCGATGGTAAACGGCGGAGTGAGCGACGAACTAAGCACGTTGAGTTCCTTGGCGATCACTTCAATGTCACCAGTATCCATTTTGGGATTCTTGCTCTGACGTTCAAAAACAGTTCCCTTTATTTGGACACAGTATTCGCGTCCTAATTTGTTTGCTCTGTCACAAAGTTCTTTGTTGTCAGCCTCATTGAAGACAAACTGAGTGATACCGTAGCGGTCACGGAGATCGACAAAGGTCATACCACCCAGTTTACGAGTGCGCTGCACCCATCCGGCAAGTGTAACTTCTTTGCCGGCATCAGCGAGACGCAACTCTCCACAAGTATTTGTTCTATACATATTTTTGAATATAGATTGTTATAATATATAGCGCAAAATTACTACTTTTTATTGAAAGATGCTAAAAATCAACAAGCAAACTTAGTGGACGAAGATGTTTCCGCATGGTATATCGCATATAGCCGTTTATGGAAGCCTCAAAAATGGTTTCCACAAGCGGCTATACTTTGAAATATTCTTCTAATGCTTCTTTGGCACTACCATGCTCGTTTGGTAGGTCTTCTATGATTTCTCCGTGTTCGAGCAGGGCTATTCGAGTGCTGATATCGACGGTATGTTGCAGATTATGACTGCTTATCAGGATTGTTGCTCCTGTTGAGTCGTGATAATCAATCAGCATCTTTTTGAGAATGTTTTGTCCTGAAGGATCCAGAAAATTGAACGGCTCGTCAAGAATTACGAGTTGAGGTTGGGTGAAGAGAACGGATAAGATTCCTATTTTCTGCTTGTTTCCGGCGCTGAAATGACGTATATATTTGTCTTGCCCGAATAGCTCGCCATTGGTGAATGATAAGTATTTCCTAATCGGGCTGTCTTCTATGTTTCCCCAGTCTATGGCTTCTGCGCCATTGACTTTGGCAATAAAGTCCATGTATTCTTCAGGAGTGAGAAAGTCTATAAGGAAGCCTTCGTCAATGTATGCGCCCGTCATGTTTTTCCAATCTTCCGACAAGGCAGGATTAATAGGTTTCGATGGGCACTCCGGATTGTCTGTTTGCGGTGTGAAAACAACCTCTCCTTCATCGGCCTGCAGCAAGTCGAGCATAAGCCGAAACAGGGTGGTTTTACCCGCCCCGTTGTTACCTACCAAGCCAAGAATTTCACCTTGTTGAATAGAAAACTCTGGAATATTGACAGCGGTTTTCTCTCCAAAGGATTTTACCAAATGTTTGATGTCTATCTGCATGTGAAAACAACTCGTAGTTATTGAACAAGGTGATATTGCATTGTCCGTATTGAAATGATGGTACAATCCATACAGACATTTCTTATCTTTGTTTTGTGCAAACTTACATAAAATCTCCGAAACTCAGGTGGGTTGAGTAAAGAATTTTATATCTTTCTTTAGAGGAAAGTTTGCAGCACAATGTAAAACATCAAATGCCCAACCCTGTCATCTTGTTGCAAAGGCTTATCGATATCTATTGTTATCCCAGATACTTCATCAAAATTTTAATATTCCCACTTTCCCGCAGCTTGGCAATGCTCTTTTCCCTTATTTGGCGCACACGTTCTCTGGTTAGGCCTAACCGATCTCCAATCTCTTCAAGTCCCAACTCATTACAACCTATGCCGAAACACTTTTTTACAATGAAGCTCTCTCTTTCTTTCAGCACACTCTCAAGCACGCTGTTGAGTTCCTGAGCCATACTTTCATGGTCCACCCGTCTGTCCGTCCGGCTGTCGTCTCCGCTGGCCATGATGTCTGCCATAGAATTGGTTTCGTCTTCCTGAAAAGGCGCGTCGATACTTACATGATGCCCATCAGCCATCATGCTCTGTTTGATTTTACCAGCCTCTACATCGATGGCCTCTGCAATTTCCTGAGTGCTTGGCCGACGTTCGTGCTTTTGCTCAAACTTGTTAATCTCCTGATTAATTTTGCTCAATGTGCCCACCTGATTCAAAGGCAGTCTTACAATGCGACTCTGCTCGGCAATGGCTTGGAGAATACTCTGTCTAATCCACCATACCGCATACGAGATAAATTTGAACCCTCGTGTTTCATCGAATTTCTCAGTAGCCTTGATCAGTCCTATGTTACCTTCATTGATAAGGTCTGTCAGCGACAGTCCCTGATGTTGGTATTGCTTGGCCACGGAAACAACAAAACGCAGGTTGGAGGTGATAAGCTTCTCCTTTGCTCGCCTCCCCTCTCTTCCTCCCTTTTTAATCTTTTGAGACAGTTCTATCTCTTCGTCGATAGAGATCAGGGGCGCGCGCCCTATCTCAACAAGATATCTATCTAATGCCTCACTTGAACGATTTGTTATACTTTTCTGTATCTTAAGTTGTCTCATGCTTATAAAAAAGTTGTCTTATCCTTTATAAAATAGTACCATAAAGCCCTGAATAATCATAAATTATTCAAAAGCGAACATAATATAGTAATAAAAAACCAGAATAAAGAATCTGTTATGATAATATATGCAATAATAACGTTTGTTAAAGAATAAGCAGGTACTAAATGTCTCCTGTACGGGTGACATTCATCATTATTTCTCAATATATTCAGCCCTGTTTCCATGCTGCTTTCTGTCTTGAAAAAAGAGCATTGCGGTGGCTGTCGAAAGACAAAGGTCCGATGACGGAACAGCTTGGAGACAACTGTTTAATCAAAGAAGCAAACGGGTAATCCTATACTCGTTTATTTTAAACACCTATTGTATAATAATTATTCAAAGCAAATATAGCATTTAATTTTCGATTTTGCAAGTAATAAATATCAAACGAGCTTGTTTTTTCCATTTTTTATTAGTTACTTTGCTTTTGCATTGAATTATAATAAACAAAATTGTATGAAAAGAGAAACATTATGCGTACAGGGCGGCTGGCAGCCGAAAAATGGTGAGCCGCGAGTGTTGCCGATTATCCAGAGTACTACATTCAAATATGACAATACAGAAGAAATGGCCATGCTTTTTGATTTGAAGAAGGAGGGTTATTTCTATACTCGTTTGCAAAATCCTACCAACGATGCCGTAGCCAGGAAAATATGCGCATTGGAGGGGGGAATTGGTGCCATGCTCACCTCAAGCGGACAGGCTGCTAATTTTTATGCCGTGTTCAATATCTGCGAAGCCGGTGCACATATCGTTGCATCTACAGAAATCTATGGGGGCACCTACAATCTGTTAGGTGTTACGCTGAAAAAGCTGGGCATTGAATGTACCTTTGTCAATCCGGAGGCTTCGGAGGAAGAAATTCAGAAGGCTTTCCGTCCGAACACCAAAGTTTTGTTCGGCGAAACTATCAGCAACCCCGGCTGCAACGTCTTAGACATCGAGAAGTTTGCGCGCGTGGCGCATAAGAACGGAGTGCCGTTAATCGTTGACAACACGTTTGCCACTCCCATCAACTGCCGTCCTTTCGAATGGGGCGCAGACATCGTAACCCATTCCACTACAAAGTATATGGATGGCCATGCCACACAGGTGGGAGGCGTTGTTGTAGACAGTGGCAACTTCGATTGGAGTGCCCATGCCGACAAATATCCGGGACTATGCCAGCCGGACGAATCGTATCACGGGCTTACCTATACCAAGGACTTTGGCAAAATGGGCTACATGACAAAGCTGGTTGCCCAGCTCATGCGAGATTTGGGATCAATTCCCGCTCCGCAAAATTCGTTCTTGTTGAACATAGGTTTGGAGACGCTCCATCTTCGTGTGCTGCAACATTGCAAGAACGCACAGGCTGTAGCAGAATTCCTGCACGACGATGATCGTGTGGCGTGGGTCAATTATTGCGGTTTGAAAGATAACAAGAATTACGAACTTGGTCAGAAATATTTACCCAATGGCTCTTGTGGCGTCCTTTCTTTTGGTTTGAAGGGAGACAGGGCAACTGCCGTTAAATTCATGGATTCGCTGAAACTTGTGAATATTGTAACCCATGTGGCAGATGCCCGCACTTGCGTATTGCATCCCGCAAGTCACACGCATCGTCAATTATCAGACGAGCAGTTGATCGAAGCGGGCATTGCTCCGGATTTAATCAGGTTGTCGGTCGGAATAGAGGCAGTAGAAGATATTATTGATGATATTCAGCAGGCATTAGACAAAATATAAAGAAAAGAAATCTCCCCAAGCCATTTTAGTAAATGTGCTTGGGGAGATGTTTATTTATGCGCAGCCGTATGAGCCACCTCTCAGCAGGGCGTCGCCATAGATCTGCATACACTCTTTATAACTATTAATCAGCTTCTTAAGCATCTTTATCATTATCTTGTTCATATTATCCATTGTTAAATCCAATCTTTTTACTGTTTTATAATTTAATCTTCTCTCTTTTCTCTCTAATTGTTCATGGGCTTTTTAGTTGCCCATGCTTACGTGATTGTTGTCTTTCAGTTGCTGAGCTGCAATAGCTGCGGTAACTGCTAAAATAATCATTAATACTACCATAATTTTTCCTTTCTTTTAATTCGGGAGCTCGTGTTTACTCCCTTTGTTATCCTTACTATATGTATATATTTTTCTAATAGTCGGTGCAAATATAAGACCATTCATTGATATTACCAAGACATTGACGTTGTAAAGTTTTCAAAACGTGTGATATTTTGATTTGAATCAAAAGTCAATAGTTTAACTTGTTGATATTTAAATGGTTTGGACGGACTTTAATCGGAATGATGCAATTCGGTCTTTCAGAAATCATCTTCATAACCGATTATATGACTTATTTGGACGCTATTTGGCCATCTTTTGTGGGATGGAATAATGTGTGCATCATGTGAAACATTGCTCTGCAAACTCTCTTTTGATGTAAACTTAGTTTACTGTTTTTCAGAGATTATTTTCGAAGCATCCAGCGCAAAAAGGGCTATGTTCTGTCCATCAAAATTAACTTTGGCGACGCGAAAATTGCAAGGACAACGCGTTTGCATTCTTATCGCGGTGCGTTTAAGGCTTGATGGCTGTGCGAGTGAGCCTTTTCCGCACCATGATAAGGGCTTATCGGCTGTACCGTTTGATATGCAACCGCAGATGCTAAAATTCGGATCATCAGGTTGTTATCGTGAAACACATTGATTATCAGCAAGTTAATAATTTTGTAATTTTTCGCGAATTTCGGACGGAAATATTTTTGTTTTTAAATATGCAAGTTTTGCAGGGCACTTTGTAAAGAAAAATCTCGATGTAGGTTACTTTAGCTTCTTTTTTTTATCGGTCAATACTCGTTTGAGCAACTGTAGGCATAAGCGTCGAATTTGTCTGTAACGAAAGCGACCTCACCACTGTCTGACGTGCAGACATAGGTGAGGTCGCTTGTATGAAAAATGCTATGCTATTTCAGATTTTTCTGTTTGCCTTTTCCGATGATGATCAGATGTTTGGCGTTTCCCATTTCTTGGTTTCAGTGCAGTTTACCTTCTGATTCTGTCCGCCAACCGAAATCACAAATTCGCCTTCTTCCAATATCCATTTCCCATCGGCTCCAACAAAGGCCATATCTTTAGCTGGCAGTGTGAAACTCACGGTCTTCACCTCTCCGGGTTGGAGTTCAATTTTTTGGAAGGCACGCAGTCGTCGGGAATCCGGTGTAACCGATGCAACAAGGTCGCTGGTATAGAGCAGCACGCTTTCTTTACCTACACGGTTGCCCGTGTTCTTCACATCAACACTGATGATGAGGTCGTCGGCAGCACTGAATGATGATTTGTTCACCTTCAGGTTGTCATAAGCATAGGTGGTATAGCTCAGTCCGAAACCGAATGGCCATTGTTGGGTAACCTTGGCATCGTAGTCGTATGCGCCGGCCATCGTCGAAACCTCCTCGCTCACCTTATAATCGTAGGTAATCAGGGAGTTGATTTCCTTCGGGTAGGTATATGGCATTTTTGCGCTGAAGTTGGCATCGCCGGCCAGCAGATTGGCCAAAGCGTCGCCACCATAGTTTCCGGGCAACAGCACGTTTACCACAGCCTTGGCCAGCGGCTCTATGTCGGCAATGATGCGAGGGCGTCCCTCGTTCAGTATGAGTATGATGGGTTTGCCGGTCTTGGCCAAAGCCTTCACCAAATCGCGTTGATTTTTTGAGAGTGTAAGGTCGGTAAGATTGCCGGGGGTTTCACAGTAGCTGTTTTCTCCGATGCAGGCAATGATCACGTCGGCAGCCTGAGCCTTGTCTACGGCCTTGTCTATTTCGGGTGTGTTTTCTTCCCAATACGATCCGTTTTCGTTGTAGGTTACACCTTGCTCAAGCATGACATTGTCTTTGCCGTATTTGTTGCAGAGGCTCTCATAGATGGTGTTGTATTGCTCTGCGAGATCTTCCACCCTTGAGCCTTGCCATGAGTAGGTCCAACCGCCATTGAGACAGCGCATCTGGTTGGCGTTGGGGCCGGTGAGCAGAATTTTCTTTCCCTTGGCCAGCGGCAGGATGTTGTCTTCGTTCTTCAGCAACACTTCAGTTTCTTCAGCAGCTGCCAAGGCTTTTTGTGCAAACTCTTCGCTGCCGTATTTCTTATAGTCTTTGCCGCCGGTGTTGGGGTTGTCGAACAGTCCCAGACGATATTTCAATCTCAGGATGCGACGCACGGCATCGTCTATTCGGCTCATCTTCACAGCACCTTCATTCACAAGTTCCTTGAGCAGAATGGCGAAATCGACGCTGTAGGGGTCCATGCTCATGTCGATTCCTGCATTGATGGCAATGCGAATGGCATCCTTTTTATCCTTGGCCACGCGTTCGCGGGTATATAGGTTGTTGATGTCGGCCCAGTCGGTCACGATCATGCCGTCCCAGTTGAGGTCTTCTTTCAGCCATTTGGTCAGATATTCGTAACTGGCATGGAGAGGCACACCGTTTACCGAAGCAGAGTTTACCATGATGGTCAGTGCGCCGGCTTGTATGGCATGTCTGAACGGCTCAAAATATTTTTCACGCAGCATCGCGGGTGAGATGATTGCGGGTGTCCTGTCTTTTCCGGAGAATGGCGCGCCGTAGGCAAAATAGTGCTTCACGCTGGTGGCTACGTTGTATTTTCCCAGATGGTTGGGGTCGTCACCCTGATACCCTTGAATCTGGGCTTCGGCCATGCGTGCGTTCACGATGGCATCTTCGCCGAAGCTCTCCCATATACGTGGCCAGCGTGGGTCGCGGCTCAAGTCAATGGTAGGGTTATACACCCAGGGACAGTTGGCTGCCCTGCTCTCATAGGCCGTGATCTGTGCACCGACCTTGGCAATCTCGGTGTTGAAAGAGGCGGCAACGTTGATGGGCTGTGGAAATATCGTACCATCCTGAACATAGGTAACACCATGATTGTGGTCCAGACCATATATGCTGGGAATACCGATGTATTTCATCGATTTCTCCTGTATGGTAGTGATGATATGCTGCCAGGTCTCTATGGTCTGCGCACGCGTGGCGGGCGCATTGAGAATGGAGCCTATCTTATATTTTTGGATGACGGTGTCGAGCGTATGCTCGTTGAGCTTCCACTCCATTTTCGTGTCGCCGGTATAGATGTCGAGATTGTATTTCTCAAGAGCCTTGATCACTTCTGCGTCTTTCATACGCATCAGTTTGGTTATCTCTTCATCCTTGAATCCCGCTTCCAATAGCTTGTTGCGCATCTTGCTGCGGTCCAGTTTGGGATTCACAACTTCCATTTTGCCAAAGCAGTCTATGCCCAATTCGAGCATTTGCCCAATCTTTTCGTCAAGTGACATCTTGCTGATCCATCGCTCAACATTTTTCTCAATCGTTGGGTCTTGGGGAATAGCAGGCTTCACACTTTGTGCATTGCCAATTCCTATAAAGGAGGCCATTGCTGCTGTTAAAAACATTTTTTTCATAAATTTAGTAATATATAGGTTTAATAATTTTGTAGCAAATTTACAAAAAATAGAAGAATTTGATGTGTATGTTTTGAATTTTTTATATATTTGCAATGTTAATGATGCTTATATTTACAACTAATTACAATAAAAATCTATTATAACAATGAAAATCTTAAGAAATTTACTGATAATGCTCATGCTATGTAGTTGGTTAGGCGCATGGGCACAAAGTTTTTCCAATCCCGTGATTCCCGGATTCCATCCCGACCCCAGTGTGTGCAGGGTGGGCGACGATTTCTATGCGGTTAATTCATCATTCCATTATTTTCCGGGCGTTCCCATCTTCCACAGCAGGGATTTGGTGCATTGGGAACAGATAGGCAACGTGCTCGACCGCCCGTCCCAGTTGCCTCTGGACGGTGCCACTTCATGGTTGGGCATCTATGCTCCCACTATACGTTATCATAAGGGTGTCTACTATATGATAACTACCAATGTGGGCAACGGTGGCAATTTTATGGTGAAGGCCGAGCATCCGCGTGGCCCTTGGAGCGAGCCGATATGGCTTGAACAGCAAGGCATCGACCCCTCTCTGTATTTTGAAGACGACAAATGTTATATGGTGAGCAATCCCGATGGTGTCATCATGCTGTGTGAAATCGACTATGAAAGTGGCAAACAACTCACTCCGAGTCGCCCGCTGTGGAGGGGAACGGGTGGAAGATACCCCGAAGGTCCCCATATATATAAAAAGGATGGGTATTACTACTTGCTTATTTCGGAGGGTGGAACAGAGCTTGCCCATCAGCTCACCATAGCGCGTAGCAAGAATATTGAAGGCCCCTATGAGGGCTGTCCTCAGAATCCGATACTCACCAACTGCAATGCTAAGGGCGAGAGTATGCAGATACAGGGCACTGGGCATGGTGACTTTGTTCAGGACCAATACGGCCAATGGTGGGTCATGTTCCTGGCTTATCGCAACTTCGGAGGAAACTATCATCATCTCGGCAGAGAAACGTGTCTGGCGCCGGTGGAATGGGATGAGTGGCCGATAGTGAATGGCGGTAATCCTATTGATACGGTTATGACGGTTGCCCATGCTCCATTGTTCTCGTCGTTTCCAACTGCGGGGATAGTCTCCGGGTTTGATGCTTCAGTAGAAACTGATTTTCAGGAAAAGTCATTAAGCGATTTGGGCGTTTCCTTCGTAAGGCTCCAGAATCCCATAGAAAGCCATTATAAAATAGGAGGTGGCCGGCTCCGCCTTGTGGGACACGGCACGCTTACGGAAAACAAACAGCCCACCTATCTGGGAGTTCGTCAATGTGCTGCCAACATCGTTATGGAAACAACGATCAGTTTGAAGTCGTTGCGCGAACAGGCAGGGCAGCCCGCCAACAACAATCTTCGTGCAGGACTTTCCGTCTATCAGATTCACGATGGTCACATGGATTTCTACACCGATGGAAAGTCGGTCAATGTGTCGTGCAGGTTGAAGTCGCTTCTGGCCCCATGTAACCATAACGGCGTAGACTCCCGAATTCCTTCAGACGCGCAGCAGTTAAGGTTGCGTGTAACGAGTGATGGACTGATGTATTATTTCTGTTATGCCTTGGATCAGGGAGCATACACAGAGGTGGCACGGCAGAATTGCTCGCTGTTGAGCACGGAGGTTGCGGGAGGATTCACGGGCGTGACGATGGGAATGTATGTTGAAGGGGAAGGGTATGCCGACTTCACATCTTTCAAATACAGCGAATAGACTTCTTTTTCACGATTAACCTATTGATGGATGATACTTGAGCCCGACTGATGCCGGGCTTAAGGCCGTGTCGGTATGCTCTTTTCGAATGTCGTTGTCGGGTGTTGGTGTCATCTTTGTTTCGAACACCTGTTTGTTTCATGAAAAACATTTCCTTTTATCGGTATGCTGTAAACGATAAAGAGGTGTGCTTCTACATACCATAATGTTGCGTAAACTTAATACTTATTGGTGGTGTTAACAAAATGTACCCCAGTTGGAGACATTTGGTTACTGCCAAAACTAAAAGAATGCTTAACTTTGCGCTGGTTGAATTTCACGAAAACTACCACACCGATTGAAGAAATACCATAAACCACTCAATCTACAACAGTAAGATTAACATATAACTA